>NZ_JBIVGI010000004.1:142701-441458 GCF_044748625.1 Kitasatospora sp. NPDC089913 | reverse complement strand
CCCGCGGGGGCCCGGCGCGTGTCGTGGTTCTGGCGGTGTATCCCACGGCGGGCGTGCGGTACCGGGGGGGGGTGTTTGTTTGCCCCGTACCGGCGCCGGTACGGGCGAACGCTCCCGTGTGCCACCGGTGCGCCAGAGCGGAGGAATTCCGTCGCCGGTGCGGCATCGGCACGCCCACAGCCCACGGCCTGGCCTCGGTGAGTACGGTCAGTCGGGCCGCAACCGGCGTCCGGATCAACCGCGGTGGTTGTCGATCAACTCGTAGTGGGCCGGAGCCCTGGATCACGCCCGCAGGCTGGCGTGATCGCCCAACGGATCCGGGTCGGGGGACAGTGGTCGGCCGGCCACGGCAGTCGCGAGTTCCTCGGCCATCGGAGCGTCCGACTCCAGGTCTCCGCCTCACGCTGCGCCGAAGTGAACCGCCCCGGGCTCGGGGAGGGGGAATCGTGCTGGTGGACGAGGACACCAAGGTGTCCGCCGTGCCGGGGTGCCGGGGACGTCGGGCCGGTATCAACAGTGGAGCGGCCGGCGGACGCGGCGGGCGAAGGGCGGGACGGTGGGATCGGGATCAGTCTGTGCACGGGCCCCGGATCCAGCAGCTCCGCCAGGCGCCGAGTCCTACGCCGACGTCGACGTCGGACTCGAGGAAGGCGGTGGAGCCGGCTGCCGGATCCGGCCCCGCACGTCCGGTCGGCCGGGCCATCGGCGCCCCTGTCCGTCCTGTCGACGACCCTGTCGGCGGCCTTCTCCCCCCCGTACGCGCACAGCGCGGTACTGCATGACGGCGTGGCAGCCGTGTCGATGCGGCCCTCTTGTGAAGTCACGCAGACCGGACCGGTGGATGCAGACGAGCGGCCTCCGGACAGGGCCGACGGGTCCCGTCGAGAACCCGAGGTCAGTCGGTCGGTGGATCAGAACCCGCCGGAAGACACTCATGGGCAGGAACTGCCTGATCAAGGCTGGGACAGACTCGGCCGACGCCTTGGTTGTCGGCCGGTTCAACAAGGAGGCGGCCGAGAAGATCGCGGTCCCTGTCGTCGGCGCCGTGTTGGTCCTCAGCGCGGGCTACACCTTGATCCTGACCAGGACGGGGTCGTGGCGGAGGTGACGGACACGACGTGCATGTCCGCCCGGGAGAAGAGACTCGGAACAGCCACGGCCGGGGAACTGCCCTCGCTGACCGTGTGAGGGCTCATCTGCCCCGGCAATCCGGCCGCTGCCCCTACCGGTGGCGGCGGCCGGGCTCGTCCCACGAAGGCGCCGCAGGAATCACACCTCCGGCGTCCTCGCACGCACGGCCATTGTGTCGTCCACGGTCCAACCGTGATTCTGGATCAAATTCGCACGGCGAGTCGACCTTCGTCACCACCAGAAACATCTCCTCGACCTCCACGCCGGTCCCCGAGAAGAGAAGGTCCACTACACGCAATCCATCACTCCGAGGTCATGCCCACCACCCGAGCGTGGTCGGCACGGACTCCTCGATCAGCGACAGACCTCCGGTCAGTGGCGGCCTCGGCCGCCGCCCGGGGGTGCGGGCGGAAGTCGTCGCGGCTGCACCGCTACTACCGCTGCCGTCCTGCGAGCGTCCGGTGGCGGGGCGGCGGGTACGGCTGGACCCGAGGGCACGTCGTCCCGTGCGCAGGGACGACCGGCCCCCGCAGGGCCGGTTGTCCGAGGATCCGTCACATCGTCTTCCGGCTCGGTCAAATGTCTCACCGGACACGAATATCCGCAGGTCGTTACCTCACGAACGCCCCCGGGGTGCCCCTCTCCGGCCGTCCCTCCACAGGGCCGGATCCATGTCCATGGCCTGCGTCACCGCAGGTGGAGCGGGACTCCTTCGACCACGGGGTGGGACCTGGCCACCGTCACGTGTTCGCTCCGCGAGCTGCGACGGACCAGCGGTCGAGCACTTCGCCGTCCTCGATGACGACGAGTTCATCCGCCAGGTTGACCGCTGTACAGACGTGGTTGGGGACGACTGTGAGAACGCGGCCGAGAGCGGGTACTCCGTGTCCTTCCGCCGGCCGGACGACCGCATGGTGTTCCCACAGTCCAGTGACCGTCGCCTTCGGGTACTGCAGCAGGAACCCCCGACCCGACACCCAGGGAGACCGGTCAGCGCCCAGCACCTTGGTGCCGACGTCCAGGACGAACCGGTCATGAGCGGGCACGCTGATCACGGTCGCCGTCGCCATCAGAGCCAGGTCGTCGACGGAGCAGGTCCCGATCGCGTGCTGTGTGGCGTCGTTGAAGACGTAGACGCCGGGGCGCAGCTCATTGACGACTCCGGGCCGCCAGGCACCTGCGGTGGGGGTGGAGCCGCCGCTGACGACAGGGGACTCCACGCCTTCCTCCCGCAGCGACCCCACTGCCTCCGCCAGGACTCGCTCCTCGTCCCGCGCGGCGCGTTCGCGGGCTCCGGGGTCGTGGCCGTAGCCGTGTCCGGGAAAGGTGAACACTCCTGCCACGCGAAGCCCGGCAGTGTGCGCCGCCCTGGTCAGCTCCCCGGCCCTGGAGGGGGACACCCCCGTTCGGCCGATACCGCAGTCCACCTCCACGAGGACCTCCACGGACCCGGCGGCACCGCCCAGTGCCTGCCCCAGTCGGCGCGCACCCTCGACCGAGTCGACGGCCAGCCTCAGCGCCGCACGCTCTGCCACCCTCCGCAGCCGACGCCCCTTCGCCTCGTCGATCCACATCGGGGTCGCCACGAACAGGTCCTCGCACCCGGCGGCGACGAATACTTCGGCCTCGGCGAGGGTTGCGACCGTCAGACCCTCTGCACCGGCAACCAACTGCCGCCGTGCCACCTGTGGGCACTTGTGGGCCTTGGCGTGCGGACGCAGGGCGAATCCGCCCGCCCGCGCGGCGGCCTGCATGCGTGCGATGTTGCCGTCGAGCGCGGCGAGGTCCACCACGAGCGACGGTGTCGTCAGCCCCTCGGGGAGCCTCATCCGCCTTGCCGCCTTTCCTCGCGCGCGCCGACGTTCTGCCGCAGCAGTTGCAGGCGGTGACGACCCTCCTCCTTCAGACGCAGTGACGGATCGTGCGAAAGCTTCTCGAGCATCAGGGTCCGCCGGAGATTCGGTGGGACCGTCCGCGGCTCGTGATGGCCGCCGGGACGTGGGACGGTCCGTACGGGGAGCTGTGTGCCGCGGTCAGGGGCGTCGGCCTTGCGCCCTGCGGCATGCGGCGGGGCTGGCCGGGTGTCGACGGGCACAGGGCCGGTGGTGGCGAGCTGGCCGGCGGACAGGCGTTTGCGGACGTCCGCAGCCGTTGCGGGTGCGATACCCGCGAGCCGGGCGACCGTACGCAGCGAGGCGTTCGGGTCGCCGGTGATCAGGTCGGCTGCGCGGCGGCGGCCAACAGCGGGGTCGAGCGGTCGTGTGCGTCCGTCGCGGCCGGTGCGGGTGTTCCAGTGCGCCTCCGGGGTTGAGCGGTGTCGCTGGGTGGCGACGGTCCTGGCACCGAGGCCGGGCACCTGGGCGATCGCACGGTCCGACAGCTGCGGGTGCGACGCCAGAATCCTGGTGCCGGCGGCGCGCCGGTCGGCCGGCGAGAGCGCCAGGCCATGCCGACCGTCGATCCCGACCGCGTGCAGGAAGGATTCGTGCGCCGTGACGTCGAAGAGCTCCACCTCGACTGCCGCCCGCCCCTTTCCGCGGGCCGCTTCGAGCCGGTGCGTCCCGTCGGCAACCCGCAGGTCCGAGCGTCTCGCCAGGATCGGCGGCAACGCTTCTTCCTGGCCGGCCGACGGAGCAACGTGCTCCTGGTCGAGCCCGCGGCTACGTGGGGACTCCCCCGGCAGGAGGGACGTGATCGGAAGGGTGGTCGTCATCCGACCGTGACGCTCCACCGGGTCGCCCTGGCACGTTCCGGGCAGCGCGGGCGCGAAGGTTCTGCCAGGTTGGTAAGACATCCGATTCCCCGATCCACGCAGGGGTGACGGAGCACCTGGCCTCGGCCGGTTCCCGTCGCCCCGCCCGAAAGCTCCGACGAGAACACCCGATCGTAGGCATGTACGTTCAGCCGACACCAAAGGACGAGGCACCGCCCAAGGCACTGCCGCCTACCGCGCCACCGGTTCAACTTGCCCCCGCCCGGGCCGCCGTCAGCCGAGGAACAGCGGCAGGCGCGCGCCGAGCGGGCCGAGGGTCGCCGTTTCGGCGGGGGTCGCGCTCCGGCGCCCCGTGCCGATCAACAGGGCGTCCGTGTCCGGGAGTCCGGATGGGAAGGCCGCCCCGGCGATGCGTTCCAGCAGTCGGCGGGACGCGGCCGCGCCCTCGGCGGGCGGGCCCGGAACGTGTGGGAGATGGGCGACCAGGTCCAGGTGGTGCAGCGTCCACTCCAGGACGTACGCGTCCAGGTAGTCACCGGCCGTCAGGACCTGGCCCTGGGTGGACACCCGCAGGCGCGGGTCGGCCAGTCGGGCGGCGCGCCCCGCCGCGCGGCCCACGTCCTCCAGATGGAACCGCAGCAGGGCCGGGTCCCCGTAGGCGGCGGCGAGCCGTACCGTGAGCGCGTCCAACGGATCCTGTCCGTCCGGTGGTTCGGACGAGACCTGCCAGTACGACGCCGCGTCACGGGTCGGTTCCGCCCCGGCCGGGGTGACCAGCGTGATCAGCACGTCCTGGGCGTCGATCACCAGATGACAGACCAAATCTCGCACCAGCCAGCCCGCACACCCCGACGGCGCCCGGAAGTCCTCCGGCGCGAGCGCGTCCACCGCCGACCGCAGCGCGGCCCATGACGGTTCGAAGAGTCCCACCCCGGCAAGCTACCACCGCCCGCCGCCCACCGGACGGCCGCGGGATCGACGCCTGTGGGCTGCGGCCACTCCCCCGCGCCGCATCCCGGCGGGGTGCCGGGACCTCGGTGCCGGGACGTAGGGCCGTGGCCCGACGACCCCGGACCCGAGTCCGCCGGGCCGGGAACGCCAGCAGGGATCAAGAAAGCCATGGCGGCAGGCATCGACACCGCACGGACGGCGGCGCCGCTGCACCAGGTCACCCAGGCTTCCTCGGGGCCGGTCGTGCGGCGCCGGTCGTGCGGAGCCGGTCGTGCGGGGCCGGTCGTGCTCGACCCGGGCCTGCGGACCCGGCACCGAAGCCGCCGCGGATGCAGGCGGCGCCGGCTTCCACGCCACCGACGGCGATGCGAGCGGCCTGCAGTGCGGGCATCCTCAGGAGTCCCTCGCTGCACACGCGCAGGCAGTCGAGTTCGGCGGGCACCGAGACCAGGCCCCGGCCGAGCGCCTGCCACAGTCCGGCAGTGGCAATGCCCGGCCACGCGCCTCCAGGACGGACGACGCCCACCCGGACCGGCAGGCGCTCGCCCGGCAGTCCGCTGCGCAGGGCTTCGCCGAAGCCCCGGACAACGACCCTGCCGGCGCAGTAGGCCGACAGGGTGGGCTGCGCCAGGGAGCCGTCGAGACTGGAGAGGCTGACCACGTGCCCCTCGCCGGAGGCGATCAGGTGGGCCAGGACGCCCTGGCACCGCGGGCGACGCCGAACAGGTCGACCGCGAGCGTCCGGCCGCAGACCTCTCGGTCCGCCACCTCGACCGGGCCGCCGCCGGGGATTCCGGCGTTGTCGCAGATCCGGTGGACGACCCCGTGGTGCGCGGCAACGGCCCCGGCGTACCGGATGGTGACCCGCCCACCGGTACGGCCGTCCGCGGAGGCACGCCGCACTGGTCGGTGCTCACCGGTTCGCCCCCGGCAGGTTGCGGCTGCACGGGCAGTGCGGGTGGCCGCACAGGCAGAGCAGGACAGCGGCGCGGGAACCGTCCCGCAGACCGCCCGGGCAGCCGTGGTGGACTCCGAACAGACACTCCGCGCTGACGTAGCGCCCGCCCTTGCGGGTGTCGAGCTCGACAACGACGCCCTGCGGCGGGTGCGGGCGAGCAATCGCGGCGCTCGCACCGCCCGCCCGCGTGACGGCAGAGCGTGCGGCGGGTGCGGGCGCGCACCGGGCGGGTGGTGCCAGCGGGTGCGCGGTGCGGCGGTCCGCGCGACAGGTGACCGTGTCACGCCGGTCGGGCGGCGGCTCGGCAGCGCGGGGGTGTCGGCGGGAGGGGTGCGCGGGGCGGAACGGGTCGGTCATGGCCCACACCGTAGAAGTGGAGACCGTTCGTCAACGCACGGATTGCTCGGGATTTCTCCCGGACCCGTCGCGGGTTGCACAGGCCGCTCGGGCCGCTCACACGCGGGTGAGCGCGGCGCGGGCGCGCGCCATCAGCCGGTGCGCCGGCGGCCCGTGCACGGCGGCGGCGTGCAGTTTCGCCCACACCTTGCGGTACAGGTCGATTTCGGAGCGGTCGTCGAGCCACATCTCGGTACTCCACGTCTCGACGATCGCCAGCCGGTCGTCGAAGATCCAGAATCCGTGTTTGGGGACCACGGTCACCGGAGCGCCCAGGGGCACGATGCCGAGTTCCACGCTGGGCAGGCCCAACAGGCCCACGAGGCGGTCCAGTTGCGCGGCCAGGACGTCGGGCGGGCAGATCCGCACGTACAGCGCGGCCTCGGCCATCAGGAACCGGAACCGCTTGCCGGGCCGGTGGAGCGCCTCCTGGCGGCGCATACGCGCCCGCACGCCCTCGTCGATGTCCCGCAGGCTCCCGTGCAGTTCGCCGGCGTGGGTGAGGACGTGGCGAGCGTACTCGGGGATCTGGAACAGGCCGGGCACGATACCCGGCTCGTAACCGGTGGTCACCGTGGTCTCGCGGCTGTGCCGGACCCCGACCTCCTGACGGGCACGGTGACCGCCGGCGAGCAGCCGCTTCCACGTCCGGTAGCGCGACTCCAGACCCTGGAGACGGCCCTTCAGCTCGCCCTCCGACTCCGGGCGGCCCACCGCCAGCGCCCACGCCCGCAGGTCCGCGGGCGTCGCGGTCTGCCTGCCGTTCTCCAGTTTGGAGACCTTCGACGCCGGCCAGCCCAGCCTGGCCGCCAGGTCCCGGCCGTTCACCCCGGCCTCGGTGCGCAGCTCACGCAGACGGACACCGAGGCAGAGGCGGGCCTGCTGGAAGTCGGTGCTCACACGCCGGAGAGTACCCCGGCCGCGAAGTCCCGTGCCGGAACGGCGAAGTGCCGCGCCGTGTCGCGGGCCCGGCAGGCCGCCGGGCCCGCCCGGGCTGCTCGGTGATCCCCGCACCGAGCGTGTTGCCGGCGTCGTCGAAACGGAGCCGTGCCGGGGTCCTGAAACCGAACCGCCGGCGGTCACCGCGCGGGAGAGCCGGCTGTGTCCTGCACGGCTACTCCGTCGGCGCGAAACGGGCCAGCAGTTCCCTGGGCACGACGACGAAGCTCTCGCCGGGAAGCACGTCGCGCAGCTGGGCCAGGGCCTCGGGGTCGGTGAGGAGCGCGCCCTGGACGACGATGTCGCCGTTCTCGGTCTCGTACAGCGCGGGGCAGTTTCCGCTGTCGCTGGCGCTGCCGAGGAAGGTGAGTCTCACGATGGGTCTCCCCCGTTGCCGGGTAACGCCAGGACGGCCGGTGCGAGGTGTCGACCGGGACCGGCGGGTCGTGGTCCGCAGGAATTGCTTCGCACGGTGGTGGCCAGGACGCCGGCCTGCCCCGATCCGGCCGCACCGCGGGAAGAGAGCCGCACTGCCGGAGGCCCGGGTGAGGGCGGCGCGAGCGCCCGGGCACAGCATCCGGTGGACCTCGCGGAGTGCCCCGCCCCAGTCCCCGGCCGGGCCTGGCGCGTCGATACGCGCACCAGCGCGTCGGCGCCTCCGGTGACCGGCCTCCACCCGCAGTACCCCGGAGGTGGCGCCGTGCTCGCACCGCACTGGACGAGGTGGTCACGGAAACGGTTCGGCGCGGCGGGCGCCCGGGACCGGGCGCGTCCGAGCACCTGCCGGATGAGGCCCTGGCCGGCGCTGCCGCCGGTGATCGTCGCGGCGATACAGGTCTGCACGCCGGGTGCACGAAGGCGGGCGGCCCGCAGCTCGTCGGGATCGCTCCACGGGAACTGCGCCGACTCGCAAGAGGTGTTGGGGACGGCGGGTGCGTTCGGGCAGCTCGCGGACAGGGTGAGCGAGGCCTCGGAGCGGCTGCAGGGGCCCCGGGGCCAGACGCTCTCCGGGCGCAGCACCGTACCTTGCCGGGCGTGGTACTCGCTCGTGCACGCAACGGCCCGTAGGGAGGACCGGGCTTCGTCGGTGGGTCCGTCGTTGGTGCAGGCGGCCAGGAGTGTCGTGGTCGCGAGGGCCGCGAGAAGGGCCGGTACGGTGCGGTGGCTCATCGCTCTCCCGCGGCGGTCGGGTGCGGTGGTGGTGCGGGGCACGGCCTCCTGGTGGCCGCACCCCGCACCGGCACTGCTTGGCGTTGCGGACCTCGAAGCAGCACTCCGGCGCACTCGCGGTGGCCCGGTGCGTGCTGGTCCGGCAGTTGGCGCAGGTACGGAAGACACGGACGCCGGAGCGGCTGTCGACAGGGCCGTCGCGGTGGCTGACGGTCGTCCACCCCGGGACGTTCACGGTGACGGTCTCCGCCCTCGTGACGGACGCCGACACCGACGGGCCGGGCTCGGCCGGGACCCCGGCCGTGGCCGTCGGGACCGGCGTCGCGCTCCTGATGCGGGCGACCGCCCGGACGATCGGGGCCCCGGAGCCGCTCGAGTCGCTGCCGCTGCCGCTCGCACCCCACTCCCGGCCGGTCTGCTCGTAGCAGCGGTCGGTCACGGGCTCCCAGTAGTCGCCGGACCGGCCCGGATCCGCTCCGGCGGCGCCCGCCACGACAGTTCCCATCACCGAAGCCGCGAAAGCGCCGGCCAACAAGCCGGCGACGGCCTTCTTCGTCACTGGTCATCCCCTCCTGGTGCTGACGCGTCGAATGCGTCGGCCACGCAGACCGATCGCGTTTCTGCCCGAGAGCCGGCACGCGGATTGCCGGCCTGCCGCGCCGATGCGATCAACACGTGGGCGTACCCCAGGAACTCGGACTCCGGGCCGACCGCCACTCAATGGGTGGCGACACGACAAGCAAACCAGAGAGCAGCCGAGCCGACGGACTGTCCGAGGGAGAAACGAACCTTCGACCTGATGTCCCCCCGAAAGCCTGCCTGCGCTCCCGCCGACCGGAGGCGATCGCCGGCCGACCGGGGGATTCACGGACACCGGGACGTGTGCCAGGAACCCGCCACCTCGCCGACCTCTGCAGGTGCCGGATCGATCCCGGTGTCCCCGTCGGCCGGTCCGGCACCGGTGGACCCCGGGGCGGGCCGACGGACAGTCGCACCGGCTCGGGACACGGACCCGCCGGCGGACAGTCGCACCGGCTCGGGACACCGACCCACCGGCGGACAGCCGCACCGGCTCGGGACACCGACCCGCCGGCGGACAGCCGCACCGGCTCGGGATCCCCGCGGACGGCGCCCCCTCCACGGCCGATGCCCGTCCACCGACGCACATCCGGAAACGCGGGAACCGCTCGACCACCGGGCCGGCCGGCCCGCCTCCGGTAACCGCCGCCCACCCCGCCTGAGCGGCCACCGGTCGCCCGGGGCAGCAGTGGCCGGCCCCGGCCGGGCGTCCAGCCGATGCCCGGCCGGGGCCGGGGTGCTCGGGCCGGCGGACGGGATCGCGACCACTCGTCGGACCACCGCCGCAGGAACTCCCGGCAAGAGGTCCCGCCAAGGCGTCGGATGCGGCGGTGGGTGATCGAGCAGGGCTGGGGCCCGGCGCCTCCGGAGGCGGTCGACGACGGCCGGAAGGGGTGGCCCTCCCGCACCGGAGAGTCCGGCCGAGGACCTGCCCGGCGGGGTCGCGAAGGCGACGCGGCCCCGAGGCGGCCGTACGGCCCCGCAGGCCCGACGGACACCTCACCGCCGAGTTCCACGGCTTCGCCGCAGGCGCTTCCCGCACTCCCCTGCCGACCGCGACCCCGGGAGCGTCCGGGGCATCGAAGAGTGCCCGTCGACGGCGATTCCGGGCGGCTGCTGTGAACGTCCGGACCAGGATGCGCCGGACAGCGAGCGTCGGTCGCGGCGCGGTACCCGGAGTCGGCCTTCCGAGCCGCCGGACCCCGCGCAAAAGTCGCCCGCCACCGCGCGGGCGGCTCTCCCGGTGCATCGGCGGGCGGGAGCGCGGATGAGTATTCGGTGAGTATTCCCTGTTGCATTTTTTCAAATTGCCGACTCCCGAGGCCCGGCCGGGGCGGGACCAAAGTCCCCTCTTGATTTCATAAGATCGCCCGGGCGATTTTGTTCTTGCATTCCACGAGACCGGTCGGCAAGGTGTTTGGAATGTATTCGGATCTTGTTCCAGATGAATTGTGGGAGCGGGTTCTCCCGCTGCTGCCCCCTGTCGAACCCAAGCGCTACGGGCGGCCGCGCACCTCCGACCGCACGGCCCTGGCCGGTGTCATGTACGTCCTGCGGACCGGAGTCCCGTGGGCCGAGGTCCCCGCCGAGACCGTGGGCTGCTCCGGAGTGACCGCCTGGCGCCGGTTGGGCGAGTGGACCGAGGCCGGCATCTGGCCCCGCCTGCATGGCGTCCTGGCAGCAGAACTGCGCGCCGACCGGCGACGCCCGGACCAGCGGGCCGCCCGCACGAACGGTCAGAAGGTCATACCCGGCCCCTGGAAGCGGAACCCGGACCAGCGGGCCGCCCCCACGAGCGGCCGCGGGATCGTCCCCGGCCCTCGGGAGTAGTGTCCGCGCGCAACGAATGCCGCGTCCGGGTCGCACACCCCGGGCGCACCGGCCCGCCGTCGTCGCCGCGGTCGGCCGCGGCGGCGACGGCGGGCCGGGCCCGCATCGCCGCCGGCACCCCGGGCACCAGGAGCCGGGGCGGCGCGGACGAATCCACCGATCGGCCGGCCTGCTCGAACCGTCCCTTCCCGCATCGATTCGACAACGCAGAAGTCCGATGAATCGGGCCGACGGCCCGCAGGCTAATACCACGCTCTATCGACACGCGGCGCGGCGCCTCCCGCCGCTTTCCGTATTCTCATACACCAAGGAATTATTGACCATGAGCCCGACCACCGGGTCGCCGGAACACATACCGAACGCGGCACGCACACGCACCGCCGCACAGCGCCGCGGTCTTCGGACCGCCGTGGCGACCGCCGTCGCCGCGGCACCGCTGACCGCCCTGCTGACGGCCAGTTCGGCCGACCCGTTGCCCGCCGGGCTGGGCCCCTGCTCCGGAACCCAGTGCCCCGCCACCTGGGAGCCGCCGAACAACAGCGCCTTCCTGGGCCGCGACGCCGGTATCAACATCTTCACCGGCGGCGACTTCAGTGCTGTCGGCCGCGTGGCCGAAGCCGAGGGCGGGATCGTCGTCCTGGGAAACGTGGACATCGACAAGAGCGGCAGCGGCAACTACCAGATGGGCGCCGTCGGGGTCGGCTCGCAGGTCCCGCCGCCCGACGCCGCTGACTTCCTCACCGTCGGCGGCAACGTCACCGCGGAATCCGGCAACAGGCTCCTGCTCGGTACCTCTGCCGCCTACGGCAACCTGCGCCGCGGCGGCGAGTCCGTCGGCGACGTCACCGTCGAACCCCCCGGCGAGTCGATCCCGGACCCCGACGCCACCGCGTCCTACCGCTCGCTGCGCACCTGGGTCGAGGACACCTCCGAGTGCGTCGGGAAAGCCGCCGCAACCGGCACCTCCACCCTCGGCACCGACGGCAAGGAGATGACCTTCGCCGGTGACGGAGCCAGCATGAAGCAGGTCTTCAACGTCACCCAGGACCTGGCCGGGGCCGACGGCTCCCAGATCGAACTCGTCTACGAGAACATCCCCGCCGGCGCCACCGTCGTGGTCAACATGCTCGGCGACAACCCGGTCATCAACACCTCGACCGGCACCGGCCAACCCGGCGACCGGACCTCCGACATGCGCTCCAGGCTCGTGTACAACTTCCCGACCGCAACGACCGTCCTGGCCGGCAAACCCGACAGCACCACCACCTTGTCCTCACCGGGCACGAACGGCCGGATCTACCTCGCCGGCAACCTCGTCCACACCAGCGACACCGGCGGCTACGAACTCCACAGCTACCCCTTCGACGGCGACCTCCCCGACTGCCCCGCATCACCCACCGCACCCGCCACGCCCACCAACTCGCCCACGCCCACCTCGACCACACCCACCACCAACCCGCCGTCACCCGCGTCCATCACACCCGCCACCAGCTCGCCGTCACCCACCGCCACGACACCCACCGGGCCGCGGAACGCCGACGCCGCGTCCGACATCGATCCGAGCCCGACCGCCGTCCGGACCGACGCCCAGGGCGAGTTGGCCCGCACCAGCATCGATCCGGACTCGGTGCTCTACGGCGTGACCGGTCTCGTCCTGATCGCCCTGGGCGTCACAGCCATGCTGTTCGCCTTCAAGCCCCGCCACGACCAGGAGCCCGAGCAAGCCGAGCAATCCGAGGAATGACGACCGGCTGCCCCGGCACCGTGCCCGCTCTCCCGCCACAGCGGGAGAGCGGGCACGTCGGGGTAGCGGGCCGACCCGGCCGGGCCGAGTCAGTGACGGCCGTCGAAGGCGACCTCGAAGGCATCCTGCCCGGCCCTCCGGCATCGCGTCACCGCCCCTGCCACCTCGAACGGGCCGACCAGGAGCACACACCCGCACAGCACGGCCGCCGTCGGCAGCGCCGGTCCGGCGGACCAGGCCGGGGCGGCCGCCACCGCCGCAACCGCCACGCCGCCGAACAGCGCACAGAGCACAGCGGTCTTCCCGTCGCCACGCCGGAGTGCCACGAGCACCGCCGCAGGACACGCTCGGAGCACCGCCCCCACCGCGTTGGGCGAAGGAGCGTCACTGCCGCTCTTCGTCGCCGCCGTCGGAACCTCCCGGGCCGGTCGGGCGAGTGGGTCGTCCCCACCTCCCGGCAGGCCCACGGCCCCGGGAGCCCGGGAGCGGCCACCGTTGCTGTTCACCACGTCACAGCCGGGCGCGCCCAAGGGGGGATCTACCGATCGTCCACGCGCCCCGGGCAGGGGCTGCCAGGGACGCCGACACGCGCGGTGCGGGCCGGCGCCGACGGACCCGCCGACAACCGGCGTCCGGAACCGGTCGGCCCGGCCCGCAGCACTCCGCACCGATCAGAAGGGACACCCACAGGCGCACAGTCCGCCGAGTCACGTGTCACCCGGCCCCGCCACCACCGACATCCACCGCCACCACTGCCCTGCCCCTCGGACGAGTCCCGCTACCGCCCCGGCGAGGGCGTCCGCATCCCCGGCACTGCGGCCCCGCGCCCGCACCTCCCGGAGGAGGCCGGCGCGGCGGCCGGCACCGCACCCGGCCCGCCGCCCCGCCGGACAGTTCTCACCGAAACACCCGTCACATCCCGTCGCATCCGATAGACATGGCCTGTCCCAGGCGATCCAGCCGGCGTGACGACACGTCCGGCCGCCTTCCCGAGACCGAGGGAACACCCGTGGCCGACACCACTGCCCCGCCCACCGAGCCGCTGCACTACGCGGTCGACCTCACCCCGGCCGATGTCCGGGCCATCCACGCCTTCCTGCGCGAGCAGATCCGCCCCCTGGAGGGGGACACCGCGTTCGGCAGCGCGGAACAGCGCGCCGCACGGGCACTGTCCAGTCTCGTGCGCACCGCGACCGCCCGCGCCGAGGCCACGCTCCAGCGCCTGACCGACGCCCCCGAGGACCGGCACCGCACGGACAACCTGAACAGCCTGCGCCAGAGCTGGCAGTCCCTGGTGGAAGCCGCCGAGGAATGGGCCGACACACCCGGCTTCGACCGCCGCCGCTGGCGCGAGGTCGACGCCGACCCCGCCGCCGCGGCCCTGCGCCATCGCCTGGTCGCCAAACAGCGGGCCGAATCCTCCGCCGACGCGAAGGCCTGACCCGCCACCGCCGTGCCGCCCCCGGCCCTGCCCCGGCCGGACGGGGGCGGCACAGGCCGGTGAACGGGCCCCGCCGGAAGAACGGAAGAAACCCCCGCACGCCCCCGGCGGCTCGACCACCCCGGGCCGGGACCGCCCCACGAACACCGGGGAGCGGGACCTGTCGTGCGGGTCGGACAAGGAATCGCCCCCCGCGCGTCCTCCCCGTCCCCGCCCGCCCCACCCGGCGACAGCCGGACCGCGATGAGAGCACCCCGCCGGACCGCGTTCGACCTCGCGGTGCGGCCACCCCCTCGCGGCCGCACCGACGGACGACTCCGGCCCCGCCGCGGTACGCGACAACGGCCCGGCCCCACACCACCGGCGGTCCCGCACCACAGGCAGGCGCGGGACACCTCCCGGGCACAGACTCTCGCCCCCCCGCACCCGGACCCACCCCCCGCACGCCGCGACACCACCGGCGAGCACCACCCCACCGAACCCACCACCGCCCGGCACCTGGTCATCCCGACCCCCGAGCACGCCGAGGACCGCGTCGCGGGAAGGGGCGTGACCGCCGGAAGGCCGAGGCGGTACCCGTTCGTGGATCCGGGCCTGGTGGAGTGGCCTTCCGGTCAACGAGCGTTCGGCTGCGGAGTTGGGATCTCGGGTTCTACGGTGTTCGCATCGACCTGACCGAATGTCAGGGTGTTCTCTGAGGGGTGAGTCCGATGGATGTTCCGCTGGCGGATGCGGTCGCTGCGGTGCGCGACGAACTGTTGGAGGCGGCCGCGCGGGCGGGGGACGACCCGGGGGTGGTGTTCGCGGTGGGGCCGGTGGAGATGGAGTTCGAGGTCGAGCTGCGCGCGGACGCGAAGGCGAAGGCCAAGTTCAAGCTGTGGGCGGTCGGCGCCGAGGCCGAGGCGGGCGTCTCCCGCGGCCGCACCCACCGGGTGTCCTTCACTCTGACCCCCAAGCGCGCCGACGGCACCGACCTGCTCGTCCACTCCGTACAGGAGCGCCCCGAGGGGCCCGGTGACGTGTCGGAGCGTATCCCGGACTGACGGACAGGCGGGCGGGTCCGGCGCGTACGGCCGGACCCGGGCAGGGCGGCGGGGAGTCCAGGGAGGGGCGGGGAGTGGAGCAGCTGCGCGTGGCCGGGGTGACGGGGCCGAAGGGCGCGGAGCCCGGATCGGAGTCTGGGTCGGGGTACGCCGTCGGGGGTCGTCTGGTGCTGACCTCCGCGCATGTCACCGGGTCGGCGGGGACCCGGGTGAAGGTGTTCCACCCCGGCGCCGATGGTGTTGCGGTCGGGACCGTGGTGTGGTCGGGGACGCCGCGCGGGCGCGACGACGCGGCACTGGTTCTCGTCGACGACTCACCGCACTGGCGGCCGCCGGCCGACCCCGTGGTGTGGGGGCGCCCGGACACGAAGCGTCCCGGTGCCGCGTGCGAGACGTGGGGTGTGCCGGACGAGGCCCAGCGCACGGGCCGCCCGGTCGAGGCCGCCCAGCTGTACGGGGAAGTGAACCCGGGCAGTGGGTTCGTCGGCAACCAGTACGTCATGGACCTGCACACCAACGGGGCCGGGTGGCTGGACAACGGCAGCTCGCCGTGGGGCGGCCTGTCGGGGGCGGCGGTGTTCTGCGACCGGTACCTGACCGGCGTCGTCGCCTCCGACCGGGCCAACTCCGCACACAGCCGCCTCAACGTCGTGCCCGCCTACGTCCTGCACCACGACCCCGCCTTCCGCACCGCCCTCACCAAGCACGGCGGCGGCCCTGCGGGCGGACTGGCGGCGGTGGAGTTCCAGGACGTCACCGACCCCACCGTCCACGCCGCCGTCCGGCGCGCCCCGGTCACACCGGCCGCCCTGCTGGAAGCCGGACGCCAGACCGTCCCCTTCCACGGCCGCGAGGACCTGCTCGCAGGACTGCGGGCCTGGTGCGACCAGGACGGGTTCGGGGCGTGGCTGCTGCACGGCCCGGGAGGGCAGGGCAAGACCCGGCTCGCCCACCACCTCGGCCACGAACTCACCCTCCAGGGCTGGACGGTGCTGTGGCCGCGCGCCGCTGCCCGCCCCGACCAGTTGCTGGAGCTGCGACGGACGGCGAAGCCGCTGCTGGTCGTCCTCGACTACGCCGAGACCCGCCCCGAACAACTCGGCTCCCTCGTCGAGGCCGCCGCCGAACACCCCGGCACCAGCCCCTTCAAACTCCTGCTCCTGGCCCGCACCGCCGGCGACTGGTGGCAGCAGGCCCGCGCGGGAAGCCAGCAGGCCGAGGAACTCCTCGCCGCCGCCCGCACCCGCCGCCTCGCACCGCTGGAGGACGACCCCGCCCGGCGTGTCGGCCACTACCACGACGCCGCCCGCGCCCTCGCCACCGCGCTCCCGTCCGTCGCGGGCCTCACCGAGCACACCTGGACCGCAGCTGCCGCAGCTGCCGCAGCCCTGACGCTGCCCCGGCAGCTGGCTCGGGACACCGCCTACGGGAACGCGCTCACCCTCCACATGACCGCCCTCGCCGATCTCCTCGATACCGCCCGCACCGAACCTGCAGGCAATGGCAACGGCAACGAGGACGAGGACGTGCAGGACGTCGAGGACCGGCTCCTCGGCCACGAAGCCCGCTACTGGCGCGACACCGCCGCCACCCGTGGCCTCACCCCCGCCGTCGGCATGAACACCCTGAGGACCGCGCTCGCCGCAGCGCATCTCACCGGCGCCACCGACGACGAAGGCGCCGATCTGCTGTGGCGGCGCCTGCCCGTTCTCGCGGACCAGCCCCGCGACCGCCGCGACCAGGTCACCGCCTGGCTCGCCACCCTCTACCCCTCCACCTCAAGCAGGGCCGACGGACCACCCTGGGGCGCCCTGCAGCCCGACCGTCTCGCCGAACGCCACATCGGCCGCACCCTCCTGGCCGTCCCCCGCCTGGCCGACCACCTCCTCGACGGCGCCGACGACGCCCAGAGCGCCCAGCTCCTCACCGTCTACAGCCGCGCCACCACCCACCCCGCCCTCCGCCAGCTCGACGGCCGGCTCACCGAACTCTGCGTCCGCCACCACAAGATTCTGGCCCCGCACATCATCACCACCGCCACCCGCACCGACCACCCCACACCCCTCATCACCGCCCTCGACACCCTCACCACCCACCCCGACACCACCCTCGACACCCTCACTACGGTTCACGGTCTGTTCCCCCGGACCAGCCATCGCCTCACCACCACCGCGGTCCGCCTCACCCACACCATCACCGGCCACTTCCGCACCCTGGCCGATGCGAACCCGGACGCCCACCTGCCCGACCTCGCCGCATCCCTCAACAACCTCTCCATCCGGCTCGGCGATGCCGGTCGGCGGGCGGAGGGCCTGGTTGCCGTCGAGGAAGCCGTCGCCATCCGCCGCGCGCTGGCCGACGCCAACCCGGACGCCTACCTGCCCGACCTCGCCACGTCCCTCAACAACCTCTCCGCCGACCTCGGTGAAATGGGCCGGCGGGCGGAGGGCCTGGCCGCGGTCGAGGAAGCCGTCGGCCACTACCGCACCCTCGCCCAAGCCAACCCGGACGCCCACCTGCCCCGCCTCGCTGGGGCCCTCAACAACCTCTCCGCCAACCTCGGTGAAATGGGCCGGCGGGCGGAGGGCCTGGTTGCCGTCGAGGAAGCCGTCGGCCACTACCGCACCCTCGCCGAGGCGAACCCGGACGCCCACCTGCCCGACCTCGCCACAGCCCTCAACAACCTCTCCAACCGGCTCGCCGACGCCGGCCGACAGGAGGAGGGCCTGGCCGCCGTCCAAGAAGCCGCCGGCCACTACCGTGCCCTGGCCGAGGCCAACCCGGACGCCCACCTGCCCGACCTCGCCACAGCCCTCAACAACCTCTCCGTCCGGCTCGCCGACGCCGACCGGCGGGCGGAGGGCCTGGCCGCGGTCGAGGAAGCCGTCGGCCACTACCGCACCCTCGCCCAAGCCAACCCGGACGCCCACCTGCCCCGCCTCGCTGGGGCCCTCAACAACCTCTCCGTCGACCTCGGTGAAATGGGCCGGTGGGAGGAGGGCCTGGTTGCCGTCGAGGAAGCCGTCGGCCACTACCGCACCCTCGCCCAAGCCAACCCGGACGCCCACCTGCCCGACCTCGCCATGGCGCTCAACAACCTCTCCAACCGGCTCGCCGATGTGGGCCGGCGGGAGGAGGGCCTGGCCGCCGTCCAGGAAGCCACCGGCCACTACCGCACCCTGGCCGAGGCGAACGCCGATCTCTTCGGACCAGCCTTGCAAGAGTCCTTGGACACTGCCGTCTGGCTTGAAGGACTCGAACCGTAGGCGGGAAAGGCGGCAACCGCCGATACTCCGGCACGAGGAATACGGCATGTACGGAATGACGCTCTCCGCCAGTCGGGGCCGATGGCTGGACCACCGTGCAGCGCAGGGCCTTCGCCAACGACCTCCAGCGCTCGCAGCTGATCGCCGTGTCCGCCGCCTCCAACCGGTCCAAGGGCGACAAGACCCCGGACGTGTGGCGCCCACCGGCCACCGGCTACTGGTGCGCGTACTCCCGCGCCTGGAGCGGCACCAAGCACGTCCACGTCCTCAGCATCACTGAGCCGGAGAAGGCGGCGCTGAACCAGCTGCCAGAGACCCGCGCGTGGCCACCGATGCGACCGGCCGGCGCGCCCTGTCTCCGGGTGGGTGGGCTGGTCCGGTCGAACTCGGCCTTCCCCTGCGCAGGCGACCGCGCGGGCCCTACGGTATTCGCATCGGTTGACGAACCGTCAGGAAAGGTGGGTGTGTGTCAGGTGGATGTTCCGCTGGCGGACGCAGTCGCGGCGGTGCGCGACGAACTGCTGGAAGCCGCCGCACGGGCAGTTGACGATCCGCGGGTGGTGTTCGCGGTCGGGCCGGTGGAGATGGAGTTCGAGGTCGAACTGCGTGCCGAGGCGAAGGCCGAGGTCGGCTTCAAGCTCTGGGCGGTCGGAGCGGAGACCGAGGCCGGCTTCTCCCGTGCCCGCACCCACCGGGTCTCCTTCACCCTCGCTCCCAAGCGCCCCGACGGCAGCGACCTGCTCGTCAGCTGCACCGCGCCGGGCCCTGAGGGCCCCGGCTACAGCACCGGGCGCATCGACGGCTGACAACCGGACCGTGGCCGGCCCCCTGGTCCGGCCACGGCCACGTCGTAGTGCCAGGGGCCAAGCAGTAGGGGGCTTGCATGGAACGGGTACGGCTGGCCGGGGTGGACGGGCCGGGCGGGCGCGGGTCGGGGTACGCGGTCGGCGGGCGCCTGGTGCTGACCTCCGCCCACGTGACCGGCCCTGTCGGCACCAGGGTGAAGGTGTTCCACCCGGCCGGCGGCGGCGCCGCGCAGGGCCGGGTGGTGTGGTCCGGTACTCCGGGCGGGCGCGACGACGCCGCGCTCGTCCTCGTCCATGACAGTGCCGACTGGCAGCCGCCCACCACTCCGGTGCGCTGGGGTCGCGCTGTCACCGACCGCCCCGGCACCCCCTGTGAGACGTGGGGTACGCCCGATGTCGCCCAGCGGTCGGGCCGGGCCGTGGAGGCCGAGCAGCTGCGCCGCGGCCGCCTCAACCCCGGCACGGGTTTCGTCGGCAACCAGCACGTCATCGACCTCGACCAGCCTGCGCCCGTGCGGCGGGCCGACGGAGCATCGCCGTTCGCCGGGCTGTCCGGGGCTGCGGTGTTCTGCGATCGGCTCCTGACCGGTGTCGTCGCCGCCGATCGCGCGCACTCCGCCCATGGGCGGCTGAACGCGGTGCCCGCCTACGTCCTGCACCACGACCCGGCGTTCCGCGCCGCCCTCGCGGAGTGGGGCGTCGGCCCGAGCGGAGGTCTGCAGGCGGTCGAGTTCCAGGATCTCGCCGACCGTGCGCAGGACCCCGACCGCACCCAGCGCCTTCCCTCACCCGCGGCGCTGCTCCAGGCCCGCCACCAGATCGTCCCCTTCCACGGCCGCCACGACCTCCTCGCCGAACTGACCACCTGGTGCCGGCTCGGCGGGTTCGGCGCCTGGCTCCTGCACGGACCCGGCGGGCAGGGCAAGACGCGCCTCGCGCACCACCTCGCCCACCTGCTCGCCGCCGACGGTTGGGCCGTGCTGTGGCCACGCACCACCGCCGGCCCGGACCAGTTGCGCGATCTGCGGCACGCCGCCAAACCCCTGCTGGTCGTCCTCGACTACGCCGAAACCCGCACCGCCCAGCTCACCGCCCTCCTTGAGGCTGCGGCCGACCACCCGGCCAACACGCCCCTGAAGCTCCTTCTCCTGGCCCGGACCGACGGCGACTGGTGGGACCACGCACAGAGCGCCACGAGCCTTGCCGAGGACCATCTCCATGCCGCCACCGTCCGCTCCCTGGCCCCGTTGGAGCCGGACGTCGCGAACCGGCCCCAGACCTACCGCACCGCCGCGCACGCCCTCGCCGATGCCCTCCCCCGCGTTCAGGGGCTGGCCCAACGTGTCTGGCCGTCGGTGGCCGACGCGCTGCAAACCCCACCGCTCGAGCAGGACGGCTACGGAAACGCCCTCACCTTGCACATGACCGCTCTCGCGGACCTGCTCGACACCGCGGAGCCGACCGATCAGATCGGCTCCGCGGACGGCGGTTCTCCGGGGGACGAGGCGCAGATGGTGGAGGACCGACTCCTGCGCCATGAGCGCCGCTACTGGCACGGCAACGCCGTCGAACGTGGCCTGGAGCCTCTACTGAGCCCCGCAACGCTGGAGACAGCGCTGGCCGCCGCCCATCTCGTCGGCGCCGACGACCGGGAGCAGGCCGACCGGATCTGGACCCGGCTGCCGACCCTGGCTGACCAGGCTCGTGACCGCCGCGATGCCGTCACCGCATGGATCGGAGGTCTCTACCCACCGGCCGGTCCGGGCCGGCTGTGGGGCGGCCTCGAACCCGACCGCCTCGCCGAGCGGCATGCCGGACGCGTCCTGGACGCCGGCCCGGCCCTCGCCGAACAACTCCTCGAGGGCGCCGACGACAACCAGGCCACCCAACTGCTGACCGTCTACAGCCGCGCCGCCGCCCACCCCGTCTTCCGCTCCCGCCTCGATAGCCGTTTGACCGATCTGTGCACGCGATACCGCCGGATCGTCCCTCACATCGTCACCACGGCCACCCGGACCGGCCATCCCGCCCCGCTGATCGCCGCCCTCGACTCCATCGTCGCCGACCCCTCCACCTCCCTCGCCGACCTCACCGCCCTCACGCACGACCTGCCCGACTACAGCCGACGCCTCAACCCCGTCGCCCTGCGCCTCAGCAAGGTCGTCACCGACCGCTACCGGCTGCTGAACCGGGCGAACCCGCGCGAGCACCTGCCCGACCTCGCCGAGGCCGTGCACGCCCAAGCCCTATTTCTCGGAAGTGCCGGGCGGCACCAGGAGTCGCTGGCGCTGGCCGAGGAAGCCGTCAGGACCTACCGCAGGCTCATCGCGGCAGACGGGAACGAAACCCTCTACCTGGCCGGCCTCGCACGGTCGTTGTCCCTCCTCGCTCGCGAGCTCATGGTGGCAGGACGACTGGACCAGGCCCTGGCCACCGCTCAGGAGGCCGAGCCCACCTGGCGTGCCCTCGCCGACGCGGATCCGGTCTACCTCTTCAACCTCGCCGCGTTCCTCAACAGTTACGCCCTCCAACTGGGCCTGGCCGGGCACGAGCAGCAGAGCCTGGCCGTGTCCCGGGAGGCGGTGGGCCGTTGCCGAACGCTGGCCAGGTCCGGCGACGACGAGGACGTACGAGCCCTCGCCGGAAGCCTGGGCAACTACTCCCTCCGACTGGTGAAGACAGGGCACGAGGCTGAGGGGCTGGCCGCCCGCCGGGAGGCGACCGACCTCTACCGATCACTGGCGTCGGCGAACCCGGACGCCTACCTGGCCGAATTCGCCCGGTCCCTGAGCGACCAGGCCAACCAACTGGGCTCCTGCGGTGAGCGGGAGGACGGACTCGCGGCGGCTCTAGAAGGTGCCCAACACTTCCGCACGCTGGCCGAGGTGGACGGGCGGACCTACTTGCCCGACCTCGCCAGGGCCTTGACGATCCTCGCCGTCATACTGGAGGCGGTGCGGCGTTCGGAGGAGAGTCTGGCCGCGCTCCAGGAGGCCGTGGACACGTGGGACACCGTGATCTCGGCGGTAGGGAACGCCCATCTGCCGGAATTCGCGACCGCTGCCGGGATGCTCGCCGGCCGCTTGATCGAGTGCGGGCGCGACGAGGACGCACTGGCCGCAGGCCTGGAATCCGTGCGAGCCTGGAACCTGCTCGGCGCATCCCGGCCGCGGGAATATCTGCCCGACCTCGCCCGGGCCCTGGCGAACCGAGCTCTCCACCTGGGCTCGATGGAGAGGCACGAGGAAGGCCTGGAGGCGATCCAGCAAGCGATCGGTGCACTCGCCGCGGCGCATCCCGATACGTACCTGCCCGACTACGACGCCGAACACGCGGGCGACTACCTTCCCGACTTCGCTGCCCTCCTGGCCGTCTACGCCGACGAGCTGTTCGCGGTGGGTCGCACCGGCGACGCTCTCCTCGCCCACCGGGAATGCGTCAGTGCGCACCGCGCGCTGGTCGCAGCCGGCACGGACCCGGACACCTACCTGCCCCGCCTCGCCGGTGCCCTGGTCCGACTCGCCGGTCGACTGGGCGCGACAGGAAGTCACGACGAAGCCCTGGAGGCAAGCCGGGAGGCGGTCAATCTGCACTGCGCATCCGCGAGTACGAACCCGGACGGCTACCTGCTTTCGCGGGAGACCCCCGGAGCCCACCTGCCCGGCATGGCCGCCGCCCGGTACACTCACGCCCGCGAGCTGGCAGCGCTGGGACAAGTGGAGGAGAGCGTCGAGCAATTCGAGACGGCCGTCCTCGGCTACCGCCTGCTCGTCTCGGCCGGCCTGACCCAGCACCTGCCCAATGTCGCCACCGCGGCGACCGACCTCTCCGTCCACCTGCACCGTGCGGGACGGCTCGAGGAATCCCTGGAAGCGATCCGACTGGCCGTGAGTGCTCTCCAAACACTCGTCAGGAAGAACCCGGACGCCCACTTGGCCGTCTACGCCTCCGCCCTGGACATCCTCGTCGACCGGCTGTCGCTGGCCGAGCGCACCGACGAGTGCGTCCACATCGGCCGACTGGCCGTCCTCGCCCACCGCGCACTCGTCACGACGGGCCCGGAACACCTGCCCGGCCTCGCCGCCGCCTTGGACAACCTCGCTCTGGGACACTGGCAAGCAGGACAGCACCCGGAGGGCCTGGCCGCAGGCCAGGAAGCCGTGGACCTCTGGCGCAGCCTCGTCGAAGAAGACCCCGAGGCGCACCTGCCCGGCCTCGCCAGGTCACTGAAGATGCATTCCATCCGACTGGAGGACAACGGCCGCCAACGGCAGGCCCTGGCCGCTCGTCAAGAGGCCACCGACTGCTACCGAACACTGGCCACCACAAGCCCCGACACCCGGCATCCCCACCGCGACCCGCCGCCGGCCGCACATATCCACCAGGAGGAGGGTCCCCCGAACGAGCAGGACAGCACTACCGCGCCCCCGAGTACCGCGACCGGCTCCGCGGCCTGGTCCACGTCCATCAGGAGCGACGTTGCGGCAAACCTCGCCGTAGACCTCATCAATCGTGCGAACGGCCTGGACGCGCTCGGCCAGCGGGCCGAAAGCCTGGCAACCGCCCAGCAGGCCGTCGACCTCTGCCGCGTTCTCGTCCGCAACTACCCCGACACCCCCTTCCCTGCCCTCGCCAAGGCCCTGTACAACCTCTCCATCTACCTGGGCAAGGCCGGGCGGTGGCCCGAGAGTCTGGCCGCAGCCCAGGAAGCCGTCGACCTCCGCCGAGCCCTCGTCCAGAGCGACCCCGACCGCCACCTCCCCGACCTCGCCGGAGCCCTCAACAACCTCGCCGCCGGCCTGGGCCAGGTCGGACGGGGCCAGGAGTTCCTGGCTGCTGCCGAGGAAGCCGTCGACCACTACCGCGCACTCGTCCAGACCGACCCGGGCACCCACCGCCCCGGCCTGGCCAGGGCGTTGACCAACCTCACCGCCGGCCTGGTCGAGACGGAACGACGGGAGGAGAGTCTGACCGTAGGCCAGGAAAGCGTCGACCTTTGTCGAACACTCGCGCGCACCGACCCCGATTCGGATCCGTCGGACCTTGCGTGGGCTCTTCGGACCCTGGCCGTCGCTCTGACTCAGGCCGGGCGGGTAGCCGAGGGCCTCGCCGCAGCCCAGGAGGCCGTTGACCAGTACCGCACCCTCGCCGAGACCGACCCGGACAGCCACCTCCCCGACCTGGCCAGCGCCCTCAACAACCTCTCCAACGGCCTCGGTGAGATAGGTCGGCGGGAGGAGAGTCTGGCCGCCGTCACGGAAGCCGTCGACCACTACCGCACCCTCGCCGAGACCGACCCCGACGCCCACCTGCCCAACCTCGCCGCCTCCCTCAACAACCTCTCCACCCTGCTGAGCGACGCGGGCCGGCTTGCCGAGGGCCTGGCCGCCATCAGGGAAGCCATCACCATCCGCCGCGCCCTCGCCGACACCAACCCCGGTCTTTTCGGACCAGACCTACAGCGTTCCCTGAACGTGGCCGTCCGATTGGAAGGACTCGGACTCTAGTGCTGTGACCGAGAACGTTCGCCGTGTTGGGCATGGAGGCTTGATGAAGCTGGGGAAACCGTCTCTGTAGGATCACGGGCCCAGGGTGCGAGGGCCGGAGTGTGAGGATGGAAATGCCGCAGATACGCCTCGGTCACGATGGGTCGTGGCTGGAGCTGGTTCAGACCGATGAGGACAGCTGGCGGGTTGCTGCCGACTGGTGCTCAGCACTGTCGGCCGACTTCACTGCGTACCTCACCGGGGAGGAGGTTGCGGAATTCGCCGCACGGATGCTGTCCCATTTGCGCGCCCCGTCGGGATCTCGATTCTCGGCAGCGGTGACTCCCGGCCGCAACAACCCACTGAGGCTGAGAGCCGAACCCGTAGAAGACAGGTTCGCCTTCTTCGTGTATCTGACTCCCAACGGCGACGACGAGGTGTGTCACCTGCAGATGGAAATCGATCCCATCGACGCCACCGAACTCCGTGACATGTTCGAGGCACTGCTCGAATCATTGGCCCCCTGACCGCACGGACTTCCGATCAGGTCAGGCCGCGGTTTGGAGCGGCCTGCCTCCCCAGCGGATGCCTTTCTCGCTGCGGATGCGGGCGCGCTCCTTGCGCTGGGCGGTCAGGGCGTCGGGGTGGCGGGCGTTGGCGTTGCGCCAGCGCAGGTAGGCATGCAGGGCACGGGTCTGGACCGGGTGGTTCGGGTGGTTCGAGTTGGCCAGGGTGAACTGCCGCAGCGGTCCGAAGTGCGCCTCGATCGGGTTCGCCTAGGAGGCGTTGGTCGGGGTGAAGCACAGGTGGACGTTATTGTTCTTCGCCCAGCGCAGGATCTTCCTGCCGTTATGGGCGGAGAGGTTGTCCAGGATCACGTAGACCGGGGCGCCGTCCGAGCGGGCGGCCCGGATCGAACGGAGCGCGGCCAGGGTGTTCACGGTGCCCTTGCGGCGGTGGTTGACGCCCCACAGGGTGTCGTCGCCGACCGAGTAGCAGCCGTGGAAGTAGGTCACACCGTGGGTGCGCTTGTAGGTCGCCGGCAGCCGGTCCGGCCGTCCCTGCTCGGCCCAGCAGCTGCCGGCGGTGGGGCGGATGCCGAGCGGGCCGAACTCGTCGAAGGTGAACGTGCGGTCCGGGAAGCGGTCCAGGACGTGCTCGATCCGATCGAGCTTGGCGTCGTAGTGGGGATCGGTGGACTCCTTCCAGGTCTTGGCACGCTGGAAGGTGACGCCGCGTCGTACCAGCAGACAGCGCAGAGCCTCCCGGCCGATGCGGATCACCCGGCCGTGGACCCGGCGCAGATGGGCGAGCAGTTTCCGGATCGACCAGCCGGTGAAGGGCTGCCCGAGCTTGCCCGGGCGGGTGGCGGCCGTCTGGACGACGAAGTCCTCGTCGTCAGGACTGAGCAGGCGGGGACGGCCTCCCGCCCACCGAGGGTCCAGGCAGGCCAGGCCGATCTCGTTGAACCGGTGGATCACGTCCCGCACCGTGTCCTCGTCCGCCTGCACCAACTGGGCGATCACCGGCACCCGGTTCCCGTCGGCCGATGCCAGCAGCATCATCGCCCGCCGGTGGCGCACCGTGCTGGTGCTGCCCCGCCGAACGATCCGCTGTAACCGCTGACCCTCCTGATCAGTCAACCTCCGGCCCCTGACCGGCTCTGCCACCACGCCTCTCCACACCGAATCGGACATCGCACAATCCAACTGGTTCAGGCAGTGCCATCGCCAATCCGGCGAACGTTCTCGGTCACAGCACTAGGTCGAGACCGGTCCGACGTCGACGCCCGAGATGCGGCCGAGTTCGTCGAAGGAGACCACCGCGGTGCCGCCGCCGGGCAGCTGCGCGGTGGTCCGGTCGGATTCCTCCTGGACCTGGACCCCGTGCAGGGCGAACCAGCCTTCGACCACCCGCCGCGGCGAGCGGGCGAAGAGCTGCGCACCGGTGAGCAGGTGGCGCGGCATGGCGACCGGGTCGAACCCTGCTGGCTGGAGCTGCGGGTCCTGCGGCACGAAGTAGACCCGGCTCGCGGGACCGGCCTCCTGGCCGAGGTAGCCGGGTGCACCGAGCACCGCCGCGCCGAGGAAGGCCAGCGCCTCCGCGGCACGGCGCGGATCGTCGAAGCCGTCCAGGTCCACGCCCTCCTGCGCCAGCTCGGCGATACCGTGTCGGCGGCCGAACTCGGCGATCCGCTCACCGGCCGCGACCACCGCGCTGCCGCGCAGCCCAGGGTTGGCCCAGCCCCACAGCCAGGTCTGCTCGTCCGTGTCGTAGCTGCCCAGCAGCCCGACCCGCAGGGTCCGGCCGCCGGACTCGTAGCGGCACTCGTCGAGGTCCGCGCTCCACGGGCCGCCCGGGACGGCCCGGCCGATCAGTTCGAGCTGCTGGGCGCCCCACGCCGCGTGGTACTCGGCGGCGTCCAGGAAGGCGTCGGAGAAGGCAGTGATCATCCGGGCAGCCTAGGGGACGTCGACCGAGGGCCCGGAGCAGGGCCCCGACCTGAGGCAGTCCCGAGATCAACCCAGGTCAACAGCCACCAGTGACCGGCCTCACCAGGCCGGCCCTGGGAACGGTCCGACTGACGGGAAACCCGGAGATGCGACGTCTCCCCAGATCAGCCGCCTGCAGTGGGAGTCGAGCAGAACGGTTCTCTCCCACCCACGAGCACAGGGAGTTTCAACAGCTCTCATCAGCGGCTCGCACCTGTTCCTCGGTACGGCTGACGTCCTCGCCATACGTCGCCGGACAGCTGAGGGCGAGCGGCCAGGCGATTCTTCGCGGCGACGTGGTACCGCTTCCCGCACCGTTGCCCGGCGGATCGATGACGTCCCTCTACGCGGGGTTGCCCGTCTACTTCGACGACAACTTCTTCTCGGTCACCGTCGAGAACGGCAGTGAGGTCGCCATCGTCTGGCTCATCCCCATCACAGCAGAGGAGACCGCCTTCATCTGTGACAAGGGCTGGGAGGCCTTCGAAGACGCGCTGGTCCGCCAGGACCCTGATCTCGCCCGACGGTGTGGGCAGTGGAGCCTGGCCGAGCCGACGGGCCCGTCACCAGACCCGGGAAACGGACACCGGTACTCCTGCCACAACGGCACCTGACCACCACTCACCGGTACGGGTTGCCGGCCAGGCCGATGATCCGGTGCTGCGCCACGGTGATACCGCGGTGGGCGGGGAGGGCGCCGATGCCGGCCCTCGGGCTGCCGAAGCCCGGCGGGCATGTGCTGGGTAGGCAGCGCGGGCCACGGTCCGGCGCTGACCTGAGCGGATCTTGCGCCCGGGTCCGACGACCGCCGGGGCCAGGATCGACGCGGCGCCTGCCCGGCACCGTCCACCTCGGCACCGCCGTCCGATCCACCGTTCCTCCTGTGCCCGGTCACGCAAGGCGCCGGTCAGCCGGGGGAACCGGCCGTCGGCCCCAGTACCTCGGCCGCTGTCCCTGCTGGGGAACGTTCACAGGGGTGACGGAAGACAGCTCGCCGCGGGCTCCGGTGAGCTCTCCTGACGTTCGGCCGCTGTCTCCGGCCGGTGCCATTCGCTCTCCGGAGGCACTCCGTTCGGCCAGGCGAAGCGCAACTCCCCGTCCATCGCGGCAAGCAGCCACTGGCCCAGGTCGACACCCTGGGGCCAGCAATCGCCGTCTGCGTTGGACCACATCACGCCGTGCGGATCACGGAAATCGATCATCGACCACATCGTGCAGCCCCAGTCGTAGAGCGGCACCACTCCGGCGGGCACTCCGCCGGTGGGGTCCGGTCCGTGCTCATAGGCTTCCGCGATGTGCTCGTTCCACTGCCCCACGTCGACTGGCAGGACCCCATCAGCGGGGCCGAAGCCGCCGTTGGACACCTCTGTGCAGAGCCGCCGCAGGAGCGTGGGGAAGGCGAACCCGATGACATGTTCCGCCTTGGCAACGGCCTCTGGCGGGGCGGGCGGGGGCGCCTGCCGCTCCTGGGCGATCTTCCGGCAGGCTTCAATGATCTCGTCATCGGTCACCGGTTGATCGTAGAAGCCGGCGCGGCCCGAGGGTTCTTTCGGAGGTGGGACCGATCGCGCGCTCTTCGACCCGTCCAGTGCGGCTGGCGCCAGCGGCGCGCGCCCACCGTGGAAGAAGCGCAGCCCGGCACGGAGGTGACCTGTGGAACCGCCGACGACGAGGTACGAGGCGTGCGACGACCAGGATCGCGTGCAGCGGACGGTGCTCACCGCCGCGCCGGAGACGTTCGTGTTCGTCGCGGATCCGGCTCCCGGCAGGCGTCCGGACGAGCACCTGTTGTCCGCGGCGGCCCCAGTGCCGCGCAGCAGCGCCTGCATGGCGCCCGCGAAGTCGAGACCGCCCGCTCCCTCATCAGTGCCGGCTGTCGCCATGACCCTCTCCTCACCCGACCATGTGGCCCGCAGGCCGTGACAGACACCATCAGCCCACACCCCTGCACACCCGGCCCGAAGCCCCTCCGAGCTTCACCCTCCCGGACGACGCCGCCACGCCGAAGACCGTCCAGAACCCGACCCCGGTCCATGGCGCGACGAGGTGGTGGAGGAGGTCCGGAGTCCGGCCGAACGTCAGGCCCCGGACCGGACCCGTCCGGCGCGGTCCGGTGCGGGTACGGCCCGGCCCCGGATGCCCCGCGCGGGGGCGGGTCCGGGGCCGGGGCTCCGACGGGGCGTCAGTGCTGCAGGATCTCTCCCATGTAGCCGCCGCAGCCGTTGGTGGTGTACATCGAGGAGATCCACCACCCGGCAGGGACGGTCGAGTTGGCGCAGACGTTGATGCCGTTGAACAGGCTGTTGGTGATGATCTCGATCAGGTGGCCGCCGCAGCCGGTGGCCGACCGCGCCGAGGTGATCACCCAGCCGTCCGGGACCGGAGAGTCGCCGCAGATGTTGACGCCGGGGAAGGGCGCGTTCAGGGACTCGGACAGGGTGCCGCCGCACCCGTTGGTCTGCTGTTCGGCCGTGATCACCCAGCCCGCCGGGACGACGGAGTCCGCACAGACGCTGATCCCGTTGAACAGGCTGTTGGTGATCATCTCGCCGAGATGGCCGCCGCAGCCGTTCCCGGCCGACTTCGCGGTGATCACCCAGCCCGCCGGGAGGGCGGAGTCGGCGCACACGCCCATCCCGGGGAAGAGCTGGTTGGTGATGGTCCCGCCCAGGTGTCCGCCGCAGCTGTTGGTCAGGGCTTCGCCCGTGATCACCCAGCCGGCCGGGACGGGCGAGTCCATGCAGATGCCGACGCGGGGGTAGGCGACACGGATCGTGGCGTTGAGGTGGCCGCCGCAGCCGTTGCCGCCGGACTCCGAGACGATCACCCAGCCGTCGGGGATCGGGGAGTCGCCGCAGATGCCGATGCCGTCGAACGGCGGCTGGACGGTCAGCTCCAGGTAGCCGCCGCAGCTGTTGCTGGAGCGCTCGGAGACGATCACCTGGCCCGGCGGGACCGGTGAGTTGCCGCAGATCGTGGCGGCCGAGGCGGGAGCGGCGAAGGCCACCAGGCCGCCCGCGAGGACGGCCAGGACGGCGACGACGCGCCCGAACCAACGAGCGATGGGTTTCATGAGGTCTCCCGGAGGGATGGACGGGCGGCTCGGCCGCGTTCGGGCAGGACCGGCGGTGCACCCGTGGGTCCGGCGGTCCCGGTGCGCCCACCACAGTGGCGGGCCGGTCGGGTACGGCCAACACCGTTGCGACTCGGACAAACAATCACGGAAAAAGATCAACCCCTGGTCACCGGCCGGTCCGCTGCGGACAATCACGTGCGGACAATCAATCGGCGGGAAACCGCAGCGCAGGGGAGGCCGTCGGTGGGCCGCAGACAACGGAGCCTGGATCCGCAGGCGGGGCCCGTCGCGGAATTCGCCCTGCGGCTGCGCGCTCTGCGAGAGAGCGCCGGCACCCCGACCTTCGCCGCGATGAGCCGCAGGGTGCACCGCTCCACGACGGTGCTCTCCGAGGCGGCAGGCGGGGTGAACCTGCCGACCTGGGCGACCGTCGAGGCCTTCCTGGAAGCCTGCGGCGAGCGCGACCCCGCGCCGTGGCGCGACCACTGGGAACGGGCCCGCGACGCCCTGGGCGAGCCCTCGCCCCCGATGGACGGCCCCGCGCAAGAACCGGCCGCCGCCCCGCCGTCCGCTCCGCCCGGCCCCGCGCACGAATCCGCTCCCGCGTCCGCGCCCCGCTGGTGGTCCTCGCGCTCCGCCGCCGCGGCGGCCGCCCTGCTCATCGGCCTCGCCGCAGGCCTGCTGGCGGGCCGTCAACTCCCGTACACCGGACCGGCCACGTCCTCACCGCAGCCCACCCCCTCCCGCACCCTGCCGACCGTCGTGGTCGTCCCGGCACCCGTGCCGCCGCCCTGGCCGGCGGCCGGGTCGGGTTGCGACGCCCGCACCCACTGGGTGTACCAGTACGACCACGCGTACCAGGGGCAGGTCTACGCCCTGCTCGCCCGCCCCGACGCCACGGCCACCGACACCACCGTCACCCTGACCTGGGGCGCCTGGCGATGGCAGCACGCGGTGACGGTGCAGCCCGGCACCCCGGAGCGCACCACCGGCGGCACCCTTCTGCTCTACGCCAAGCTGGACACCAGCCTGCGCGACCCGCTGGTCACCGTCGACACCCCCGATCCCGTCTGCGCCGCCTTCGGCACCGCCGGCCCCACCTCCGTGGCACCGCTGTCCACCGTCGACGCCAACCAGGGATGGACCGGCGCCGAACCCACCGCCGACACCCCGGACGGTCCGGACGCGATGGACAGCCCCCCGGCGGCCCGTCACGACGCCGCAGCGGGCCTCACCGGCCGCCGGTCGCCTCGGGCCCGGCCGGCCCGTGCCTGGCGAGTTCGGGCTCCAGTCCCTCCGTAAGCGGTGGCGGCACGGACCGGCCGGTGGCGGCCGAGTAGGCAGCTGACGACCACCGCTGGCAGGTCGACGGCGAGGTCCGTCAGGGCGGTCTTGCGGGCGTGGCGGGCGCGCACGCCGATCAGCTCGAGTCGGTGGCCGAGCTGGTCGGAGGCGATGTGTCGGCCTGCGAAGCCACCCGGGAAGAGCCGGCCGGGGTCGTCGAGCGGGAGCACAGCGGCTCGCCCCTGGCGGGCGAGGACGAGTCGACGGACCAGGTCGCCGACGGAAACGGCACATCCACCGGGATGGCGTCCAGGAGCAGGGAGAGCTTCTCGCCGTTGTCGAGGATCCGATCGACGGTCACCGGTGCGATCCGGTGGACCGGTGCTGCGACGAGGTGAAGCGCTGGCCGACCAGCGCGACGAGTGCGGCCTGGTCCTTCTTCTGCGCGACCGAACTGCACTGGTCGCGCCCCCGGGACACGGCCCTGTCCGGTTCGTCGCCGACGATCTCGGGATCGATCGCGACGAGGGCCGCGATGTACGTTGCCCGGGCGGCGGCGTCCGGCTTCGGAGACCGACCGCCCGGCCCGGCCCCGGCAGGCGGTCAGCCCCCGCTCTGCGCAGCGGGCGGGCCGGCGGGCGGCTCGTTCGCGAGGAGCTGGTCCTCGCACCAGGCCACCGCGTCGTCGCGGCTGCCGAAGGCGTGCCAGCCGGAGTGCCCGTCGGCGGCGCCCAGGAACGGCTCCTGGGCGGCGACCACGATCCGGTGGCCCCGCCGGGCGAGGTCCGCCAGACCCGCGGCGAGCAACGCCGCGGAGCCCGGCCGGATTCCGGTGACGGCCATCAGGTCCAGCACCAGCCAGCCCGGCGGCTCGGGAACGGCCCCCTCGACGGCACCCAGCAGTTGCTCGGTCTCGGTGAACTCCAGCTCGCCCTGGGCGCCGACGGCGATGATGCGCCGGCGGCTGCGGTTGAGCAGCGCGGTCTGCTCCGGGCTGCGGGCGCGCGAGGAGCGGGCGCCGTGCCCGGTGTCGGTGACGGTGGCCGTCAGGTGCACCGGCGCGTGCATGAGGTGCAGGGCGAGCCGTTCCGACATCTCGGTGAGCGCGGCCACGCCCCGCACCGAGTTGCCCGCCGGATCCAGCGGCGGGCTGTAGACCGCGACGCCGAACCGGCCCGGGCCGACCGCGATCAGCCCACCGGAGACCCCGCTCTTGGCCGGCAGACCGACGTTCAGCAGCCACTCCCCCGCGCCGTCGTACATCCCGCAGGTGGCCATGACCGCCAGGGTCCGCACCGCCACGCTGCGCTCCACGACCTGCTCGCCGGTGACCGGGTTGCGGCCGCCGTTCGCCAGGGTCGCGGCCATCACCGCCAGGTCGGCCGCGGTGACCAGAACGGAGCACTGGCGGAAGTAGGTGGCCGTCACGGCGTACGGGTCCTCGCTCAACGAGCCGGCCGAGCGCATCAGGTAGGCCAGCGCGCGGTTGCGGTCGCCGGTGGCGGCCTCGGAAGCGTAGACCTCCTCGTCGTAGCCCAGCCGACGGCCGGCGAACGCGGACAGGCAGTCCAGGATCCGGGCGGACCGCGCCTCGGGGTCCGCCGCCGCGACCAGGGCGGTGGTGGCGATCGCGCCGGCGTTGACCATCGGGTTGGCCGGCCGACCGGTACCCGGTTCCAGACTGATGGCGTTGAAGGCCTCGCCGCTGGGCTCGGCGCCGACCCGTCCGAGCATCTCGTCGGGTCCGAGGTCGGTGAGGGCCAGGGCGTAGACGAAGGGCTTGGACACCGACTGGATGGTGAACTCGGTGTCGGCCCTGCCCGCCTGGTAACGACGCCCGCCCATGCTGGTGATCGCGATGCCGAAGTCCTCGGGGTCGGCCCGGGCGAGCTCCGGGATGTACGAGGCGACCTCGCCACCCCTCAACCCGCTGATCCGCCGGTGCAGTTCGTCGAGTGCCTTCGTCACCGGGTCCATGCACGCAGCCCTTCCGTGCTCGCTCGTCCGTTCCGGACTCCCAGGGGGGCACCCGGGGTCCGGGGATACCGGGGGTCCGGCGGGCTCCTGGACTCCTGGACTCCTGAAACCCGCTGCCGCTGCCGCTGCCCGCCAGCTGGCCGGCCCGCTCGGCCCGCTCGGGTGGCGCCGGACGGAGCCGCGCTCAGCAGCATGCCAGGGGCGCGACCCGCACCCGCCCACGACTCACCGGAGACGCTCGCGGCACGGCCGGCCACGGACGCCGCCGGGCCACCGGCCGGAACCTGCTCTCGGTGTACCGGATCGCCCAGGTCCGGTCGGTCCGCACCACCACTTCGGGGCCTGCCAACGGCAGCTCCGGAAGGTCCAGCCGGCTCAGTTCCTCGGGTGTGATACCGAAGTGCCGCTCCCGAGCCGGGTCCGGCAGTACCGCACCGCTCGGTCGACGAGGACGAGGACGTCGAAATCCCTCACGACGTCGAGAACGAGTTGGTGCACGACCTCTTCGGGCGGCGCGGCCGGCTCGACCACCGGACTGACCACCGCCGCGTCGCCGCCGGCCGACTCCGGGAAGCAGCCGGTCCAGCAGGCCAGGGACGGAGGCTCTGCGTCCGTTCCAACGCGAGCCCAGCAATGCGCAGCGTTGCGGGCAGGTCCGCACCGCTGTCCGCGATACTCGGGATTCCGCCGTCGTCCGACATCGGTGCAGCATGTGCGAAGCCCCGTCACGCAGGGCAGTCGGAGGACGTCGGCGCGCGGCCGGAGCCGTCTCAGCCGCTCGGGCCGCGCGGGCCGTACGCCGGATCAGGCCAGGCGGTCCGGAATCGGGGCGAGCGCGTAGTTGGCCCAGACGAACGCGTCCATCTGGTGCTGGTCACCGGAGAGGTTCACCACCCGGTCGACCTTGCCCGCCGCGTCGAAGTGCCAGACCAGCGCCCAGGTGGTGTCGACCTTCCCGGTGCCCTCGGTGGTCCAGCCCCGGTGAACGTCCACCACGTACTCGTCGTTGACGCCGAAGAAGATCGGCTCCGCCTTGAAGCCGGACTTGCCCAGCTGGTCGAAGAAGGCCCGCACCTCGGCCACCCCGTGCTTGGTACCGGAGAGCGGGTGCCGCCCCGGGATGGTCCACTCGATCCCCTCGGCCAGCACCGCGCTCATCGCGTCGGCGTCACCCGCGCCGTAGGCCGCGAAGAAGGCCTCGATCGCAGCAACCTTCGGGTCCTTCGTCTCACTCATGGGTCCCCCTCGGATCCGCGGCACCGATCCCCCTGATCGGTGCCGCGGAGATCCTGCTCGAAGCAGGTGCCCGACGCCAATGCTGTCCCGGCATGTGAGACGGAGTCCGCGGGCGGCACAACGGTCGCGGAACCCCTTCGAGCCGGCGGTCCTGACCGATCGTCACGCATCGGAGGCCTGTGCGGCCCGTCGGAGCGGGACGTGGAGGTGCGACGCCTCCTTCAGGCCCCGGCCGAGCCGGCAGAACCTACCGGACCGCGTCCGTCAGCCACTGCAAGGGGGTGCGGGGGTGCAGGCCGAGCAGCGTCCCGGCGGAGCGGTCGGGGGCGATCGCGCTGTCCGGGAGGGTGGCGAGGAAGTCGTAGAGTCCCGCCACACCACCAGCGGCATCGGCACCGAGGAGCGGGGCGAGCAGGTCACCGAACTCCGCCGGGGTGAGCGGTTCGTAGGTGACGGCGTGGCCCAGGCGCGCGGCGAACGCCTCGGCGAGTGCGGGGCCGGTCACCGCGGGGTGCAGGCCGACCTCGATCAGACCGGTGACGTCCGGTCGGCCGAACAGTGCGACCGCCGCGTCGGCGACGTCCAGGTGCGAGGCCCACGACACCGCATGGGCGGCGGGCAGCGGGTAGCGCAACAGGCCCTGCTCACGGGCCCCGGTGACGACGGGCGGCAGGAGGAGGTTCTCCAGGAACAGGCGCGGTGCGATCACCGCGTGGGAGAGGCCGCTGCGCTTCAGCCCTTCGACGACAGCCGCCACCGCCCCGTCGGCGGACTCCACGGGCACGCCGCCGCTCGTGGAGAACACCACCCGGCCCGGGCGGGCAGCGTTCAGGGCGGCAACGATGCTGTGGGCGTGGCGCAGCCGGTCCTCCGGCCCGCCGATAGGGAGGTGGACGAAGACGCCGTCCGCACCGCGGTAGGCGTCGGCGAGTGTGTCGGTGGCGCCGAGGTCGACCGGCCGCACCCGAGCGCCGGCGACGACCGCGTCGGCGTTGCGGGTCAGGGCGGTGACGGAAGCGCCGACGGCGGCGAGGGCGGCAGCGACGGGGGCGCCTTGGGCGCCGGTGGCGCCGTGGATCACATAGCTCATGAATCCATTAGTGCATACAGTGCACCAGTTACTTCAACTGCACTATTGGCCTACAGTGAAGCCGTGTCGACGAATCCTCTTCCCGAATGCGGCGTGGCCCGGTTCCTCACCCTGCTCGAAGGGCCCTGGGCCACGCTCATCGTGCGCGAGCTGCTGCACGGCCCGCACCGCTTCACCGAGCTGCGCGCGGCGCTCCCTCGGATCAGCCCGCACACCCTCACCAGCCGTCTGCGCCGGTTCGAGACCTACGGCCTCGTCACCCGGACCGCGTACGCCGAGATCCCTCCGCGTGTGGAGTACCGCCTCACGCCACTGGGCGAGAGCCTGGGCCCCGTGCTGGAGAGCATGGCCCAGTGGGCCGCGTCGGTTCCCGACCCCGCCGACCCCGCATCCTCCTCCCCCGGCAGTGACATCGGCCCCGCTTCACGCGCGCGGTGACGGCCAGCAGTCCTTCGACCTGCCACCCTCAGGGCACGAACGTGCCACCTGCCCCACTCTGCGGATCGCCGGCCGGACCCGGCGGGAGGTACTCGGGGCAAGGGAGGCATGCCGCCGGCCGTCACTGGGACCTCGGCCTCGGATCCGTGCTCAGCACGGCCTGCCGAACGCCCGCAGAGGCGAGTTCCTCCAGCAGCACCCGGATGACGGCACGACTCATCAAGGGCATGACCGCGTCCTTGCAGTCCAGCCGGATCCGTGGCACCGGATCCGGCTCCACCGCGGCGTAGTTCGGGCTGTAGAAGTCGACGCCCCTTTCCAGCGCGACTTCCCATTCGGTGGCCGACAGCTCGCGGCCGTCGTCGGTGAGCCGTATCAGCCGCGGCTCGGCCGCGTTCAACGCCGCCACGACCGCCGGCCGGTCCTCGGCCGAGGACCTGACCTCGATGTCCCAGCACTGGTGTACCGGGTAGCCGTGATCCACGACGATCTGCAAGGTCCCCGGGTGCACACGGATCCCTTCCGCCACCTCCGACGACTCGATCGCGCGGCTCATCCACCCCGCCGCCCGACCGTCGAACGCCCCCACGAACGCGTCGGTGATCCGCCACAGCATCTCGGGCCCCGCGCCGGCGGCGGCACGGTCGAACAGCTCCTGCACGTCATCACGGCCTTCGGCGAGGGCCGCGCGCGCCGTCTCGAACAACGTCTCCGGACTGTGAGGACCCTCTGCATTCGATGTCATACGGATCTGGATAGCAGGGGCCGACGACACTCTGCGGGGCGTGCGGCGGCCCGCGATCAACGCCTCCATCAGACCCTGGAAGGCTGCTCCACGACCGAACCACAACAAGATCCGAACCTTGAACAGCTCCCAGGGAACAGCGCGGTCGGAACAGCGTCTCTTCACGAGTATCAGGAGGTCAGGGATGGGTCGGCCCAGACCGCGAGCTTCCCGCCCGGCATCGAGATGATCCGCCAACCTCCCGGTCCGAGCACTTCCCATGCCTCGAACAAGGGGTCCGCCTTGCTGGTGAGGCGGAAGCCGTTGTCGAGGAGCAGCCGAAGCGAGCCCGTCTTGAAGGCCACCGCAGACAGAACCTTCGCTCCGAACAGCCCGAGTGCCGCCGCCACGTCCTGTCGTCCCGGGTCGAGGAGCACATCCTGGCGCCCCTCGCCGACAGGCCGGGTGAGTTTGAAGGGGCAACCAAGATCCACGCGGGCATCCGAGTCGAGGTGCAGGAACAGCTGGTGGCCGACACTGATCCGGGTAACGGCCAGGCCCCGAAGGTTCATGATCCAACGGTCCTCGTGCTCAGCCAACGATGTTTCACTCACCACCGCACGATGCACTGCGGAGCACCGACAGCGCCACCTGACAGGTGTCGGCGTACGTACGGCATGCTCCGCTCGGAACACGGGAATGTGCACCGCTCACCATGCCGAGCGCGGCCGGCCTGTGGCCCGATGCTCCGGTTCTGCAGGCCGCTGCCGGATCGAGTCCATCGGCCCGCGTACGGCCCCATCGGTGCCTCGCGGTATCGGGGTGGTCATCAGGTCGTGGCAGTGGTCTGCTCGCGTCGGGTGTGGCCCTGGCGGTACCAGCGGCGGTGGACGACCGGCTCGACGGACAGCACCGCTGCCCCGGCCGCCGCACCGACGGTGAGGGAACTCCAGCCGCCGCCGTTGAGGAACGCGGCGAGGCAGGCGGCGGCGATGGCCACTGGGCGCAACAGGGTGAGCGGGCCGAGTCCGATGACCATGGCGAGGGTGCTGGCACGGAACGGCAGGAGGAAGTAGGCGGCGAGCGAGAGCAGGACGGCGGCGGCGTAGACGGCGAGCGGAAGCAGGTAGCCGAGGCCGCCGGCGGCCAGCGCGGCGTGGACGCGGGCCGGGTCGGCGGCGGCGAGCAGGCAGAGGACGGCGGCCAGTGCGGGAACGAGCAGTAGGACGGCCCCGACCGCCAGCCCGCGCAGTGCGGCGTGCGCGTTGGCACGGTGTTTGCGGATTCGCGCGTCGCGGCCGGCGAAGGCACGAAAACCGCTGAATGCCGCGTCGACCAACCCGAGTACGGCCAGTGGCAGGGCGGGCGTCATCGGGCGGCCTGCGCGAACTGCTCGAGGCCGAGGAGTCGGCGGGAGGCGCGGCCAAGGGCCTGGCGCAGCGGCGCCTCCAGGTGCGGCCGCAGGCCGAGGACCGGACGCAGGGTAGTGCAGAAAGGGTTGGCGGCTCGTCGGGGCTCGTAGAGCAGTGGGCGCATGCCCGAGGCCGAGGCGGCCCGCAGCAGGGTTTCGTCGCTGTGGGCTCGTCGGGCGGAGGCGACGCCGTCGTGTCGGCCCAGTGGGTGGCGCATCCGGGCCCGGTGGAACATCCACGCGCCGATGGGGGCGAGGCCGGTGGCGGCGATGTCGTAGTGGCAGAACGCCAGGGCCGGGGAGGCGCCTTGGGCCCGGAAGAAGTCCGTCAGCGCGGGCTCGGGGAAGTGGTGCAGCACGCCGGTGGAGACATAGACGGTGGCAGCCTCCGGCAGCGTGAAGGCGTTGCCGTGGACGAAGCGGCAGTCGAGTCCTTCGGCGTGGGCAAGGTGGTCTGCCTCGCCGACCAGCGCGGCGTCGAGGTCGACTCCGACCAGCTCGACCTCCGGGGGGAGTGCGCCGGTGGCAGCCAGCCAGCGGACCAGGTAGCCGAGCCCGCAGCCGATGTCGACCAGGCGGTACGGCCCGGGGTGGCCGGTGGCCCGGATCGCGGTGAAGAGGGGGTCGAGCAGGTGGACGAGGCGTTCGCCGATGCGCAGTTCCTCGCTCAGTCGCTGGAGCTCGGTGTGGACGCTGATCAGCAGGCGGTCGACGGCGCCCGCGTCCAGGACCCCGTCCCGGTCGGCGGGCAGCCCCGCCACGATCCGCGCCGCCCGCCCGTCGCCGTTCGCACGAAGCTGCTCGACGACCTCGGCGCGCCGCACCGGCAACCGTCGGCCGTCGGCCGGGTCCACCGCGGTGATCAGGTCAGAAATCTCAAGCTGAGGCACACACGGCACTCTACGACGCCAGTTCGAGGCCCACTCCTCGCCCGGACCAAGCCGTGGCGCTGGGCACACCGGCTTCCTCGCACCCGGGCTGGTACCCGGGCCCTCCGTGGGTCTGCCAGGACCGGTGCGCGTAGCTCCGCACCCTGTGGAGAACGTACGGGCCGACCACCGGCAGGCCGGAGGACGACCCGCCCAGCCGCCCAGCCGCATGCCACGGATCAAGCAGGGGGGCTGGCTTGTCGGTGGTGGGGCTTAGCATGCGGAGCATGACACGATATGTCGATGAGGATCTGCAGGGTGCGGAGTTCCGCGAGTGCGACCTGACGGGGTCGCGCCTGATCGGCGTCGTCATGCAGGATGCCGTGATCGACGGGCTCGTCACCAACCTCGTGGTGAACGGTGTCGAGGTCACCGAATACGTCGAGGCGGAGCTCGACCGGCGTCATCCGGTACGGGTGCTGATCCGCTCCGAGGACCCTGCCGATCTGCGCGAGGCAGCGCATCGGCTCCATGCCGGCTGGGCCGCCACGATCGAGCGGATCCGCCGTACGCCCGGCATCGAGCGCCGCAGCGTCAACGACGAGTGGTCGGCGGTGGAGACTCTGCGCCACCTGGTCTTCGTTCACGACTCGTGGTTCCGCCGCTGTTGTCTGGGCTCGACGGAGCTGTTCACCCCGATGGGCATCGGGCCGACCGTCGAGCCCTACCGTGGGGCGCACGGGCTTGACCTCGCGCTCGATCCATCCCTCGACGAGATCGTGAGCGTGCGTGAGGCGCAGGCCGCAGAGCTGGAGACCTGGCTCGACAAGATCACCGCCACGCAGCTCGCAGTGGCGGCGCCGGTGCCCGACGACGATGTCTGGCCGCCGTACGCCCGGGGCCGCTCGGTGCGACAGTGCCTCGGCACGGTGCTCAACGAGACATTCGAGCACCATCGCTTCTGCGGCCGCGACCTCGACCTGATCGAGGCACAGGACACTGCGTAGGGCCGACTGCGAACTCAGCATTCGGCCCGAATGGATCTTGAACGAAGCATCGAAAGAGTGTTTGATGAGGCCGAGTGTTCCGGGCGTCCGGCAGGGGCCGGCGAAACCAGACGAACCAGACGAACCGGGGGAACGATGCTCGAGGTGCTCGGACTGACCACCGCAGCCACGGCGGTGTACCGGGCCATGCTCGACCACCCCGGCTACAGCGTCGACGAGATCGCCGCCCGTTGCGCCCTGACCGTCACGCAGGTGCACGACCACCTCGACGAGCTGAGCCGGCTCACCCTCGTGCGTGTCTCCGCCGAACGCCCCGGCCAGATGCGCGCGGTGAGTCCCGAGATCGGTCTCGCCGACATCCTCGCCAACCAGGAGGCCGAACTCGCCGCCCGCCAGGCCCGGCTGGCAGCCTCGCGAGCCGCCGTGACCCGCATGGTCGCCGAGCGCGCCGAGCATCGCACCACGCATGGTGAACGTCTTCTCGGCATGGACGCCATCCACAGCCGTCTCGAACGGATGGGCCACAGCGCCACCACTGAGGTCCTCAGCAGCCAGCCCGGCAATCAGCGCGCCGAAGACCTCGCCGTCGGCCGTCTCGCCGACGCCGAGGCGCTCGGACGCGGCATCACCATGCGCACCCTCTACCAGGACGCCACCCGCAACCAGCCCCACGTCGCCAACTACGCCCACTGGCTCCTCAGCCAGGGCGGCGAGGTCCGCACCGCCCCCACGATCCCCCAGCGACTCGTGGTCGTCGACCGCGCCCAGGCCCTCGTGCCCATCGACCCGGGCGACAACCGCCTGGGCGCCCTGTACGTCACCGAACCCGGCATCCTCGCCGCTCTCCTCGACTTCTTCGAACAGGCATGGAGCACAGCTGTACCCCTCGGTGCCGCCCACACCGACGACCCCCAGTGCGGCCTCACCCCCACCGAACGCGAACTCCTGCGCCTGCTCGGCACCGGCCTCACCGACGACACTGCGGGCCAGCGACTTGGCATCTCCTCACGGACCGTCGGCCGCCACATGTCCTCCATCATGGAACGCCTGGGCGCCAGCAGTCGTTTCGAAGCCGGCATCAGGGCCGCACACAATGGGTGGCTCTGAACCGCCAACGACGCCCACGAGCCCTTCCAGAAGGAGACCCCGCCCCTGCCGTGTCGGGCATCCCGCGTACTTGGAAGGTGCGCGGCCGCGTCCAGGTGGTCGGCGAGCCGGATCAGGCCCCTTCGGACCTCGTCGGCCGCGCGGTGGGCGGCGATGCGGCGTCCGGCGTCGAACAGCAGCCCCTGAGACGGCCCGGCTCAGTAGGCTTCCGTCGGTGACCCGGTTGGTGGACTGCCTGCGCGCGGCGGTTCGGCTTTGGTAAGCCGTCAGCATGGCGCGAGGCGATCCCACCGACGAGCAGTGGACCCTGATCGAGCCGCATCTCCCCCGTCGCTGCGGTCGGGCCTGTCCCCGACCTGCGGAAACACTTCAACGCGGTGATGTGGCGCTTCCGGGTCGGCAGCCCGTGGCGCGACCTGCCGGACGAGTTCGGGCCCTGGCGGAGCGCGTACGACCGGTTCCGGGTCCGGTCCAAGCAGGGCACCTTTCAGCTGATGACGGAAGCGGTGATCGCCGAGGCGGCGGCCCGTGGCGTGGTCGACCTGGGCCCGGTCAGCGCGGACTCGGCGACCTCGCGGGCCCACCACCATGCCGACGGGACGGCCGGGGCGGCCCGCGTCCGGTGGCGGCGCGCCGGACGGAGCGTCAGGTCGGAGGGCGGCACCCCTGCCGGTGGCGGTGCGTGGGATCCGGAGCTGATGGTGTGTCGGCCAGATCGGGTCTGTTGCAGGGCTGGACGAATGACGGGGCCGTTTCGGGCACTCTGTTCCAGCGCGAGAGTGGGATAAGCATCCGATCGCACAAGTCCGTGCGGTTGTGACGGCCGCTGCCCGGCCCCGTTGCTCGGAGTTCTGGATGTCCGCACACCAAGGCCACACCTGGCGAGCCTCGCTCGCTGCCCCGGTACGACGTTCACTCGCGGGCATGGCCGTCGCCTCGATACTGGTCGCCTCGGCGCTCGGCCCCCTGATGGACAGCCCGCCGGCGCAGGCCGCAGTACCGCTCCCCGAGTGCGTGGCCGACCCTGGCTTCGACCACTGTGCGGCCTTCGGCTACCGGAACGAACCCCACTCCTTCACCGTGCCCGAGGGTGTCTCCGCCGTGACCGCCAAGGTCTGGGGCGCGGGCTCCGGCGCGAACGGCGAGCGCGCGGGCGCGGCCGGCGAGTACGTCACGGGTGTGCTCGCCGTCGACGGCGACCGTACCCTCACCGTCTCCCCCGGCCTGGGCGGCCGGGCGGGGGTCTCCGCTGCGGCGGGGACCCCCGCGCAGCAGGGCGGGGCCGGAGGTCGCTCCCGGGTCCGGGTCGCCGGTGCCAACGCCGGCAGCGACGTCGCCACCAAGGCCGCCGGCGCCGACGCGCGCGAGCAGCCGGCCAAGTCCTCGCTGACGGCCGCCGGCGGGGCCACCGCCGCGAAGGCGCCCGGCGCCGAGGCCCCGCACCGCGACGAGGCGCAGTACGTCGCCGGGATCGCCGCCGGCGGCACCGCCGAGGTCGCCCGGGGAGCGGGCGGCAACGGCCTGGTCGTCCTGGAGTGGTCCGGCCCCGCGGCCACCAGGTCGGTGGCCGACCGCCGGGCGGGCGGCAGCAGCGACGCCGGCACCGACACCGACCGGGCGGAGTCCCCGTCGCCGAGCGCGCCGGGATCGGCCTCCGCCACGACCTCCACGGCCGCCGCGTCCGCGTCCGCCTCTGCGGAGCCGGGTGCCCAGCCCTCGTGGTCCGGTGCCACCGCCCGGGCCACGGCGGTGCCGTCCGGTGCCGCCACGGCGACGCCCGACGGCACCGCCCGCTCGGCGCCCGCCCCGGGCGCCACCGGCACGGTCCCCAAGGGCCGGGCCCCCGGTGACCCGCTCGACTGCACCGGCAACGTCATCTACGCCTACCAGCGCGGCGCCGACGCCACGGCCAACGGCACCCTGCTGGCGCTCAGCGCGCCCACCCTGGCGGGCCCGACCCCGACCAGCGTGACCGCCACGGCGATCAGCACCGTCCCCGGAGCCGGCTTCGCCAACGCGCTCGGCATCGCCGGCGGCGGCACCGCCGCCTACCTGGTCCGGCAGACCCCGCTCGTCGCGGGCTCGGTCGACGTCTACGCGTACAGCACGGCCACCAACACCTGGACGACCTTCACCGGCAGCGCGACCGGACCGGCCGACAACTTCGTCGCCGGCGCCGTCGACCCCGCCAACGGCATCTACTACTACGCCGACTACACCAACGGGATCGCGACCCTCTACGGCTTCGACACCGCCACCAACACCGCGATCCCCGGCATCGTCGCCACCTTCCCGCTGCCGATCAGCGCGACCGGCGGCTCCAACGGCGACCTGGCCTTCGACGCCGCGGGCAACCTCTACGCCCTCAGCTCGCTCGGCACCACCGCCGCCATCGGCCGCGTCGACGGCCCGCTGCCGACCACCGGCTCGGCCACCGGGACCCCGCTCGCCTCCACCACGGTCAGCGTGATCGACAACCCGGGCTCCAACTCGTACAACGGGATCGCCTTCGACAACGCGGGCCACCTGTTCGTCGAGTACACGGACGGGACGAACACCTACCTGAAGGAACTCGACCCGAACACCGGTGCGCTGATCAGCGGCCCGAAGCCGTACTCCGACAACGCCTTCCTCTCCGTCGACCTCGGGGCCTGCTCGACCAACCCGACGATCGAGCTGCAGAAGGACGTGGTGGGCCGCTTCGTCTCCTCGGCCTCGTCGAACGACCAGTTCACGCTGTCGGTCACCGGCGGCGGCATCGACACCGGCAACACCGCGACGACCACCGGCACCGCCACCGGCGTCCAGCCGGTCACGGTGGGCCCGCTGATCGCGGTCTCCGGCACGACCTACACGCTCGGCGAGAGCGCGGCGGCCGGTGGCAGCCTCGCGAACTACACCACGACCTACAGCTGCGTCGACACCGCGAACGGCGACGCGCCCGTCGCCTCCGGGAGCGGCACCTCGTTCGCCCTGCCCTTCCCGCCGACCGTCTCCGGTTCCCACAGCCCGGCCGTGCTCTGCACGCTCACCAACACGCCCGTCGCCCAGTCCCCGGCGATCACGATCGTGAAGTCCGTGGACGCGACACAGCTCACCACCGCCGGACAGGTCCTCACCTACGGCTTCCTGGTGACCAACACCGGCAACGTCACACTGACGAACGTGTCGGTCAGCGAGACCGCGTTCACCGGGAGCGGCACCGCACCGGCGGCGGTCTGCCCGGCCGGCGCCACCTCCCTCGCCCCCGGTGCGTCCGTGCTGTGCACGGCCACCTACACGGTCACCCAGGACGACATCGACCGCAGCACCCTCGACAACACGGCCGTGGCCACCGGCACCCCGCCCTCGGGCCCGCCCGTGACCTCGCCGCCCTCGTCCGCCCACATTCCGAACACCCCGGCGCCGGCGCTCACCCTGGTGAAGACCGCGGACCCGACCACGGTGACCGCCGCCGGCCAGAGCGTGACGTACAGCTTCCGCGTCACCAACACCGGGAACGTGACGCTGCGGAACCTGACGGTGAGCGACACGGCGTTCTCCGGCACCGGCACGCCGCCGGTGATCAGCTGCCCGGTCGCGGTCCTCGTCCCCGGTGCCGCGACCACCTGCACGGCCACCTACGCCGTGACGCAGGCGGACATCGATGCCGGGCAGGTCACCAACTCGGCGACGGCGACGGGCACCCCGCCCACCGGCCCGCCGGTGACGACGCCCCCCTCCTCCGCGATCGTCACGGCCACCCGGGCCCCGGCGATCACGATCGTGAAGTCGGTGGACCCGGGCACGGTCGGCGCCGCCGGCCAGGCAGTGGCATACGGGTTCCTGGTGACCAACACCGGGAACGTGACGCTGACGAACGTGTCGGTGTCGGAGACGGCGTTCTCCGGGACCGGCACGCCGCCGGTCATCACCTGCCCGGCCAGCGCGGCCTCGCTCGCGCCCGGCGCGTCGGTGACCTGCACCGCCCCGTACACCGTCACCCAGGCCGACGTGGACGCCGGTAGCGTGACCAACTCGGCCGTGGCGACCGGGACCCCGCCGACCGGTCCGGCGGTCACCTCGCCGCCCTCCAACGCGGTCGTGATCGCCATGCCCACCCCGGCCCTGACGATCGTCAAGTCCGTGGACGCGACGCAGTTGACGGCGCCGGGCCAGGTGCTGGCCTACTCGTTCCTGGTGACCAACACGGGCAACGTGACACTGACGAACGTGTCGGTCACCGAGACGGTCTTCACCGGCAGCGGCACCGCCCCGGCCGTGACCTGCCCGGCCGGCGCCGCCTCCATGGCCCCGGGCGCGTCGGTGACCTGCACCGCCTCGTACACGGTGACGCAAGCCGACATCGACCGGGGCACCATCGACAACACGGCGGTCGCCACCGGCACCCCGCCGACCGGCCCACAGGTCACCTCCCCGCCGTCCTCGGCGAGTGTGCCGAGCACGAAGACCCCCGCGCTGACCGTCGTGAAGTCGGTGGATCCGGCGACGGTGACGGCTGCGGGTCAGAGTGTGGCGTACGCGTTCCTGGTGACGAACACAGGGAACGTGACGCTGACGAACGTGTCGGTGTCGGAGACGGCGTTCTCCGGGACCGGCACGCCGCCGGTCATCACCTGCCCGGCCGGCGCGGCCTCGCTCGCGCCCGGCGCGTCGGTGACCTGCACCGCCCCGTACACCGTCACCCAGGCCGACGTGGACGCCGGGAAGGTGATGAACACGGCGGTGGCGACGGGTACTCCGCCGTCCGGCCCGCCGGTCGCCTCGCCGCCGTCGGACGCGGTCGTTACGGCGACCCCGACGCCTGCGCTGACGATCGTCAAGTCCGTGGACGCGACGCGGCTGACGGCGCCGGGCCAGGTGCTGGCCTACTCGTTCCTGGTGACCAACACGGGCAACGTGACACTGACGAACATGTCGGTCACCGAGACGGTCTTCACCGGCAGCGGCACCGCCCCGGCCGTGACCTGCCCGGCCGGCGCCGCCTCGATGGCCCCGGGCGCGTCGGTGACCTGCACCGCCTCGTACACGGTGACGCAAGCCGACATCGACCGGGGTTCGGTGATGAACACGGCGGTGGCCACGGGTACGCCGCCGACCGGCCCGCCGGTCACCTCCCCGCCGTCGTCCACCAGCGTGCCGGACACGCCGACCCCGGCACTGACCATCGTGAAGTCGGCCGAGCCCACCAGGGTCACCGCCGTCGGCACGACGATCGCCTACGCGTTCCTGGTGACGAACACGGGGAACGTGACACTGACGAACGTGTCGGTGACCGAGACCGCGTTCTCGGGTTCGGGCACCGCCCCGACGGTGACGTGCCCGGCGGGTGCGGCGTCGTTGGCGCCGGGGGCGGCGATGACGTGCACGGCGTCGTACACGGTCACGGAGACGGACCTCGCCGCCGGACGGATCACCAACACGGCGACGACGACGGGTACTCCGCCGACCGGTCCGCCGGTCACCTCCCCGCCGTCGACCGTCACGGTGACCACCGTGCCGCCGACCGTCACGACGTCGCCCTCCCCGTCGCCGTCGACGACGCCGTCCCCCTCACCGTCGACCCCGGCTCCGAGCGGGACACCCTCCGCGTCCCCGAGCAAGCACCACGGGAACGGGCACGGCCACGGGACGCCGGGGCACTCGCCGTCCTCCGGTGGGCAGCCGCTGCCGGACACCGGTTCGCCGGTGGGCGTGCTCGGCCCGATCGCCCTGCTGCTGTCGCTGGTCGGAGCGGGGCTGTACACGGCCAAGCACCGGTCGCGCCGCGGCCGGCACGAGTGAGGGCCCCGTGAGGTAGTCCGGTGCCGGTCCGACCGGCACCGGTGAGACGGTCCCCCGGGCACGACGTCCCGGGGGACCGTCACCGCTACGCCCCGGCCGGCGCCGCCCGCAGGGCAGGCGACCGCGCGGCTGTCACCGGACCGTTACGGCAGGGACGGGCCGGGTGACAACGGCCACCGCCACGAACCGGTCCCGCCCGGCGCGATACCACGCTCCCGCCCAGGCGCAGGAACGAACCGGCCGGAAGACGACGACTCCCGGGACGGGGCCCGACGACGCATTCGCCGTCGAGCCCCGTCCGCGCGAGTCGTGGACCGCGTGGCTCGTGCGGTGGGCCTCGTTCGACGAGAGGCTCTTCGAGGTGATCACCGCCCGGCCCCTACGGGTGATTGCGTAGGTGCACTGGACGCTGGGACAGGACCAGTGCTCGGCCTTTCTCCAGCCCGCGCCCCATCCCCGGACGAGGCGGCCCAGGGCGTCGTAGACCAGGTCGGTCCGCTTGCCGTTGGGATCCACGGTCGCGGTGGTGACTCCCCGGCGAGGGTCGAACTCGCTGGTGACGGCATGGCCGAGCGGATTGGACCACGCTGCTTCCTGCCACCCCGGTGCACCGTTCCGGCCCGGTTCTCGGCCGCTGGTGGCACCGTCGTCGCCGACGGAGCGGCGGTGTTCGGGCGGGGAGGTCGGCGTGGGACGGCCTACGACAGCGTCCGGCGCGGCGCCCGACTGCGCTGCTGCCGAGCGGCCCGGCCGGTGCTCGACGAGCACGGACGCCGGCTGCCGTGCTCGAACCGCCGGGGGCCCGGCCGGACGGCCGGGGTACCGCCATGGGCGCCGGCCCGCTCCGCGTACCACCGGGCGCCACGCCCACGAACGGGCACGCGAACGTGGTGCGGTGACCGGCGCACGACCGCCGGCGCACACCCCGGAGTGCACTGCTGGGCGGAGAAGACGGTTCCCGCTCGACTCACGAGTAGCGCCGGCAGGGGCCGGTCACCCCTCGTGCCAGCGGCAGGAACTCACAGTGGGGCGGCACCGGACCGAGGTGCCGGTGTCGTGCCGGCCGAGGAGCCCGGCGGTGCTGAAGCGGACAGGGCATCTGGTGAGCATGCCGCCCTCCGCGGTGGAGCCGGGGGGGTCATCGTGGCAGGAGACCCAGGAGGAGGGATCCCGAGACGAGGAAGGAGCAGTGGGTGCCGACCAGGAGCACCCACTCCATGGGCTTCGCACGCCACTGACTGCGGAACATCAGTACCCACTCGTTCACGGCGGAGCCGACCGCGAATCCCAGTAGCGGGAGCCACAAGGCGCTCCACCAGGACCAGATATCAGCGTACTTGAGCACGACGAGGAGCGCACCGCACAGTGTTGCGGTCAGGAACCACCCCGGTTCCCGCTCCTGTTCGCCCGTACGTTCCGTTCGCGCGGAAAACGTCAATTGAGACCCTGCTTTGTGAAGTAGTCGATATTTTCGTCACTCACAGGTGACGGGGCGTGCCGCAGGGGGTGCCTGTGGCACGCCCCGTCACCTATCCGATCAGCCCGGCCGTCAGTGGAAGACCTGCCAGATTCCGTAGAGGTTGGAACCCACGTTCGCGATCGTCAACGGGGCCTTCACAGCCCAGGACAGGCTGTCGTACCACTTCTTGAAGGCCTCGAACGATCCCCCGACAGCCTTGGCGAAGCCCGGGACCTTCTTCAGCAGCTTGACGAAGCCGTCGAACTTGCCGGTGACGGCCGCCTGGCCGGTGGCGATCGACTCCAACTCCGCGCGCTCTGAAGTGCTGTACAGGACCGGCGAGTTCAGCAGGCCGGTGGCCAGCGACCGGATCGCCCGCTGCTGGTCCGGCGTCGTGACGGTGACAGCAGGGCGCTCCGGAGCGCCGGTGCTCGCCTGCGCGGCAGTGCCACCGACCCCCAGAACGATCGGCGAGTACGGCGGCGCCGCCGAGGCGCACCGTGGTGCGGTTCATGTATTCTCCCTTTGTTTTTATCGAGGGGTAGGGCTGGACGACGGGTCGTGCGGCCGATAGGCCTGGAAACTCTTCGGCCCCGCGCTCGCGTTCAGCCTCAATCCCGCGGCAACTGTCCTTTTGGCATTCGCATATGAATGGCCGTCGGACCGAGCTCTGCTCTGTGGAAGAACGTAGTGCATCGCTTCCGGATTGCCCATGGAACTTCTGTCATGAACCGGATAACTGGACAGGTGGCGGGTTCGCCTCCGCCGATCGGCGGGGAGGGCACCGCTGCTCCGCATCCGGTCATCACTGTGATCGCGGCTCAGAAATAGCCACGTGGACGAAACCTCGGTCGGTCGGTAGCGCCCGCCTCGACGCCGCCACCTTCGAAGACCGGCAACGGTCACACCCGCGTCACCGTTCCGTCGGTCGTCGACTCCTTCATCTCCTTCATCGCCCGCGACGCCATCCTGGCCGGCGCCACGGACCGCGGCCTCACCAAGGACCGGGAGCGTCCGGCGGGCCGCTCCCGACGCCGGCTCGGGCGGAAGCCGGGCGGGGGTCGAGAATTCCTGAGGACACCCCACGGCGTATGCAGCAGGATGACGCAGTGTGAAACCCGCGCTGCTCGGCCTCGCCGTGAACCCCAACCTCCCGTCCCACCTGGTCGACCGGCTGATCGACCAAGCGGACGAGGATCTCGCCTGTGAGCTGGCGCTGCGTGTGGACCTGAACCGCGCTCAGGTCCGCACGCTGGCGACTCGGTCCGAGGCGGCCGCCGTCCAACTCGCCTACGGCGGCCAGCTGCCGCCGGAGGACGTCGACCCGGCCTCGCAGCCGCTGGCCGCACTCGCCCTGCTCGACCAGGGGACCGGGCCGCCACAGTGGGGCCGGTACTTCGCCGCGGATCCGCGCGTGGAACACCGTGAGAAGCTGGCCGCGTGTCCCGGGCTCCCGCCGGACGTGGCCCGAAGCCTCGGGGACGACCCCGACATCCGGGTCGTCGCCGAACTCGCCCGATGGGCCCCGACCCACCTGGCCGCCGAACTCGCGCCGCATCCGCACGCGGAGGTCCGCCGCGCGGTCGCCGGCAACGAGGCGACGCCACCGAAGCTGCTGGCGGCGCTGCTCACCGGCGAAGGCATACCTCCGGTGCAGTTGTGCCGGGTCTGCGACCAGGAGCGGGTTCCCTTCGCCCATGCCCCGGACTGCCCCCGCGCCGACTGCCGGCTGCTGCCGGGGGACGCATGCGACGGATCCCACCAGTCCGCCGTACACGACATCCGATGGCAGGCACTGCACAACCCGGCCACCCCGGCGCCGGCCGTGGCCCGGTTCGTCGACCACCCGTCGGCGCTGCTGCGTGAACTCGTCGCCGCACGCGAGGGCCTGCCACAACAGGCGTACGCGCGGCTGGCCGGGGATCCGATGCCGGGGGTCCGCGCGGAACTGGCGAAGAACCCGTCGATCGACGAGCCCCTGGTCCGCAGGCTGGCCCAGGACTACGGCCACGACGTCCAGCGGTCGCTCGCACACCACCCGAACCTGCCCCTCGACGTCCTGGCGCAGCTCGCCCGCTCGACCAAGCTCGGCTCCCCGCTGCTCCCGCGCATCGCCGCGGCCACGCCCCCCGAGGTCGCCGGCCTCGCCACGGCGGCCGACCCGACCCTGCGCATGCTGGTCGCCCTGCGCCGCGACCTGCCGGACGCGATCCGCGACACGCTCGCCCGTGACTGCGACGCGAAGGTCCTCAACGCGATCGCCCCGCACCCAGGTCTCACCAAGGACCAGCTGCTCGCCATGATCGACCGCCACGGCCCCCGCGTGGCCGCGAAAGCTGCCACGAACCCCGACGCGACCGCGATCGTCCTTGAGCAACTGATCCGTCAGCCCGCTTCCGCACGCAAGGCCTTCCGCGAGATCGCCCGCCACCCGAACACCTCACTCCCGGCGCTCCTCGCCTGTCTGGCCGACCCTCAGGCCCGCCCCGTCGCAGCCGCCCGTCCAGAACTCCCTCCCGCCGTCCTCGTCAGCCTGCTGGCCGACGAGGACTGGCAGGTCGCGACGGCCGCCGCCGCCAATCCCTCCCTCCCCACAGACGCGATGAGCGCGCTCCTGCCCTGAGCCGCAGGCCGCTCGTCCTCTCCTGGCTGTGAGCGACGGCCTGTTCGATCTCCGCCACGAACGTTCCCGAGCTGGTGTCCGCGCCGGCCGACCCCGACGTCCTGCGTGCCCGCCGCCGGACGCTGACGCCGGCGACCACCCAGGTCGCGATCCGGTGCTCCATCTCCTCCATCGTCAGCAGCGGCCCGCATGCCGGATCCGCGCCGCGGTCGGCGACGTCCACGCCCGTCGGCTCGGCCTTGACTACCGGCGTTGCTCGCGGACACCGGCCTCCGCGGTGCGCTGGCGGGGTACGGGGCGGCGGGTGGCTGGTGCTGCAGTGGGCCGAGCGCGGGCGCGCCGGCCAGAACCTGGGCGGGCGGCTGGTCGGGATCGTACTCGTCGACGAGGACGCCGGTGCGCCGATCGGTCCGGCCCGGGCGATACTGCGCGTCCTCCTGCACGCCCTGGACGCGCTTCCCGCCTCACCGGCTTCCTACGGCCGGTCACCCAGGCTCGGCGCTCACAGGCCAAGACGAACGGCATCGGGTCGGTGCCGTGTACGGGAGGGCCCTTACGTGGTGACGGAACAGATGAGGATTCGGCCGTCGCGGGTCCCGATCAGTAGGCGACCCGGTTGGGAGACAGTGAGTGCGGTGGGTATCGCGGTCACGTTGCCGAGGGTGAGACGGTGGCGCCAGAGCACGGTGCCGTCGTCGAGGTCGAGGGCGACGATCTCACCGTCGTCGTAGGTGATGAAGGCGGTGGTCGAGTCGGTGTCCAGCGCGGTGGCGTTGCAGTCGGTGAGGAAGACCCATCGCGGTGTTCCGTCCGAAGCTTCGCGGCGTACGACGAACGAGTCACCGGGCTGACGGCTCTGCCTGAAGACGGTGCCGGCGTGGATCAGGCTTCCGTCTGCGGCCTCCACGCCCGGTCCGCCGAAATGTTCTTCATCGGGGACCCAGGAGTAGGGGAACAGGCGCAGCCCGTCCGTCTTCTTCGTCTCGGTCGGCCGGTCGGGCCCTCGTCCGGACTTCAGCTCGGCGGTGGCTACCCATGGAATTCCAGGATGTGAACGACGAGTGCCCTCCTTCTTCACGTAGGACAGGAACCAGGCGCGGCTGGCGTGCCGGATGTGAAAGGGGTACTTGGCGGCAACGGGTACACCCCGGATTCGGTACCCGGACGGGGCGAGGAGTGGATCGCCGTCCGCCGCTCTCGACAGCGATACGTAGCCGGACGGTTCGGCCTGGTCCACTTCAGCACCGTCCGCCAGGGACAGCCGGACCAGAGACTGTGTGCGCCGGTTGTGTCCTTCGGGGCGTACGAGGGAGACCCAGGCCGTGTTCTCGTCCCGGGCCACGGCGATCTCGCGGCCCCCTTCTTCGTCCGGGACGGCCCATTCCCGTGTTCCTGACGGGAGCCAGCACTCCAGCTGCACTCCGCCGAGCGTGGCGAGGATCCGGCCGTCCGAGAGCTCCTGGACCGCCTGCACAGTGAGACGCGGATCCCAGTCCGGGCCCAGCTCGCTCACCAGCTGGTACGCGGCCGCCCTGCCCTCGGGGCGCGGCGCCGGTATCCGGGGGCCGACCAGTTCGTGGGGGGCGATGGACCCGGGCGCAACCGACGTCCAGTCGGGCCGGACGACCACAGCGGTGTGGCCCTGGGTGTGCGCTTCCCCGTCCTGCCAGTCATCGGGCGGGGCGATGAGCAAGCGAAGTCGCTGCTCGTCGAGCCACTCCAGCTCCAGGACCTGGCGCCCGCTCCAATGCTCGAAGGCCGAGACGGACGTTCCCGTCTCCAGATTGAGCAGGAGCAGGTCACCGGAGAAGAAGTACCCGCCGTCGTACGAGCCGGTTCCGACTGCGAGCAGCGGCAGCGTGGGGTGGAAGGCCATCGCCTGCACCACGTCGCGGGAGCGGATCAGTGCGCGGCAGGACAGGGTGGCACGGTCGTAAACGCCGACCGTCGGGTGCTTGGAGAAGCTGTGCGTCCCTGCCACAGCGAGCAGGCCCCGCTGGCCGTCAGCCACAGTGAGGGCGGGGTGGCCGATCTCGGCAAAGGATCGGGCGCCCAGAATCCGGTCGACGGAGAACGAGTAGGTCATGGGAGATGTTCGCATCCTCTGGAGAGGCGGAGACCACTGCGGGCAGCAGCAACCGCCGCGTGACCGCTGCCTGGCAGCGCGGACGCATGCTCGGAGCGGACCGCTCAACTCGCCGACTCAGCCGCTCAGCCGCTCAGCCGCTCAGCCGCCAACTGAAGGGCTCAGTCACACCGGACGGTCGGCGCAGCGGTGCGGCCTGGCCCTACAGCTCGAGGTCCATCCAGGCGACGTCGTTAGGTGCGACTTCCAGGCCGCGGGCGCGCCCGCCCTGGCGGAAGCAGTGCTCGCCGAGGGCTTCGGCGAGGATCTCCTCCTACTCGGCCTGGCCGGCTCCGGCGTCGCGGGCGGCAAAGAGGCGACGGGCGACCTCCCCGGGCATTTTCTGCCGCAGGACGCGGCCGTCGCGCGGGTTGTCGGTGGACTTGGGACCGGACTTGAAACCGAAGGAGCCGCAGATGTGGAGGGTGAAGCCGTTCTTCTCGGCATCGCGCCGCACCCGCTGCTTCACCCACGGCTGCCAGGCGGCGCGGACCTTGGCCTCGACGGCATTCGCGGCGGCCGGCTCGGGGCCCTGGCCCTTGAGCCAGCGTTGCACGGTGCGTTGGGACACGCCCAGGTCAGCGGCCAGGGCCTTGGTGGAGCCGTTGGCCCCCTTCAACGGGAACCGCATCCGCGCCGGCACGGACTGCGAGATCGGGCGGGTGCGCTCGGCGCGCTCCAGGCCCTCGTCGATCTCCCCCATCGGGCTCTCCTTCCTCGGGGTGGCCGCGGTGGTGGCCGTCCGGCGGTCGGCGCCGGGCGGCCGGGGTTCAGCAGCTCCAGCCGAGGAGGGCGAGGCGGTGGCCCCGCTCCTCGAGGTCGCGGCGGGAGACGGCCTCCTCGCGGGCGTGGACCAGTGGCAGCACCAGGTCACCGCCGTCGCCGCCAGCGGTCGGGACGTCGTTCCACACGCCGCCCTCGTCGTCCAGCCACAGAGCGCCCACTTGTCATGCTCCGCTCACGCGCACGCTCTCGGGCTCTGCTGCACAGCGACGGTGGCGCGCACGACGGCGACCCTCGCCGGCGACTGGAACGGCACCGGCACCACCCAGGTCGGCGTCTACCGGGCTGCCGGCAGCGTCTTCCACTTCCGCGGCGCCGCCCCCGACGGCTCCACCACCTCCGTCTCCTACGGCGACAGCGGATTCCCCGTCACCGGCGACTGGAGCGGCACCGGCAGGACGACCCAGGGCATCGCCGTCCCCGGCCGGTGAGGCCCCAGCACCAGCCCAGGTGGACGCCGTCGGCACCGGCAAGCCCCCGACCGCGGAGCAGCCGACCGTGGACCAGTCGCGCCGGGCTCCGCCAGCGGTGCCGAAGGAGCGCGTCCGGCCGCCTTCCGGAGGATTGTCGGTCGGCAGTCAGCAGTCGGCAGTCGAATGACTGATGCGCCGCCGCGCCGGCGAGTGCGAGCGTCGGTCGAGGCCCCGCACGGCAGTGGGGCCTCGACCGACAGGGAAGAAGAGGGAACCGGACATGCGCGATCTTCCGAAGCGGCGGCTCCTGCCGGCTGTGGCTCTGCTCACCTCGGTCTCGGTGGCGTTCCTGGGGGTCTCCTCGGCCCACGCCTCCCAGCCCGGGGAGGGGAGCGACTGGGCGCACGAGACCGTGGGGGGAAACTACGTCACCACACCCGGGGCGATGGCGGAGTCCCGCGACCCGAACAACAACAACCTCCTCCAGGTGTGGCGGACGACGAGCAACACCATCCACGTCTCGGTCGGCCACGGCCAGGAGGTCGAGCTGGCCGGGGCCACCACGTACGCGGACCCGGCGCTGGAACTTGCGGTCTCGAGCGGGCAGTCCTCGACGTTCCGGGTCTTCCACACCGGGACCAACGGATTCGTGTTCCACACCGAGGTGACGGTCAACGCCGGGAGCCAGACGCCCCAGGTGCGGCCCGGGTGGACCCAGGTGCCCAACGGCGTGGCGACGCCGAACACGATGGCCGTGTCCGTGGTCGCGCTCCCCAACCGCAGCACCCTGATGGCCTTCCGGGGTTCCAGCAGCGACGAGAACTGGAGTGCCTTCCTCGACGGGACGTCGAACTCCTGGAACAACCCGACCCGGATCACCGATGCGAGGAGCAACGCCCCTCTGCACCTCGAGATGGACCTCAGCTCGTGGAACCTCCACTGGCGGGGCACCATCATCGGCACCTGGGTCGGCACCGACCGTCAGGTCAACGTCATCCGCCAGACGTACGGCCAGAGCAACTGGTGGGGGCACGAGATCCTCGCCGGCATCCAGGGCGAGGGCTCGCCCTCCGTGGCGATCACCGACAACGGGGAGGGCCAGGTGGCCGTCCGCCGGGCCGGCGACAACCGGATCGCCCTCACCCGCGTCAGCGCCAACGGCGGTTGGCAAGGTGGATGGGACATGGAGCGCAACGGCTTCACCGCCCGCGCCTTCGCCCTGTTCGCCTACCAGGCGGCGATCTACGTCCTGGCCACCGGAGGCAATGGCCGGGTCGACTGGAAGCAGACCCGCCAGTACTGACCACCACCCACGGCCCGGAAGGGCGGTCCACCGCGCCGGGATGCCCGCAACCGCAGGTCGTCCCGCCGGATGTTCGGAGCCGGACCTCGAACGGCAAGCTCAGTGGCGGTGTCTCGACCTTGCCGTGGCTGGTCCGGCGCGGCATCGCGGCCAGGATGCGATAGTGCCGTTCGTTTCAGCGTCACGGTGACGCTGAAACGGACGGCACTTGGCGTGCGGGACGTACTCAGCGGTTCCGGCGAAGCCGTTCTTCGGCCTCGGCCGGCGTGTCGTAGTAGCCGGGCCGGGCCAGGAGGACCGTGGTGAAGTAGTACCCCTGCTCGTCCTCTGGATCGTCGTCGGTGGCGAACGGGCGCCAGAAGCTCAGGAGCAGGTCGGGGGCGATGAAGCAGCCCGGTTCGTCAGGGTCTGCGTGAACTGCCGTGTGCTCGCGCATTCGGGTGACCACCTCCCGGGCCGGCAGGGCGAAGACGTCCACGTTCCGGAACGTCACGCAGTCGGTGGCATCGCAGGGGCGGCTCAGTTCGACCGATTCGAGGAGGCCGCGGGTGCAGTGAATGCTGATCATGAGCCCACTGGGCCTGAAGATGTGCTGTCCCGGACGGTCCGACTCCGACACCGACGAGAGATCGCGGAGCGAGTCCAACGCGACGTCGGCCGCCTCCCGGCTCATGCCGATCTGCAGGGGGCCGATGCCGGTCGGCGGAGCGAGTTCGAAGTCCATGCGGTCATGATGCCAACGCCCGCCGTCAGCGGTCCGGTGGGGCCCAGGCTGCGGTCATGCCGCCCGACCGCCCGGGCCAACGGTAGTGGCAGTGCGGGTTGTTCCCTGCTGGCGGGCCAGCCGTCGCGGCAGGTCCCGTCGGCGGGCCGGCCCCGTCGGACGCCGGCGACGGCCGCGCGGTAGGCGGCGGCCTCGTCCTCGAGCATCGCGGCCGTCGAGAGGCCGAAGTCGGGGGCCGGCAGGGCCGGCGTCGCACGGGGCCCGACAAGGCCGGCGTCGCGCGGGCCCGGCCGGGACGGCTGCAGCGGTTCGACGGCGTCGCCCAGGTCATCGTTGTCGGGCCGCACGGGGTGCCGGCGCGGGTGCTCGCAGGCGTCCTTCGGCAGCGGTCGTCGGGGTCGCCGCTCCGGTCGGGCGTGCCCTCACAGGAGACGGCCGGGGCGGCGAAGAGGGCGTCCGGGGTCGAGCCCCGGTGCAACCGGGCCGCCGCTGCGCGAACCCCGCAGCCCTCGACGGTGAAGGCGTACGGCTCGGTGCCCCGCTCGGCGACTGAGAGATCAAAGGTGTTGCGGGGAGTGGAAGCGTCGGACAGGTTCCTCCGTGTTCCATGATCAGAGTCAGAAGCCCCCAACCGGCGGTAGCGGGACCACCCGGGTGGCTGGGTCGAACCCGCTGAGAGGGGGCTACCGCAGGCCGTTCCGTGTGGGAGAACCTGGTCCTCGCCTCGCTGTCGTCCGCGAAGCCTCGAGGTGTCTTCTGACGCCATTCCGCTGTTCCCCCCATTCCGTTCCGAATCCCGGCACGCCTGACAACAGCGTGTCCCGAGGTTCGGTGCTCAGTGCATACGAATCGAGTTCTGAAGTGCGTACGTCGTTCCGCCGTTCCCTCACGCCTGCGGCCACAACCGTGGGCGCCTCGGTGGCGGTCTCCGTGTTGCTGGCGTCCGGCCAGGCGATGGCCGCCGCTCCCGTCCCGGACGCGGACAGCCAGGCCGCCCGCACGGCGGCCGTCGTCGAGGCGGCGACCGGCACCAGCGACATCGCCCCGGCCCCGGCCCCGGGCACCACCGTCCCCCAGCAGTCCACCGCAAACGTCAAGGCCGGCACCGCGACTGGCCACGCCGTATCCATCACACTCCCCAGTGCCAGGAACGTCACCGGTGCCACAGCCGGCAAGAACACCACCGTCTACCCCGGCGCAGCCCAGGCCACCGACCTCGCCGTCCAGCCCACCACCGACGGTGGCATCCGTGCCCTGGCTGTCCTCAAGGACGCCACCGCACCGCGGGAGCAGCGCTACGACATCGGCCTGCCCGACGGCGCCCGCCTGGTCGAGCTCGACAACGGCGCCGTCGCCGCCATCGCCGAGAGCGGCACCCTCCTCGGCGGTTTCGACACCCCCTGGGCCAAGGACGCCAACGGCAGGCCCGTGCCCACCAGCTACCGGCTGGAGGGGAATACCCTCGTCCAGACCGTCCAGACCGACAATTCCACGGTTTTCCCCGTCGTTGCCGACCCCAAGTGGTGGGACAAGACGAAGGAGATCGCGAGCGGTATGGTCGGCGACACGTGGAACTCCATGAAGTGCGGTGGCGCGCTGGGTGCCGCGTTCATTCCCGGTTCGTCCGCCTACAAGGTGATCAAGAATGCCGGCGGGGTCAAGAAGGTCCTTGCCACCCTTGCCAGCGTGGACACCAAGAAGGGGGCCCTCTCCGCGCTCGGAAGCGGCGGATCCACGCTGTTCGGGATCAAGTCGATCAAGACCGCGTGCTTCGACAACCTGAAGTGATCGCCGTACTTTCCTCAAGGGACCTCCGTGAAAAATCTCGACGCAGACGGCACGAGCCAACGGTCGGGCCCCTGGCGCGGGGCAGCCGTGCTGGCGGCCGGATACGCCGTCTTCTATATGCCGTTGGCCTATTTCATCGGCCGGCCGATCAGTCTGCGGTGGTTGATCTGGCCCGCGCTGGCAGTAGCCGGCGCGACGTTCATCGCCGACCGGAAGGGCATCGGTGACCGCCCCTGGTTCGTCAGGACGATGACACTACTCATCGTCGTGGTCGCGATCGTCGGCACGCTCCTGTCGTGACACAACGCCGTACCCGCGGCGACCGCGGCCGAGACCTCCGGACCGTGGAGAGACAGATCGGTGCCCATGGGCAAGAACTGGCGGAGCGAACGGTCCGGCTACACCGGTACGCGATGAACGGCGCCGCTCCGGTCCGCACTGCTGGTACGGCCCGGCTCCGGTGCCGCTCGCGGGACCGTCGGCAGTAGGCGACCCCGTAGCCGGGCGAAGGCGACCGGCACCGGCCGGGACCGGTGCCCATACGGGCGAGGCGGCCCGCGACCGGTGTCGCGGGCCGCCCGGGCACGACGTGTGTCAGCGGCAGTCGAAGATCGCCGCGGGGTGGATCGTCACGCCTGTGCGCGGTGGCGGGAGTAGTGGCTCGGTTCCACCGTGGCCAGGCCCCAGAACAGCGCGGTCGTCGGCACCAGCTCCGGGGGCTGCTCCAGCACTCCGGCACCCATGGCCGCGACGGCCGCGACGGCCGCGACCGGCGTGCCGGCACCCGGCGCGACAAGATCCCCGAGCGCTCCCAGGCGCGTGGTGCGGCCCCATCCGGCCCGCAGGAATCCCCGGCCGACGGCTCGCCGAAGGGCCGAGGCACCGGACGGGAAGGGCCTCTCAGAGCTCAATCCTCGAACTCCCCGGTTCCGTGTGGGCGGACGGCGGGTCGGGCACGGGGTCGTACGCCGGGATCTGGGTTTCCGGCATCGTCACCCGCTCCGTTCCCACCACGTCGGGCACCGGCCCGACGTAGTCACCGCGGTGCGCGTGCCCCCTCCCATTGCTGCTCGGGTTCGTACTGTATTCGGCAGCCGCCCGGGCTCCGTTCTCATCGTCGTCGAAATTCATGACGAACACACGATGGCTGATCGTCTCGGCGATCGACCAGGGAACGATGTACTCGTCCACCCCGCCACCGGCCGTGTCATCCACCCGCAGGACGATGCCGCGTTCCCCGAGTGCGTCCATGAGGGGCTCGTCCCCGGGAATGCCGAGGACGGACTTGATCTTGTTGATGGCCTCCGTGTCCCTCTGGTCCTCGCCCGTGGACTCGACGAGTTCCTTGTCGACCGGCATGACGCTGACACGCTCGACCCGCACCTCGACGACGGCACCCGCGGTCGCCATGTGCGTCTGGTCATAGGCGTAGGCAGCCGCCCCACGACGGGTGGGGCTCAGATATAGAACGCCTGCCACTCCGGGCTGCCATGGCCCTGATGTCCGGCACGCCTGATCCCCGCCCGGATGTTCTCCGCATCCTGGCGGCTCTTGCACCCGTGGTAGCCCTTCACCTCTGTGTCTTCGATGATCGGCATTCTCGCCCTCCGTACTGGTGTGGCCGCTGACCACCGGCCCGTTCGGCCCGGCAGGCCCCCGGATCAATCATGTCCAGGAGATCCCGCCGGGAAAGAGAATGCTCGCTTTCCGACAAGAATCACCGCCCCCGGCCGGAGAGGCTTCAAATGCGGAACCCTCTGCCAGGTGCCCGCCCCGCCGAACGGCCGGCCCCAGACCCGCACCGTCCTGTACGCCGCCGTCGCCACACCCCCCGCCGGCCACGCTGGCCGGCCCCGGGCAACCCATACCCAGCTGGTCACGCCGGACTTCATCGACCTGATCGGAGGCGTGAGCTGCCCCGAGTTTCGTGGAGTCCCCGTGATCGTGTGATCAAGCGACTTGCTGGCGTTGTTCGGGCCTCGTCCGGTAAGCGCCCAGGCAGGCCGCAGCTGGGCCGCGCCCGGCGCGCTGGAGGTGCAGGCTCATCGGGGCGAGGTCGCGGACGAGCAGATCGAAGTCCCCGTCGAGGGACTGCTCGACGACCTGGGTCGCCACGACCACGGGCGACCCGGGCGGCCAGGAGCCATTCGACGGCCGACCCCCGCGCAGGCGGGGATGATCCGGTCAGGGGTCTGACGGGCGGGGCTGGTGTCCGGGCGGGGCCGGCCGACGTCAGCCTCGACCTCGACCGGTGGGAGCACCTGCGCCTCATCGCCGCCGAACCGGCTCTGCGCGTCGTCGAGGGCCTCGTCGGCACGCCGTCGCCATGCCGGTCGGGCGGGGAAGCCGGAAACCGGCTTCCCCGCCCCACTGCTGCGTACGCAAGGCCGGTGCTACGGATTGCGCTCAGGTTGGATGGTCCACTGCTGGTTGGCCTGGAGGGTGGGGCAGTCCCAGATGCCGACGCGGGTGCCCTGGTCGGTGGCCCAGCCGGGGAGTTCGAGGCATTTGCCGGCGGGGTTGTCGGCGGGGTCGACGGTGGCGGGCAGGTAGATCCGGCCGTCGGGTCGCATGGCCCACTTCTGCCCGGTCTTGCCGGTGCAGGTCGCGAGGACGACGGGGGCGCCGTCGCCGAGGACGTTGTCCTTGGTGGACAGGCAGTAGCTTCCGCCCCTGATGGTGCCGTCGGTGGCGAAGCTGAACCGCTGGTTGGCGGTCTGCCAGCAGCCGTGGATGGCGGCTTCGGCGCCGTCGCGGGGGCCTCCGACGGCGTCCAGGCACTGCTGGCTCACGCTGTTGGGGTGCACGGAGACGCTGGCGTCGGCGTAGCCGACGAGCTGCCAGTTGTCGAAGCCGTCGACCTTGTTCGCCGTGCCGTCGCTGCTCTTTCCGGGGAAGACGGCGATGGCGTTGGTGTTGTCGACGACCCAGAGGTCGGGGTGGCCGTCGTTGTTGAGGTCACCGGCGCCGATGCGCGGGTGACTGTCGGGACGGAGTCCGGAACCGGAGAGGATCAGGGTGCCGGCGTCGGGCTTGGTGAGGGCCGTGTAGTCGACCGTGCCGTCCGTGTTCCAGGCCAGTGGGTAGGCGTAGATGTTGCCGTCGGTTCGGTTGCGTGCCCAGAGGGTGGTCTGGTTCGCGGCCGTCTTGGTGAGGGGGTTGGTGGTGGCGCCGTTCGCCGCGCCGGGGTTCAGGAGTTCGTAGTCGCTCCAGCTGCCGGAGGCGGTGGGGATGAGGGTCGCGCCGGTGAGGAGGTTGCCGGCGGGGGTGTAGACGAAGAGGTTGTTGTTCTCCAGGGTCATGATGGACGTCTGGGTGGTGAAGACCGTCTTGGTCGGGTCGCCGACCTTGGGTCCGACGGCCTCGCCCTTGGGTGTGCCGAGGGCGAGCACCTGGGAGACGTTGTTCCACCCGGCGGTGCTGTAGCCGGGGCACGGCGTGGTGGTGCCGTAGACCGTGCAGCTGGTGGGCCGGGTCGGGGCGATCGGGGTGGTCTGGTCGAAACGTCCGGTGCCGTCGTTGGGGATGACGTAGAGGACCTTCTTCAGTTCCTCCGAGGCCCCTGTGTAGTGGACGACGAGCTGGTCGACGGCCTGGCCGGCGAGGAGGGCACCGTGGTGGCTGATCCGGTAGTCCGCCCAGGTCGCGCCGTACTGGAGGTTGCCGGGTGCGGCGGCGGCGGGTGCGACCAGGGAGTTCATCGGGTCGACGGTGCCACCGATGATCTTCAGGTCGCCGTTCTTGTCGCTGAGGACGATGTCCGGCTGCTGGTCGTTGGTGACGTCACCGAACAGCGGCTGGGTACCGGGCTTCCACGGCGCGTAGAAGTTGTACACGGCAGGCTGGCTGTAGTTGCCGGCGTTGTCCATGGCCCAGGCGTACAGGGTGTTGGTGCCCCAGCGGCGCGGCTGAAAGTCGTAGGGCTGTCCGGGCGAGATTGTGTCGTTCTGGCCGCAGCGCCAGCCGACGACGGGGGTCGGATCGGTGCTGACCCGCAGGCAGGCGATGCCGGAGGCCTGCAGACCCGCGCCGGGGGCGGGGTCCTCGCCGTTGATCCAGAACCTGCCCCAGTCGTTCATGTACTTGGCCGGGCTGGGGTTGGGGGTGCCGGAGGGCGGGAAGTCGGTCGAGCCGATGCTGACCCGGGGGTTGGTCCTGTCCACCCGGAAGTAGCACCAGGCGCTGGAGGGCGAGGTGAGGAGCTCGTCGGTGGAGCGGGCGAGCCAGCCGTACTGGTGTCCGTCGGACAGCGATCCGACGCCGACCGTCGGCCCGGGGTCGTTGTAGCTTCCGCCCCATGATCCGGGTACCGCAGTGAAGTTGGGGTCGTTGTCGTCCCACATCTGGTAGCCGGTGTAGAGGGGCTGCCCTGCGGGGGACCAGCTGTTGGCGGTGAGGTGGATGTTCTGGTTGTTGCCGACCCACCCGGGGTTGTCCCAGGGGCGGATGCCGCCGCTGGTGCACTCGGCCGTGCTGTTGTTGCCGGCGAACCCGGGCGCGGGCGAGGTGCGCGGGTACCAGATCGTCGGTGCGATGTCGTAGGTCGTGGTGATCGAGGGGTTGTTGGCGAGGTGGTGGCGGTAGAGCTTCTCGAACTCGTTGCCCTGCGGGGCGATCGCCGCGGTCCACCAGGGCCACTGGCCGTCGACGGCCTGCTTCATCGTCGCGGTGACGTCGAAGGCCAGTGGGCCGGTGCCGGCCAGCCACTTCGTGTCACTGGCCTCGGGGCAGTTCTGCATCACAACCCTGCCGTCGTTGCCGCAGGGCTGGCTGTTCCAGCTGGTGTGCTCGTGGATCGGGCCTGGGGCCGAGTACACCACGAACGGTGTGCCCGTCCCGGGGCTGGAGGCGGCGGTGACCTGGGCGTTGAGGGTGGAGCTGTAGATGGTCGGGGCGCTGTCGGCGCCGCCCGGCTTGGTGTGGAGGGCCGGGTTGATGCCGAACTGGAAGTAGGCACGCTGGCGGCCGAGCGTTCCGCAGTCCAGGTTCGGGTCCTTGCTGCGGTAGCCGCAGTAGCCGGTGGCGAGGTTCGACTTCTTGTTGAAGTTCTCGGCCCCCTTGTGGTTCTCCTGCACCTCCACCGAGCCCTGGGACGAACTGGTCGCCGCCACCAGGGAGGGATCGAGGTACCACGGACCGTCACCCGACCCCAGGGCCTCCGGGTTCGGTGTCAGCTCGATCGCCGCGGGCGTCACCTTGGTGGCGATTGCGGCGACGTTGGCGCCGTCGCCCGGCTCCTCCGCGATCGACGGGGTCCCGGTGGCCCCGGTTGTCCCGGTGACGGCTTCGGCCGGTGCGCCGGCAGAAGCGGCCGCGACGGACCGCGTGGCCCGCTTGCCGGTGGCGGAGGAAGCAGCGGGCTTGCTGGAGTCCCACTGAAGGGGGGCCGGGGAGCGGAAGCGTATGGAGCCCCGGTCGTCGACGACCGTGATGCCACCGGCCTGATCGGCGGAAACGGACAACCCTTGTGCGGAGACCGGGAAGGTCAGTGACTTCAGGGCCGGGCTCTCGGCAGCCTCCTTGGTGCGCACGACGATGACGTCCCGCCACCCGCCCTGGGGCAGGGAACTCAGACGCAGGTCGACACCGGGAAGCACATCGGTGTACACGGCGTCGGCGCCGGACACCGACGGCTTGGGCAACGGGAACGGCGCTTTGACGGCGAGGCTCCTGCCGTCGTCGGTGGTGACGGTGGCCATCGGTCCGGTGCCGCCGCCGGAGAGCCTCAGCCCGATCGTCGACACGGCCGGGCTCAGGCTCCCGTCGGCGTTGGCCCGCAGCGTCGGATCGATGTCCGCCCAAGCCCCGCCGCGCCTCGTCCGCACGGTCTGCGCGTTGTCGGTCGTGGTCAGCGTCCCGTTGGGATTGGCGACGGTCGTCGAGACCTCGGTGGTCAGCGCCTAGACGGCGACGGGCTTTCCGGTCGACCTGGCCTTGGTCATCGCGTCCAGGAGCGCCTGCTGCTCGGCCGGACGAGACGGTGCAGGCGTCGGTGGGACCAGCGGTGCCGACCCTGCGGCGGGACCGTGGCCCGGGCCGGAGGCCGGAGCAGCAGCCAGTGCGGTGGGAGCGGATATCAACCCCAGTCCCAGGGCGAATCCGACTGCCAGAGCCGTCAGCTGACCGGTCTTTCGGCGTCTTGACGAGGAGCACGGGAAAAGCGCAACTGTCCGTGATTTCGCGGGCATGTCGGTGCGGTACGTCCTTCAGGTAGGGCAGGGAGACCACTGCGTGTCCTGTTCGAGCAAGAACCATGTGATTCCGAGTGAAGGTACGTCAACCGGGAAGTTCTCTTTAATGCATATGTCTTGTTTGGGAGTGCCTCCGGGGGTGCCTCCGAAATCACGACTTCCTAAATATTCGAGCTATGACGTTCTGATCGGTGAGTTCGTGTTCGTTCCTCCGCATATCGTCACGTCGGCCGTGGCGCGGTTCAACCCGCCTGGATGCCATTGACGACGGATCACGAGGAGATGTGACGATGACTTGGCCTGCCCGCATACGGGCCGGAGGACCTGTGGCACACCGATGGCGATCACCCGTGGTGGCGGCAGTGGTCGCCCTGGCGATGACCGCGGCGACCGCACCGCCGGCACTGGCATGGACCTACCCCGCACCGAAGGGGAAGGTCTGGACACCCCCGAACACGCCCTTGGGCGACAAGACCGTTCCGGTCAAGGGACGGGACGTCAGCCCGACGGCTCCCCCCGCGACCAAGGCCCCCCAGTGGAAGCCCGAGCCGGCCGCCCCGCTGGTGACCGGCACCGCAACGGTGACGCTCGGAGCGGAGGGCCCCGAAGCCGCGGCCGCGCGCGCCGCCACCGGAGGCGCCTCACCCGCCTCCGACGGCACAACCGGTACCAGGGCCGGAAACCTGGCGGTCCGGGTCGCCCCCGGCAGCAACCCGGGCGAAAGCGCCCGTGCGGTCGCCGTTCAGGTCACCGGACAGGACAAAGGCACGGCTGCCGGCGTCACCGGTCCGCTCGTGACCCTGAGCGATGCCGCAGCCGACGGGAGTGGGGGGCGCACGGCGAACGTCACTCTCGATCTGAAGGCGCTCCTGGCGGCCGGATGGTCCGAGCGTGCCGGACTCGTCGCCCTGCCGACCTGTGCCCTCACCACCCCGGACGTGCCGGAGTGCCGGACGCAGACACCGGTCCCCTCGAAGACGGACGGCCGCGGCGGGATCACCGCCGAGGTCACGCTGCCGCCCGCACAGGCCTCTGCGCAGCACGGCGGAGCGGTGAAGGCGTCGTTCGCCACGGGGTCCTCCTCTTCCCGGACGGTCGCGGCCGCCTCGGCAGGGTCCGGTGGCTCCGGCGGCGGCTCGGTGGTTCTCGCCGCGGCGCCTTCGCCCGCCGGTGCTCTGGGCGACTACAAGGCGACGCCCCTCTCCCCGTCGTCGGCCTGGACCTCCGGGTCGAACTCGGGCAACTTCACCTACGGCTACCCCGTCCAGGTGCCGCCCTCGCTCGGCGGCTCCACCCCGTCCGTGGCACTCGGCTACAACTCGGCCGACGTCGACGGCAAGACCTCGGCCTCGAACGCGCAGCCCTCCTGGGTCGGCGACGGCTGGGGGTACGAGCCGGGCTTCGTCGAGCGGTCCTACAAGCCCTGCGACAAGGCCGGTATCGCCGGCTCGCCCGACGAGTGCTGGGGCGGCCAGAACGCCACGCTCTCCCTGAGCGGCCACTCGGGCACCCTCGTGCGCGACGACGCGAGCGGCATCTGGCACCTGGAGAGCGACGACGGCACCAAGGTCGAGCAGCTCACCGGGGCCCCCAAGGCTGCCGGTGACCTCGCCCACCAGGGTATGGAGTACTGGCGGATCACCACCCCGGACGGTGTCCAGTACTACTTCGGCCTCAACCACCTGCCGGGCGGAGACGCCTCCGACCCGGCCGCGAACTCGGTCCTGACCGCGCCGGTGTACTCGCCCAACAGCGGCGACCCCTGCTACGACGCGGGCACCGGCAAGGACTCCTGGTGCCAGATGGCCTGGCGCTGGCAGCTCGACCACGTCGTCGACCCGCACGGCAACCTGATCACCTACAAGTACGCCGCCGAAGGCAACAAGTACAAGCGCGGCAACGCCCAGAGCGGCGGCAAGGGCGCCCTCACGGACTACCAGCGGTCCGGGTACCTCACGGAGATCGCCTACGGCCAGCGCCTGGACGAGCAGAGGGCCGCGAAGGGCGGCGCCGAGCCGGCCGCCAAGGTCCTGTTCACCGTCGCGGAGCGCTGCATCCCCAACGGGGAGATCACCTGCGGCGAAGCGGAGCGCACCGCGGCGAACGCCGCCGCCTGGCCCGACACACCGATCGACCTGATCTGCACCGACAACACCTGCATCAACTCCGCGCCCACGTTCTTCACCACCAAGCGCCTGACCGCGATCACCACGCAGGTCCTGGTCGGTTCCGCCTACCGGACCGTCGACACCTGGATCCTGAACCAGCAGCTCGCCGACCCCGGTGACGGCACCAAGCGGCTCCTGCAGCTCGACTCGGTCCAGCGCGTTCCGAGCAACGGCCAGGCCGAGGTCAAGAACCTGCCCCCGGTGCAGTTCCAGTACAAGATGCGGGCCAACCGCGTCGACGGCCTCGTCCCGGCCGAGAAGATGTTCATGCGCCCGCGCATCCAGAGCATCACGACCGAGACGGGCGGGCGGATCGACGTCGTCTACACCGACGCCGCGTGCTCCCGGGTCGAGAACCGCATGCCAGCCTCCGCCGACAGCAACTCGATGGCCTGCATACCCGTCAAGTGGTATCTGCCGGGCCAGTCCTCGCCGGAGCCGGTCGACGACTGGTTCGACAAGCCACTGGTCAAGACCGTCGTCGAGCAGGACCTCGTCAGCTCCCCCAACGTCTCCCGGGTGACCGAGTACACCTACAACGGCGGGGCGGCCTGGCACCGCAACGACGCCGAGTTCATCGACGCCAAGACCCGGACCTGGAACCAGTTCCGCGGCTACCAGTCGGTGACGACCACCACCGGCAGCGGCGACAGCACCGAGGCACCCAGGACCCAGCAGAGGGTCACCTACCTGCGGGGCATGGTCGGCGACCACCTCGCCGACGGCAAGACCCTGCGCACCGTTCCCCCGGTGGACAGCCCGCTCGGCGGCACCGTGACCGACAGCGCCCAGCTCGCCGGCCGCGTCGTCGCCACCGAGACCTTCGACCGGGCCGGCGGCAGCGTGGTCGCTGTCTCCGGAGCCACCCGCAACGGACAGCAGAAGTCCGCGACCCACGCCCAGAGCGCCGGGGCACCCCAACTCACCGCCTGGCGCCCGGACTCCGAGACAACCCACATCACCAGGGCCAGACTCGCCGACGGCAGCTGGCGCACAACCACCGTCGTCACCACCAGCGAGCCGGCCAACGGCAACCGCGTCGTCAAGGTCGACGACAAGGGCGACGGCACCGCCGCCACCCCCGAGCTCTGCACCACCACCGGCTACGCTGCGAGCGACAACCCGCAGTTGCTCACGCTCGTCTCGGAGCAGACCACGTTCCAGGGGCCCTGCAGCGGCGGGGCCACCTCGGCCAACACCCTGTCCAGCGGCCGCACGCTCTACGACGGCAGGCCCTTCGGCCGGGCCGGCCCGACCGGCGACCCGACCGGCAACCAGGTCCTCGACCGGTTCGACCAGTCCGGTAACCCGGTCTACGTCCACGGCGGCAGTGCGACGTTCGACGTCTACGGCCGGACCCGGACCACGGCCACCACGGACGGATCCACCTACGACAACGCCGGAACGCAGCTGAGCGGCCCGTCCGTCACCGCGGCCGTGACGACGACGGAGACCGCTCCCGCCACCGGCGCCCTGCCGACCCAGGTGCGGACCACCGGCCCGATGGGCGCGGACTGGACCACCACCGCCACTCTCGACCCGGCCCGCGGTTCCCCGCTGACCAGCACCGACGCCAACGGCCGCGTCATCACCGCGCAGTACGACGCCCTGGGACGGCTCACCGCGGTCTGGGCACCGGACCGCCCGACCTCGCAACTGCCGAGCCGCAGGTACACCTACGAACTCAAGGGCACCGCAGGCCCGTCCGCAGTCACGACCGAGTCGCTCAACGACGACGCGGCCACGTTCGCGGTCAACGTCGACATCTACGACGGCCTGGGCCGTGCCCGCCAGAGCCAGCGCACCAGCGACGCCCGGCCGACCGGGCGACTGATCACCGACACCGTCTACGACACGCACGGCTGGGCCATCAAGACCTCCTCCGCCTACTACGAGGAGAAGTCCTTCCCCACCACGTCGATCTTCGTACCGGCGGCCGACGGCCAGATCCCGGGCCAGACGTGGAACACCTACGACGGCAACGGGCGCGTCGTGCGGGCGGAGTTCCGCTCCTACGGCAACCTCCAGTGGGCCACCACCACGGCCTACCCCGGCGCCGACCGCACCGACACGATCCCGCCCAGCGGCGGCATGCCGACCTCGGCCGTCACCGACGCCCGAGGCCGGGGCACCGCCCTGTGGCAGTACCGCACTCCCACCGCGACCGGCAACCCCGCCGACGCGGACGTCACCACCTACACCTATACGCCCACCGGCCAGCCGGCGTCCCGCACCGACAGCAGCGGCAACACCTGGACCAAGAACTACGACCTGCGCGGGCGTCCAACATCTGCATCCGACCCGGACACCGGTCTCAACAAGGTGTTCTACGACGTCAACTCGCGCGTCGACCGTACGGTCGACGCCAAGGGCAACACCCTCGCCTTCACCTACGACCTGCTCGGCCGTAAGACCGGCACGTACGGCGACAGCGTCGCACCCGCGAACCAACTGGCGGCGTGGACCTACGACACCCTCGCCAAGGGCCGGCCCACGTCCTCCACCCGCTACGTCGGCGGCACCGGGGGCGCGGCCTACACCACGGCCGTGACCGGGTACGACACCGCCTACCGGGCGCTCGGCACCGCGATCACCGTCCCCGCCGCGGAAGGACCGCTCGCCGGCACCTACACCACCACCAACGCCTACAGCCCGGTCCTGGGCGCCGTCACCGAGACCGCCGTCCCCGCCGCGGGCGGACTCCCGGCAGAATCGATCACCTACGGCAGGACCATCACCGGCCTGCTCGTCGGCTCCGCCAGCCTGGAGCAGCCCGTCGTCGCCCAGGCCGACTACGACGCCCTCGCCCGCCCCGTCCGGACGACTGTCGGCACCTACGGCACCCAGGTCGTCTCCACCCGGCAGTACGACTGGGCCACCGGACGGATCGTCAACTCCTTCCTGGACCGACAGGTGGGAACCGCCTCCGTCGACCAGACCACCTACACCTACACCCCGTCCGGCCGCATCACCTCCGTCACCGACGTCCAGGACGCCGCCGCGACCGACACCCAGTGCTTCACCTACGACCACCTCGGGCGGCTGACCGGAGCCTGGACCGACACCGGACGCACCTCCACCACCGCCGACTGGACCGACTCCAGCGGCGCCACCCACGGCAGCGGCAGCTCCGGCACCGTCCCCGGCATCGGCGGCTGCAACAACGCGAACGGCCCCGCCAACGTCGAACCCGGCGGGCGCACCGTCGGCGGCCCCGCGCCGTACTGGAACACCTACAGCTACGACGCGACCGGCAACCGCACCGGACACGTCCAGCACGACATCACCGGCAACACCTTCAACGACACCACCACCAGCCAGACCTTCGGGCCGGCCAGGCACACCAACACCCCGACCGACGCAGCCAACACCGGTGGCGGAACGGGCGGCCCCCACGCGCTGCTCACCTCCACCACCATGGGGCCGGGGGGTACCAGGACCGTCGGCTACCAGTACGACGCCACGGGCAACCCCACGGCGATCACCGATACGGGTGGCACGGCGACACTGGCCTGGAACCGTGAGGGCAAGCTCGACTCGATCGGCTCCACCGGCACGGCCGGAACCACGAGCTACGTCTACGACGCCGACGGCAACCAGCTCATCCGCCGCAACCCCGGCCGGACCACCCTCAACCTGCCCACCGACGAGCTCACCCTCGACACGGCCACCGGCACCCTGAGCAACGTCCGCTCCATCGGCGCCGGAGAAGGACTCACCTACACCCGGGTCACCTCGGCCATCGGCGGCGGAAACGTCGTCATCCAGGCCGCCGACCCGCACGGCACCAACGGCGTCCAGATCGGCACCGACGCCGGCCAGACCGTCACCCGCCGGAACACCGACCCCTTCGGCAACCCGCGCGGCAGCCAGCCCGCGACCTCCGACTGGGCCGGCCGCAAGGGCTTCGTCGGAGGCACCAAGGACGAGGCCACCGGGCTGACCAACCTCGGCGCACGCCAGTACGACCCGGTGCGCGGGCGCTTCATCAACCCCGATCCGATCCTCGACCCGGCTGATCCGCAGCAGTGGAACGGCTACGCCTACAGCAACAACGACCCCGTCAACGCGAGCGACCCGAGCGGCCTGTTCCTGGGCTTCGACTGCAAGACCTGCGACAAGTGGATCGACCGGGGCAAGGACCTCGCGGCCGGAGCCTGGCACGAGACGGTCAAGACCTACAACGAGCTCGCCGAGGGCGTCGCCAGGCTCACCGGCGACGACGACACCGCCAACCGCTTCCGCCAGGAACGCGAGAACCCGCAGTCGCCGTTCAACCTCACCTCCATCGTCTCCGGGATCGCCGGCCCGCTGGACGGGCCGCGCACCCAGAGCGACTGGTACAAGGCCGGACAGCAGATCGTCCAGGTCCTCGGGCCGCCCCTGCCCGTCGTCGCCCCCGCGATGGCCGCCGGAGCGGCGGTCCGCGGCGTGGAGGCGGTCGCCAAACACCCGCGCGCGGTCAGGAAGCTCGTCTCCAAGATCGTCTCGAAGATCCGGCCGAAGGCCGGCCCGTGCAGCTTCGCAGCCGCCACACCGGTCCTCATGGCCGATGGCAGCACCCGGGACATCAGCGAGATCAAGCCCGGCGACCAGGTCCAGGCTGCCGATCCCCAGACCGGGGACAACAACGGCCACACCGTCACCGCCACGTGGAAGCACGACGACAGTGACCGGGTCGACGTTGGCGTCACCACGCGAGACGGCGAGGAGACCATCCATACGACCGTCGAGCATCCCTTCTGGGACGCTACGGCTCGGCGGTGGACCCCTGCAGGCGAACTTCAGGCCGGCCACATGCTCGAGACGGACGACGGATCGGCAGTCACCGTTACCTCCGTCAGCGAGATCCCTGGCCAGCAGGCCATGTACAACCTCACCGTCGCCGACCTCCACACGTATTATGTGGTTGCCGGTATCACGCCGGTCCTGGTCCACAATATTTGCAGAGGCCGCCTTGTTTCCGATGGAACGGCCGCGTCTGCAACGGTCTCTCCACAGAAGTTGCTTGATGATGCGAAGGCACTTCATGACACTTTTGGTGTGGGGACACGGGCAGACAAGGGAACGACCGTTGCGACAGGCCAGCTTGGGGGTGAACTCGTCTATTCAGTGGCGAACAATGGAACGAATCGTTCTCTGCGTAATTTGGCTGAGAGCCTCGGCTACCGTCAAGTCTACGAAACCGACCTCACTCCGCAAGTTCACACTGACGCCGAGCAGATTCTCTTCAATGCGATCGACGAGGCCGAGTACACGGGTGATGGAATCATCGCATCATCCCGTCCGGCATGCGGCATAGAGCGGCAGGACTGCGCGGGTAGGGGTGCTCGATATCCAGGTGTTCAGCTCTGGGACAGGAGTAGGTAGCAAAGGGCCGCCCTGCGGATGAATTCGACCTGCTTGTGCATCACGAATCAACTTCAAGTTGCGACACACACCATTTAAAGGTGGGGAGCATGCTACTTCTTTGGGATCGCACCATCGAGCCCTATGGGCCAGTTCTAGAGAGACTTGGGAGTTCCGATCTTCTTGGCCTGTCTCTCGACGTGGTCGAGTCTACGCTCCGCCTGTTTGATCCGCCGTTTCCCGGATTTTTTCCGCCGGAGCATGCCGAACTGATTGGTCATGTAATTCAAGCGCGCTCCCCTGGGTCGGGCGAGTGGAACTTTGACCAGGATTTCGTCGAAGAAATTCTGTTGCGGTACGACTCGCTGCCCGAGGTTGCAGTCCGGCCCGCAGTCGGACCGTTTCTCATGGGAATTGTTCGCCTTTTCGAGGCGGGTCCTCTGTCGCTGTCTGTGGATGATGCGATGGAGATCCTATCCTCGTGCTATGAATCGATTCTCATGTCACGACTGACTGGTCGCGCCACTCTCGAGGATCAAGAGAATGATGAGCGATGCAGTGAATCTATCCGCTTGCAAGTCAAAGCAATTTCCAAGTATCAGAATCCTTCAGAGATCGACGGCTCGCCTGGCGCTGCGTGAGCATCGGAGTTTCGTTGGCGCAATAGGTCCCATGAATATCCGGCGGCAAGATGCTGCTGGATATTCGGACCGGAAGAGATTTTAATTTCTCGCCGGATCGACGATCAGTGAACGCCAAGAGGGTCTGCCGGAATTTCCCTGGCAGACCCTCTTGGTGTTTTTGCGGCGGCAGTTGGCGGCAACGACAATGGAGGTGGCTGCACAAGCCATCGGTTTGCGTCGTCCTGCCCGGGCAGTGGCTTCACGGGCTGACTCTCTACGGGTGGTGCGCCAAAAATCTCGGCGCACCACCCATCGCGAAAGCGTGGAGACAGTGAGGAGCCATCTGTCTGTTCTTGCGCTCCTTTCTCGAGGATCAGGAAAAGATCCGGTGGCTTGAAGAAGTTTTCTCCTGCCTAATACTCCAGCGGTAGATCGCGATCCAGGTTGCTCGACCGGTGATGACGGCGATTCGGCTGACTGCAGGTGCACTGGTTGACGGGGTGGACGAAGGTCGGCTGAGCGGGCATCGTGCCCCGGGTGAGCAGAGCCTGAGAGCCGGGTCGTCGCCCAGGCCGGTTCAGTTGGCCGGGCCGTCGAGGGTGCCGCCGCCGGCTAGGTAGGCGAGCAAGCGGCGGTAGGAGCGGCTCCAGGCGCCAGACTTCGTCCCGAGCGTCGAGCTTCGCGGCCCGGTCCGCGGTGAGGCCCGCGATCTTGCACCGGCGGCGCATCCAAGTGCCCACCGCGTAGTCGTCCAGCTTCACGGCCGCCGGAGCGGCGGTCCGCGGCGTGGAGGCGGTCGCCAAACACCCAGGCGCGGTGCGAAAACTCATCAGCAAGGTGATTTCGAAGGTCGCGCCCAAGGCAGGGAAGGAAGCCAGTTCCAAGCCCGCGTCGAAGCCCAGGTCGCTCGGGACGTATCGTGAGAATGGCAAGTCGGGTAAGGACCTCCGGCGCAGCACAACCGCATCCAACGGTCAGGAGTGGAACTTCAACACGGGGCACGGGTTCTACCGAGCACACAAGGAAGGGACACCGGAGGAAAATTGGCTCCAACTCGACACTGATCTCACCCCGGACGAGATCGAGGAGGCGATCGCGGGTGACGTCGAAGCATTCCAGGCTGCAGGGGGCGCAGTTCCCGCTCTCGGCAAGGGAAGCAAGGAGCTCACCCGCAACGTCAATGTGCTTCGTCGGACCGGTGAGGGAATCAGGTCGCGGCTGGCACCCGCCACCAGCGGCACGTTGCCGTTACCGAGGAGGACGTCTCGGAACGGGACTGCCTGGGCTTGGGCGAGTCTTCTCGGTGTACCGGGTGAGCGCGGCCAGGAGTGTGGCCTGCTGGTCCGTCAGCTTTCCGTCGGTGCGGGCCGCCGCCTGCTTGCGTAGCCAAGTACCGGGCCGGAAGGTCGGGTCGACGCCCAGGCCGCATACCAAGAAGGCCGCCCGAGGAAGCGCAGGTCAGGGCAGTTATGACGCGCTAACAAAAAACTGCCTGACGTATTGCAGCAGAGTTATTCAGGCTGGCGGCGGCGAGGCTCTTCCGAGTGGGCGAGGTCTAATCCCTTGGATTCGTCGGAACTTTGGCTGAAGCTCGAGAAGGGAGGAAATGTTCCCGTGAGTGAGCTTCCATCGTTCACTGAAATGATGATCGAACTACTGACCTCGCCGGAAGGATGGGAATACCAGACGCGAGAGCTGGCAGCGCGCATCATCGTGGCTGACGCGCGCCTGTCCTGGTGGCATTCGGCAGTGGGGAAGCTTTCCAGCAGTGGCTCGTCAGATAAAGACCTCGAGCTCCTGGACAGCTTTCTCGAGCAGCACGAGATGCTGTTCAATTCGTACAATGCACGGAAGCGTTCCGAAATTTCGACCGGTGAACTCACGGCCGCGATGCGGGCCGTTGTGAAGAGAGTCGAGTCCCTGCTGGGAACTCTCCCCAGGGCCCCTTGGGCGAGTAGCGAATAATCGACACTCTTGGTGGCGGCCCGCCAGTTCGATTGGCAGGCCGCCACAGCTAATTCTGACTCGGATCCGGTGCCATCTCGGCTTCACTCTGCCGTCTGCTGATTTTCCTGCGTCCACACGTATGAGGACAAGGGAAGCTGCCGAAGGAGATGGTGGCAGCCGCTCGATTCCCGTACGAGAACCCTGCCAGTCCGTTGGATCTCATCCAGGTGGTTGAGTCGAATTGGTACGAAGGGATAGGTATGGCATCGACCAGTGAGCGGCGATACATTCTAGTTGGTTACGATTCTGACGGGTTTGTGCAGCTCCGGATTCCGTCGAGCCGAAAGCAGTTGGCTATCACCCGCTCCATGGTCGACCTCGGCGCCCCCAACGGTGATCTCGGCCGATGGGAGATCACGTCAGAAATCTGGTTGGACCTGGCACTTACCTTCGACTGGCCCGATCGGGATGAATCCCTGACGTACTTTCTGGAATCCAAGACGATCGACCAGGACGCCGCCGGAACAGGCCCTGTCGACTGACTTTGCTCTGATCTGAATCCTGCCAGTGTGCCGTACGGGCGCCAGGAAGCTTTCCTGGCGCCCGTACGGCATTGGAGATCTGGGTGTTTCTGCTGCAATGGCCCGCCAGATTGTCATGCATGTGCAGTGCACTGACAGGAGTGGCTCCTGTGCGCGGTCGTTCACACCGGCCTCAGCCTCGACGCCGACCGCCTGCAGCTTGGAGCCGCCTCCGCCTTCGCATCGGGACACAACTCGACCTCGAATTCCATCTCCGCCAGCCCCGCCGCCAACACCACCCCCGGGTCGTCCCCAGCCCTCGCGGCCGGCTTCGAGACCTCCTCGCAGCCAGCCGCGATCCGGTGCGGGGGGACGGCGTGAGTCGCCGATCATCCGAGGGCCCGTCACAAGATCAACGCCTTCACGATGCCGAGGAGCGCATCGCGCGGCCGTCGCCGAGTACCCGCTCCAGGGGCAGGTCGGCCGGGCGGGCGGCGGCAGTCGGCCGGGCGGCTGAATTTCTCCGGCCGCTCGACAGGTTGCGCACACCCCACCACTGCGTGGATCGTCACCGTCGCATACCACCGCAACTCGGTCCGCCACCTCGGAAAGCGGCTCCTGGTGTCGGCCACGGGCAAGTGGTCGGTGGCCGCCCGCACCCGTTCAGAACCGACCTCACGCCCTCGCCTCTGGAACAGGACCTCTTCACCCATGCACAACCTCAGGACAGCCACGGGAGCCGCTGGCATCGCCACCATGACGGTCTCGCTCATCCGGTCCGCAGGACGCGCGATCGGCAGCAATGGCCGCCGCCGCTGCGCCGGACGTGGCCGGTGCTTTCTCCGGCGACCGATCCAACCCCCGTGTTCCGGCCAGGCGGGTTGCCGGAAGTCCCTGAACTTCACGTCGCTGGCTCCTGGAGCCCTGCACGCGCGGACCGTCGTGCGCTCTGACTCGAATCCCGGACGGCTCGCGGAGCACGTGCGGCGCCTCGGACGGCTCCTCTTCGCTCTCGTCCTGGTCCTTGCCATACTCTTGAGCGCGGCTTTGTGGGCCCCCGCGCCGCTCCCCCTGGTGCCTCATCAGGCAACGTTCGACCTGTGATGGGCTCGTGGCAGAGCTTTGGCCTTGCCAGTAGTACGGACGCGCTTCGCGTGCGGGCTCAGCCGAAGGAGCCGTCGCGGCCGGGTGCGGGCGTTCGTACTCGGCCTGCTCGCGGACCTGCCGAGAAAGAACTGCGGGCCGATCGCCGAGTACGTCAGTGACGCCGGCCCCTTGCCGCGCACCCTCCCGGCCGCCACGCTCGGACTCAGGTCGGACTCGACACCTGGGGGGTTCCTTGGACGCCACCAACCACCGCCGCAACCGGCGAGGCAGCGGCCTCGGCTGCCTCGTCCTCGCCCTCCTCGTCGCCACGGCGCTCGTCGCCTTCCTCGTCTGGGCCTGGAACCAGCCCGGCAACGGCACCCCCAGCTACTGGCACTGACGCTCTCGACCGGCCGGCCGCCCGCGGCGGAGCCGTCGCGGACCGGGACGGGGACCAGGTCGAGAACGAGGTCGAGAACAAGAACGAGCCGCGACATCCCGACCATGGCATCCGGCGCGCGACACCTGCGTGGCGGAACACGCACGGTCCGGCGAACGGGTGCGAGCGGCACCGAACGTCAACGGGTCCGGGAAGGCGACCCGGCTCCGTCGACGACTGCGGCGGCGGTCAGCAGCACCAGGTTCTGCGTTCAGCAGTCCGACTGCTCGGTGGCGACCTCGGTGCCGCAGGCCGCGCAGACGAGATTGGGCCCGTCCCGGCCGTCGAGTCCGCAGCAGCCGTTGCGACGGCCGAGGTCGGGGTGCGCAGCCGTTCCCGGCAGGTCGTCGGGATGCAGGACAAAGGCAGCGGCATCGTCACCGATCGCGTAGGTGCCCCGGGCCATCCGGGGCGGGGCGATCCGGTGGCCGGACCGCTTCTCGCCGTCCCGCGACGGCCGTGCTCGCCTGAGTTCCCCGGTAAGTGGCAGGCCGCAGTTCGCGCAGGTGAAGAGGGTCGTCCGGACATTCTGCCGGTCGGGCAGGGACCTCGGGGGTTCCTCCGTGCCACAAGGACCGCCCGGCATCGACGCGCAGCACGTCGGGGCGGCCCGCCGGCCCGACGCGGTCGCGTCCGGAAGATCGAGTCCGGAACGTCCGACACGCTCCTCCCCATGAAGGCCGGTGGATCCCGCCCGGCGTCCCCGCACCGTCGATCGCCGCGATCGGGTGCGGCGGCACGCCTCTTGCCCCCGTTCAGCACGACCGCGCACGCTGGGTTCGGCGCCCTCGTGGAGCGATGGGCCGGGGAGGGAGGAACGAGTGGTGGAAGTGTCGGCTGGGGCGCACGAACACAGCGGCGGGAGTGGGGAGCAGGAGGGGCGCAGCGGCGGGAGCCGGTTGTGGGCGGTGGGGCGGATCGTGGTTGCGGTGGGCCTGGCGGCGGGGCTGACGGTTGCCGTCGTCGGGCTGGGGTGGGCGTCGGCGTGGCTCGTCTACCACTGGGCGCCCTACCGGTTGGTCCATGTCGTCGACGTGATCGTGCTTCTCGTGTTCCTGCTTCTCGGGATCGCGGCCGCCGTGGCCGGCACGCGGCGGCCGTGGCGGTTGTCCGTGGTGTCGTCGACCGTGTTCTCGGCCGGTTGGCTGTTCCTCGAACTGTGCTGCGTGTTCATGGCCGGCCGGCAGGCGCTCCACGACCGGGGCGAGCCCGTCCCCGCCGTGGTCGTCGAGGTGTCCGAGGGCCATTGGCAGTCCTCGACCTTCGCCGAGGTGCGGCTCGCCGACGGGACGAGGCATGCGAATGTCCCGGTGGGCGACGAGCACCCCCGCCCTGGAGACAGGACCACCGTCACGCTGGACCCCGAGGGGCTTGCCCAGCCCCGCCTGGGTCCGCCGCCCGGGCCTCCCGGCACGACCTGGCGCAACGTCAGCCTGGCCGCCACCGCGGTCGGCGCCGCCGGTCTGGGCACGCACCTCGCCGGGCGGCAGGGCCCCGTCCTGTTCCGCTCGCCCCGGCCTCCCGAGGACACGCCTCCTCCCGGATACCGGCGACGGCCGGCACGACCGCGCCGACGGCTCCGGAAGCCGTGACGACGAGGACGATCGGGGCACCGTCGCGGACGCCCCGCCCGCGCAGCTGATTGCCCGACGAACTGACGCACGCACCACGCGACGTTCTCTCCGGTGGACCTCACCACCGGCGGAGAGGCGGCCGGGACGCGCCCTGCTCCGCGTTCCCTCACTCGGGGAGCATCGAGGCCGGCCGCGCCGGAGGACGGCCTCCGCTCGCTCGCCGTGGGGCGGACAAAGATCCACGGCCGCTGCCCGCCAGGGTGCGGGCCGTCCAGGTCGTGGCCGCCGCGTTCGCGGGCGCGGCGGCAGAACCGGGCAGGTGCGCACCCGGGCGGGCGCGGCAACCGGACCCGCGGAGACAGGCGTCGCAGGACCGCCCGGGCCGACATGCTGCCGCTCGGGCCGGCCAGGTGGCAGAGACAAGCAGGCCGATCGGCGGTGCAATCCAGCTTGTCGGGGGTCCCGGTATTGCCGTGCGGGCACGCAGGATTGGCACTCGTGCCCGGCGCATCCGTGTGGCAGGCGCCGATACCGACTCGATCTCATATTTGATGACTGAATCCATGAATCCGATCCCGGTCCGGATCGCTCCCGTTCGCCTCGGCTTACGGCGGCGACCGCCCACGCCGGCCGCGTAGCAGACCGGCCGACCGCGCTCTGCCGGCTTCATCCGGGCATCCGCCTGCCGGACGCCGGAACCGGCCGTGGCCGAGCGGCGTCGCCGAGCCCGGACCTTCCCCGGACGACCGAGCCGGGTCCTCCTGGCGGACCTCCCTGCGGGAAGCGTTGCCCACCGGCGCGAGCCGACCCCACGCCCGTCGTGCGCCCGCCCGACAGCGCGACGCCACCGTGGCCCGGCACGGCACATGCGAGGGCGGTGCCGTGCCTGGGCTCTTCTGCCGAACATCCCCCACCCTCGCTGGAGCTTTCCATGCCCCTTCGCCCGGCCCGTCTCACCACCGCAGTGCGCCGGCTCGCCTTCCTGGTGCACCGCCCGCGACGCACCGGGCTCACCGGCCTCGAACCAGTCCCGGAGCCCGAGCAGGAGCAGGCATCCACGGAACCCCCGTCTCCACTCCCGGAACCTGCCCCACCGGGCGAGAGGCTGGCCGCGGGGCGTCGTGAGCGCGAGGCCGAGCTCGCTGCCACCCTGACCGGTGTCGTCCGTCACGGCGGGCTGTTGGCGCAGGCGGACCGGATACGGCTGCCGGGTCAGCGTCTGGACGACAACCTCGCCGAGGTGGCCGGGGCGCTGGGCGCGGCGGGCATCGACCACGGCATCGTGCCCGACCGCGGCAGGCGTCACCGCCTGGCCGTAGCGGCCGGCGACCGCTCCGCAGCGCTGGAGGCGCTCTCGGTGCCGTTCGCCGGGCAGGCCGTGTACGCGGACCTGCTGGAGCACGGGCGCGTGCTCGCCACCGTCCTGGCCGAGCAGGTACGCACCGCCGTCGCGGTCGTGGAACGCGAGGCGACCGGCCCCGGCGAGCTCCTCGACGCGGAACCCGGTGCGACCCCGCCGGACCGGGTCAAGGGGCTGCGGATCTACCGGCCCGCCGTGGTCGGGACCCTGCTGTACGGCTCCGAGGCCGCGTGCGACGTCGAATTCTGGGATCCTGCCCCGCAGGCCCCCGGGGCCGTTGCCTCGATCGACGAGACCCCGCTCGGCTGGTGGGTGCCCTCGCTGGAGGCCACGGCCAGGACGGCTGTCGGCGGGCAGGTGTACCCACTGGTCAACGCCTTCGCCGTCGACCTGCCGGACCGCGTCGCCTTTCCCGTGGACGCCGTCATCACCTGGGTCGACGACACCGACCCGGCCTGGCAGAGGCGGCGTGACACCGCCCGGGCCGGCCTCGCCCGCACGGCCGCACCGGTCGCGCCGGAGGACGGCGACGCCGCCAGCGGCATCGCCGGTGACGCCGACCAGCGTTTCCGCAACCGCGACGAACTCCGTTACTGTCTGCGCGCACTGGCCGCGCACGCTCCCTGGATCCGCCACGTCCACCTGGTCACCGACGACCAGACGCCTCCGTGGCTCGACACCGACCGGCCCGGCCTGACCGTCGTCCCGCACCGGGACCTGTTCGCCGGCACCGACGCCGGGCCCGTGTTCAACTCCCATGCCATCGAGAGCCGGCTGCACCTGATCCCCGGCCTCGCCGAACACTTCCTGTACATCAACGACGACGTCTTCCTCGGCCGCACCGTCGCGCCCGAGGACTTCTTCCTCGGGAACGGCCTGCCCCTGTGCTTCCCCGACGACCGGATCATTCCCCCCGGTGACGCCCGGAGCGACGACTCGATCTACGTCGCCGCCCTGAAGAACACACGCGCGGCCCTGACCGCCTCGACCGGCAAGACCTACCCCCGCACCCTCAAACACGCCCCCCACCCGCTGCGCCGCAGCGTCATGGCCGAAAGCGCGGAGCGGTTCGCGGCCGAGCTCCGTGCCACGGTCCGCTCGCCGTTCCGGGCCGGCACCGATCTCGCACCGGTGACCCTGGCCGCGTACTACGCCCACGCGACCGCGCGCGCCGTGGACGGGCATCTCTACGGCGGCTACTTCGTCACGGACAGCCACGAGGACCTCGCCCGCCTCGCAGACCTCCACGAGGAACGCTGGGCCGACTACTTCTGCCTCGCCGACGGCATCCGCGACCGCATCTCCCCCCAGGCGCAGCACGACGCCCTCACCGGCTTCCTGAGCGAGTACTTCCCCGTCCCCTCCCCCTTCGAGACGGGGCCCGCGCGTACGACGGTCCGATGATCCACCGGTACACGGACAACGGATGCCGACCGCCGGATGCCGCACCGCGACGGAACGCGAGCGCGAGCGCGCGGGCGCGGGCGCGGGCGCGTGGGACGGCAGGGTGGTCAGGCGGTGGGCAGGTCGCGGGGCACCGGCCGGTCGGCGAGCCAGAAGTCGACCGTGCTACCGAGGACGGTGCGGAACAGGTCGAAGTTCAGCGGTTTGAAGATGTAGCTGTCCGCGCCGGCCGCGTAGCAGTCCTCGACCTCGGCCGGCGCGGTCGAGGAGGTGAAGACCACCACCGGCACCTTGGCGAGTTCCGGCCGCAGCCGTATGTCGCGCAGCAGGGAGTGCCCGCTGTAGCCGGGGAGGTTGAGGTCGAGCAGCACCAGTGCGGGCCGTTCGGCCCCGGGGTCCAGCAGCCGGGGCACGACGGTCCGGGGGGAGGCGGTGAACTCCAGCCGGACCAGTGGGTGCGAGCGGCCCAGCGCGCGGGCCACGGCCTCGATGTCCTCCTCGGAGTCCTCGACGACCAGGACCAGGCCCTCCTGCATGGTCATCGCTCGGCACGCCTCTCGTCGCGGCTGGTCGCCGTCCCGGCCCGGACGGCCAGGACGGCCATGTCGTCGGCGCAGCCCCGGCCGAAGTCCAGGGCCGCCCGGGCGAGGCCGGTCACCAGTTCCCGCGGGCCGTGGTCGGCCAGGCCGGTTAGCACCCGGGACAGGCGGTCCTCGAAGAACGCTCCGTCGGCGGCCCGGGACTCCGTGATGCCGTCGGTGAGCAGGACGGCGGTGTCGCCCGGTCGCAGGACCTCCGTGGCCTCGGGCAGCGCGTAGTCGTCCAGGACTCCGAGCAGGGGGCCCGGGGCGCTGTTCAGGGAGTGGACGGTCCCGTCGGCGCGCAGCACGCGCACCGGCGGGTGGCCGGCCGTGGCGATGCGCAGGGCGAAGGAGCCGTCGCCCCGCGGAGCGAGGGCCGCGACGATCGCGGTGACGAACTTCGAGGACGCGCTGGCGCGCAGCGAGCGGTTCAACCGGGTCAGGGCCGCGGCCGGCGCGACGTCGTCCTCCAGCAGGGTCCGCAGGGTGTGCCGGGCGAGACCGGTCAGTGCCGCCGCCTCCGCGCCGCGCCCGCACACGTCGCCCACCACCAGGGAGAACGAGCGGGCCCCCGCGACCGCGTCGTAGAAGTCGCCGCCCACGTCCAGCGCGGCGTCGCCCACCTCGTAGGCGGCGGCGAGTTCCAGGCCGGGGTACTCGGGCAGGACGGCCGGGAGCAGGTGCTGCTGGAGCGATCTGACGTTCTGCCGCCGCTGTTCGTACAGCGTCGCGTTGTCGATCGCCAGGGCGGCCCGCAGGGCCAGGTCCGCGAGGAAGGCGGGCCCGGCGATCTCGGCGGCGCCGCGCTGGTAGGCGAAGGTGACCGTGCCGAGCAGTCGGCCGCGCGCTCGCAGCGGGTTCACCGTGACCGTCCCGCTGGGTGCGGCGCCGTGACCGGCGAAGGGCGTTCCCGCGAGTTGCTCACCGGTCAGGACGACGCCCTCGCGCAGGTCGGACACCTTCGGCAGGACTTCGGCGAGCCAGACCGGATCACGGCCGGCCGCCTCGAAGCTCTCCCGCGCGTCGGCGGCAAGGTGTGCGGCGGCGACCAGCCGGTAGCCGGTGGGGTACCGCAGATGGACCAGGCAGCCCTCGGCGACCGCGGGAACGGTCATCCGCGCGACCCGCTGCAGGGTCTCCTCGGTGTCGAGGGAGGAGTCCATCTGCAGCGAGGCCTCAGCGAGCAGGGCGTCGCGCGCCTGCCGCCGGGCGTTCTCCCGCTCGTGCAGGATCCGGGTGTTGCAGGACGCCACCACGTCGCACACCTGGCCGAGCATCGCGGGCAGGGCCGGAGGGGCCTGCCCGTCGCCCGCGAGGCCGACCGCGACCGCGGCCCAGTCGCCGTCCTCCAGGGGGAGGGTGCACTCCACCACGTGGGTCGCCGACGCCGCCTCCCACACGGGCTGTTCGGGGCGGGCGCGGCCGTGGCTGTCGTCCGCGCGGAACCGGCGTACCTCCCCGTGGGCGGGCGGCACGCCCGCACGGCTCCAGGCGTCGCCGGCGGGCAGGAGGACGCGGACCGGAGGGCTCCCGGCCTCGGCGCTGCTGCGCAGGTAGAGGGCCCGGCCGTTCGACGAGAAACGGCAGCCGGTCACCACGGTCACCCGGGGCACCGTCAGCAGCAGGTCGTACAGTTCGTCGGACAGACCGGTGACATCGGTCGTGGTCTGTGCCCGCAGCCAGATCCGGTGGAGCCCGGCGGCCCAGTCCGACCGCGGCGCGCCGGAGGTACGCGGTGCCGGCAGGTTCTCGCCGGCCACTGTCCACACGTCCGAGCTGATCATCGTTCCTGGCCTCCACCGACGCTGCCGCGCACGCCCGCACGGGGCCCCGGGCTCCGGGGACGCTCACGAGGTCGATGCTTGTGGCCGACCGGTCCTGGAAGGCCGGCACGTACCGCCCCGGAACTCTATCGGCCGGAACCCGCATACGGGAACCGCACCCGGCCGGTGGGCGCGTAGGGTTGCCGTCCAGCCGCCTCGGCCCCCGGGGCACCGGAGAACGGACACCCCTTGGCCGACGACGACTGGCTGTCCCCCCGCGCCCGGGCGGCCGAGAGCGCGGCCGGAGGCGGCTTCGATCTCACCGAGTGCGTCCGCGAGCCGATCCACCTCCTGGGCAGAGTGCAGTCGTTCGGCGTCCTGCTGGCAGTTGGTCTGCACGACGGCATCGTCCGGGTCGCCTCCGACAACGTCCACGACCGGCTCGGCCTGACGGCCGGGCAACTCCTGGGACGCCCGGCGCACGACGTACTCGGCCACGACGTGCTCGGCCACGACGTGCTCGAAGCCGCCCTCCGGGAGACCGTCCGCTCCGGGGAGAACTCGGCCCTCCTCCCCGAGCCGTTGCGCACGGCGTCCGGCGCGCTCTTCGATGTCACCGCACACCGCCGCGACGCGCTGCTCGTCCTGGAGCTCGAACCCTGCCAGGACCTTTCCCGGGCGCGGCCCGGCCTGCACCGGAGGGTCCAACAGGCGCTCCTGCGGATCCAGCGCTGCACCACGGTGGCCGACTGCTGTGCGGCGGCCGTACGGGAAGTGCGGCTGCTGACCGGTTACCAGCGGGTGGTCGCCTACCGCTTCGAGGACGAGGACGGCCCCGGCGAGGTCGTCGCCGAGGACGCCGCGGCGCACCTCGAACCCTGGCTCGGCCTGTGGTTCCCGGCCAGTGACATCCCGCCGCAGGCCCGCCGGCTCTACCAGCGCAACTGGATCCGCGTCATCGGCGACGTCGACGACCCCGGCGCGGGCCTCGACCCGCCGCTGCGGCCGTCCACCGGCCGTCCGCTCGACCTCTCCTCCGCGGCGCTGCGGACCGTCTCCTCCTTCCACCTCGAGTACTTGCGCAACATCGGCGTCCGTTCCTCCATGTCGGTGTCCGTCCTGCGCGACGACACCCTGTGGGGCCTCATCGCCTGTCACGGTGAAGAACCGGTCTGGCTCTCCCCCGACGTCCGGTCGGCCTGCGAGCTGTTCGGAAGCGCCCTGTCCGTGCAGCTCGCCACCATCGACGACCGCGAACAGGCCACCGCACTCGAACATCGCCGGGCGGCCCTGGAGCGCCTACTGGCCGACCTGTCCGACTCTCCCGCGGCATCGCTGCACGACCACGCGGACGCGCTCGGGGCCCTGGTCGACGCCGACGGCACGATCGTGGTGCACGACGGAGCGACCACCGTTCGGGGTCCCGCCGTCGCCGGCTCCGTGGTGGAACGGCTCCGGTCCCTGGCCGCCGGCCTGCGGCCCGGCGAGGTCTGGGCCACCGACCGGCTCCCCGAGATCCTGGCACCGCACGCCGACGGCACGACCGACGGCACGACCGACGCCCCGGAGCCGGCGGGGGTTCTCCTGCTCCCCCTGGGTGACGGCCTCCTGGCCTGGTACCGCACCGAGCGGCCCACCGCCCGGTGCTGGGCCTCGGACCCCGCACTGCCCGTACGGCTCGGACCGCACGGCGAACGGCTGACGCCCCGCGGATCCTCGGCGGTCTTCCGTGCCACGGTCCGCGGCCGGAGCCTGCCGTGGACCGCGGCCGACCGGGCGGGCGCCGGGGAGGCCACCCGTGCGGTCGCCGACCTCCTCGCCCGCCACTCCGCCTGGACCGCCGACTTCAACCGGCGCCTGCAGCGCAGCAACGCCGACCTCGACGCGTTCGCCCATGCCGCCGCCCACGAACTCAAGGAACCGCTGCGAGGAATCTCCAACGCGGCGATCTTCATCGTCGAGGACGCCGCGGCATCACTGGACGAGGTCAGCCTGCGGCGACTGGACACCGTACGCCGCCTCGCCGCCCGCATGGACAGCCTCCTCGACTCGCTGCTGCGCTACTCGCAGGTCAGCGCGGTCGGCCTCGACCGGGTCCGGATCCCGCTCGCCACCGCCCTCGACGCGGCGCTCGACATCGCCGGCGAGCGGCTCGCCGAGCACGGGGTCAGCGTGATGCGCGGCGTCCTGCCGGTCGTGTCCGCCGACCCCGACCGGCTCCAGGACGTCCTCGTCAACCTGCTCGTCAACGCGGCCAAGTACGCACGCGAGGACGGACCACGATTCGTGTGCGTCGATGTCGAGCGCCGGGACGACGAGCACGGAACCGCCCAGGACGTCGTCGTGGTCCGCGACAACGGGATCGGCATCCCCCCGGAACACCAGGACGAGGTGTTCGGACTCTTCCGGCGCCTGCACCGTCCCACCGAGAAGGGCGGCGGCTCCGGCGCCGGACTGGCCATCGTCCGACGCATCGTCGAACGGCACGGTGGCAGCGTCTGGCTGCGGACCCCACCGGCCGGCGGCACCGAGGTCTGCTTCACCCTGCCCGACGACTGACCCGTCCCGGTCCGCGCCGTGGGCGGGTCCGCGCCGTGGGCGGGTCCGCGCCGTGGGCGGGTCCGCGCGGTCGCGTCGACGAGCGGGGCCGTACCCGGGAGCGGGACCGTGCCCGGGAGCGGGCCGCGGTGGGAGACACGGCGAGCCGCCGGGCCGTGCGCGGGGCGGCGGGCCCACCCCTCCGAGGGTCGGGAGCGCAGCGGCGGTGCGAGCCGCGTGCGGGCGTGGGTCATGGGCGGAGGGCGGTGTCACCATCCGGCGATCTTCCCCACGGCGAAGCCGACGCAGCACACCACCACGACGGCGATCACCACCAGTGGAATCCAGGAGGGCCAGGCGTCGTGCAGCTCGACCGGCTCCGGGGTCGAGATGCCCGAGCACGTGGAGGCCTCGCACTCAGGAGTCTCGGTGGGAGGGTTCGCGGGCACGGCGCGTTCGATGACCGGGCTCTGTCGCTCGGAGGTCATGACGTCCTCCTGCTGTCGGAATGCGGGCACTGCGGTGGCGGTCGTGTTTCGGTCCGCGCGGGTCGGTGGCCGACGGGCTGTGGTCGCGCCACCGGGGTCACGGGTCCATGGTCGTCCCGTCCGTGCGCGGCATCCAGTCGCAGCGTTTGCGCATCGTCGCGGGTGGCGGCAGGCGTCGCTGCCGGGGTGTTCACCGGCCGGACGGGTCCGGTGGTCCCTCGGCGGGCCGATCATCGCAACGGTGGTCGGCCGAGCGTGGTTCCGCCGTCGACCGTGCGCCGGTCCGCCCGGCCAGGGCGGAACGCCGGGTGCGCGGGGCGGACAGCCCGTGGGGCGCCGGTGGTCCCGCACCGGTTCGACGCCGCAGCCGACCGCGGTCATCGCGGACCGTCCAGGTCACCGTCTTCACCCTCCGAACGGCCCGGCCGGGGCGGTGGGTGCGTTCGGCCGCAGACGGCCCGGTAGGCCCGGGCCAGGGACTCGGCCATCGAGTCGATGCCGAACCGCTCGCGCACCGTCGCCGCGCCGGCGCGCGCCATGGCCAGTCGTCGCGGCACCGGCGTGCTCAGCACCGAGCACAGGCCCTCGGCCAGCCGGGCGACGGACGCGGTGTCGAGCAGTCGGCCGTTGACACCGTCGCGCAGGTAGTGGGAGGCACCGCCGCGCCGCGGCGCGGCCACCAGGAGGCCCGCCTCCATGGCCTCCAGCACCGCCAGGCCGAACTCCTCCTTGGCACTGGGGCACACATAGAGGACCGATCCCGGCCGGCCCTGTGCCAGGGCCCGCTCCAGCAGCCGCACCTGCCGGTTGGGCAGCGCGGGCCACACGACGGCGCGGCGCCCGGCGACCGGATCGGTGGCGAGGTGCCCGGCGAGCCGGGCACGCACCGCCGCTTCGACCGGGGTCGGGTGTGTGGGAGACCCTCCGACCAGCAGCAGGGTGGTGCGGTGGTGCAGGCCCGCGAGCATCCAGGCGCGCACCAGGTGCTCCTGCTGCTTGACGGGGTGGAGCCGGCCGACGCACAGCAGCAGCGGCAGTTCCCGGTCGGCGGGATCGAGGCCGCCCGCGCCGGTGCCGCCGTACAGACGGGCGAGCAGGCGGTCGCCCGCCGCACCGTCGCCCGCCTCGGGACGGAAGGGGGCGATGCCCTCGGGCTGGACGTGGACCGGGCGCTCCGCCAGTTGGGGGAAGTGCGCCACCAGCTCCTGCCCCGGTGTCGCGGGCATAACCACCAGCAGATCGGCACGGGCGACCAGGCGGTCGGCGACGAAGACGCGGTGCAGGTCCAGACGCAGCGCGAGCGCCGCGTCTCCGGTGTGCTCCGGCGGCAGGCGGCCGTGCCGTTCGTCGATCGTGCGGTGGGGGTCGGGAGTGACGGTGAACGCGAGCCGCGCGCCGTGGCGGCGGGTGGCGCGGGCGACCGCGAGCGAGGCGTCGTCGGCGAACCTGACATGGACGATGTCCGGCCGGGCGCCCGGGAGGGCGAGGATCCGGGCGGTCCACCAGGCCAGTGCGGCCTGGTGCTCGACAGCGGTGTGCGGCTCCAGTGGCTGCGGCGAGTCGAGGGGCAGCCGGACCAGCAGATGTGATCGGCCCGCCGGCCGGACCAGGTCGCCGCGGTCGGCTTCCGCGGGTCGGGCGGTGGTGAGGGTGAGGACCCGGGCGACGCCCGCCTCGGCGGTCAGGGCCCGGCCCAGCCCGGTCAGCAGGACGCTCATACCGCCGCTGAGCCCGGCGCCGGGCTCTTCCGGACGGCCCAGCAGCATCGACTGCGCGACCACGAAGGACCCGGGCGCGGGCTCGGCCAGGGCGGCGAACGCCGCCCTGAACAGGTGGCCCGACGGACCTGCGGGGCGTACGCGCTCGGCGCAGGCGGCCAGCAGCAGCTGCTCGTAGCCGTCCCGACCCTCGCCCGGGTGGGGCAGCACGAGGTGGCCGCCGGGCACGCCCGACAGGTAGCGCCACAGCGCGTGGGCCGCGTGCCGGCCGGCGGGCCGACGCCGGTGGGCTTCGGCCGCGGAGAGCGGTCGCAGACCGTTCGCGTCGGCCACGTCCAGCAGGAAGCCGGTTTCCGCGGAGCCGGGACCTGCGAGCAGCCGACGGCGGATCTCGACGGTGGCGGCGGCCCCCGCGTCGAGGCGCGCGGTGCGCTCCCAGGCTTCCGCGAGAGCGGTCCGATCGAAAGCCCGGAGATCGGGCGCCGCACCGACTGCCGCCAGGACCCGCGCCGGGAGGGCGCCGTCGCGCCGGGCGAGCCCGCGAAGGCGCGCCGTGCGCCGGTCGGCGACGGACAGCACCGCGTCCGCGCGGCCGCAGGACCCGCCGTACTCGGCCCGCGCCAGCCGGTCGAGCAGGCCCGCGACCGGTACCGCGCCGACATCCTGGCCCCAGTGGAACCGGCGCCACCCGGTGAGGACCCCGGCGTCGCCGGGGCCGCCACGCGGGGGTGCCGCCCCGGCGGTCGGTGTCAGGTGGTGGGTCATCGCGCGTCCTCCCGTGCCGCCGTCCAGTCGACGGCGTGTTCGGAGCCGGGTGGCGCGACGGTTTGGATTCGGAGCCGGGTGGCGCAACCGTTCGGAACCGGCCGCTGTCGGTTTCCCGGACGCGGCACCGCGCCTGGCATCATCGAAGGCCGCATGCGCAGCGTCACCCCCGACGGAGGACACCGTGGCCCGCGTCGTCGTGATCAGCCCGCCCTTCCACTCCCACGCCCGGCCGCTGGCCGCACTCGGCCGCGCGCTGAGCGGGCTCGGCGCCCGCGTCGACTTCGCCTGCACCCCGGCGTTCGCCGACCTCGCGGCCCGCAGCGGGCTCGGATTCACCGAGCTGGCCGTCACCCGCAACGCCAACACCGGCATCGCCGAGGCGACCCGGCAGGACCGGGCGGAGAGCCGGCGCCTGCGCGAGTTCCTCGACGCAACGCGCCAGGGCCCGACCGCGACCCTCCTCACCCAGGCCCGCCACCGGCGCGCCGACATGCTGCCCGACCCGGAGCACCTGCTCGGCGAACTCGCCGCCCTCGACGAGCGGCTGCGCCCCGACTGGTACCTCGTCGACCAGCTCTCCTACAGCGCGACCCTCGCCCTGCACTGCCTCGACCTGCCCTACGCCACCTTCTGCCCGGGCCACCCCAGCTACCTGCCGACCGGACCCGACGCCTACTTCGGCCTCCCCCTGGTCTGGCCGGACGCCCTGCGCCCCGCCGCCGCCGACCTCGACCGGCTGCGCGCCGCGGCGGCGGCGAACGACGCCGCGTTCACCGCGGCGTTCCGGGCGGTCGTCCGCCGCCACGCCCCGGGGCGGCCCGTTCCCGAGCGGGCCTTCGCCCTGTGCTCGCCGCACGCCGTCGTCTTCAACTACCCCCGCCTGCCGTGGCTCCCGACTCCCCCGGCCGGCCCCCGGGCCCTGTATGCCGGGCACCTGCTGCCCGAGACGGGCCCGGAGCCGCTGGACGAGCACTGGCGGGGCGCGCTCGCCCGGCTCACGACCGGCGGACGCCCGCTGGTGCTCCTGGCCCTCGGCACGTTCCTGTCCGCCCGCGACGACGTCCTGACCACGGCCGCGGCCGGGATCCTCCGGCACACCCCGGCCTCGGTGGTCATGGCGGCCGGCCGACGCACCGACGCCGTCGCGGCGCACCCCCTGCTGCGCGGCACCTCACCGGAACGACTGCACGTCGCCCCGGTGATCCCGCAGCAGGAACTGCTGCCGCACGCAGCCGCGATGGTCCACCACGGCGGAAACAACTCCTTCACCGAATGCCTGCATGCCGGTGTGCCCGCCCTGGTCCTGCCGTTCTCCAGCGACCAGTTCGCCATCGCCCACGACGCCGAACGCGCCGGGGCCGGCTGCTGCCTGGACCCCAACACCGTCACCCCCGACGCCGTCGGCCACGCGGTGGCGGCCCTCCTCGCCGGGCAGGGCCGCCGCACCACCGCGCTCGGCACCGGCCCGAGTCCGGTCCCGCACGGCCCGGCATGGGCCGCCGCCGCACTCCTGCGGTCCGTGCCGGCCCGCCCCTGACGCCTTCGGCACGAACCGCACACAGTGCCGCGCCGCCGGGCAGCGGGCGACTCCGCCGAGCAGATCCTCGTCCGCCGCAGCCAACCGGGCACCGCAGGGCGCCGGCACCCGCACGATCACCACGGCACCCGCGATCCGGGTCCGGCCCCGGAGGGCGAGGTCGGAGGACACCGCCCCCTGGTGAGGCCCGGTACGTCCGATCACCGACCGGTCACAGGGCCCCTCGAACCACGGAGCCCGGTGTCCGATGCCCGTTGGAGCCTGATCGAGCCGGTCTTCACAGCTTGGCGGGCTCGCCGCGCCGGCCCCGGCGCGGCGAGCCCGCGTCCATGACCTGCGGGAGATCGTGAACGCGGTCCTCTACGTCGACCGGACCGGTATCCCGTGGGGGTACCTGCCGCACGACTTCCCGCCCTGAACGGTCCACGCCGCGCAGGCGGGGGTCGACCGGGGGTCCTGGAGTACGTCGGTTTCTGGGATGTCCTCCCCGCACGGACGGGGTCTGTCGGTTCCGTGGGCGGGTCCCGGCCGTGAGTGCCGGCGGAAGTGGCAGTGGCCGGTGCCGGCCTCAGGTGTGAACCGTGCGGACGTGGTCGGCCGACAGGTGGAGCTCGTAGGGCAGGCAGCAGTCGGAGCACAGGGTGGCGACCAGGGTCCCGCAGACGCACTGCTGATTCATGCCGCCGTCCGGCGTGGCTCCGCAGCATGCGGCGGACGCGTGGCGGAGCTCCAGGCCATGGGCGTCGTGCGGGTTGATGACGATGTTGCCTCTCGGGCCCCGCGACACCAGCGGCTTGCCCTCCGCGTTGTACGTCGTGCCGTGACGGGGCATCACCGGACCCGGCACCTCGGCGACGACCAGGGGTGCACCGTACGGCTCCGGCTCGATCGCGAAGTGGCCCGACGGTACGGTCGGCGGCGACGGGCCGGGTTCGTCGGCGTCCCACCACTCGTAGTACGGCGCCTCGGGAACCGCCGGCAGCCGTGTGAGCGGTCCCGTCAGCGGGACGTCGCACGTTGCGCAGACGAACATCACCGTTTCGGCCTCCGTGCCTGGGTCGGTGACATCGGCGGGTGAAGCGGACCGCCCGAGTTCCGACGCGCCGTCGCCCTGCCCCCGGTCATGCGGTTCGTACATGTGGCGAGCGTACGCGGCACGCCCCCGCACGCGGCCTCCGCCCCCGAAGGGGCGGCCCGCCGCTGCGCGTCGCTTCCGGCCCGCTGAGCCGCCGGCCTTTGCCCGGCGGCCGTCCGCGCCTACCCAGGCCCGACCAGCCCGCACTCGTACGCGAGGATCACCGCCTGCACCCGGTCGCGCAGGCCCAGCTTGGCCATGACCCGGCCGAGGTGCTTCTTCACCGTGGGCTCCGCGAGACCGAGGGCGGCGGCGAGTTCCGTGTTGGTCAGGCCGCGGGCCGCCCCCAGCAGGACCTCGCGCTCGCGCGCGGTCAGCACGCGCAGCCGCTCCGCGTCGCCCCCGGCGGCGGGGAGCCGGTGCGCGAAGCGGTCCAGCAGCCGCCGGGTCACCCGGGGGGAGACCACGGCGTCCCCCCGGGCCACGTCGCGGATCGCCCCGAGCAGTTCCTCCGGCCGGCTGTTCTTCAGCAGGAAGCCGGAGGCCCCGGCACCCAGCGCCTCGAAGGCGTAGGCGTCCAGGTCGAAGGTCGTGAGCACCAGTACCCGCGTCCCGGGCGCCTCCCGCAGCAGCAGCCGGGTCGCCTCGATGCCGTCGGTTCCCGGCATCCGCACGTCCATCAGCACCACGTCCGGCCGCAGCCGCCGTGCCAGCTCCACCGCCGCCGCCCCGTCGGCCGCCTCCCCGACCGGCTCCATGTCCGGCTCGGCGCGCAGGATCATGCCGAACGCCAGCCGCAGCAGTTCCTCGTCGTCCACCAGCAGCACCCGGACGCTCACGGCGTGCCCCCGGGATCCAGCCGTACGAAGACCCGCCAGCCGTCGCCCGGCCGCGGGCCCGCCTCCAGCACTCCGCCGAAGGCAGCGGCGCGTTCGCGCATCCCCGTGAGGCCCAGCCCGGACCCGGCGGATCCCGTCCGCCCGGTCCCTGCGGCCCGCCCGTCGTCGGTCACCTCGACCGTGACCGCCCCCGGCGCGCAGGACACCCGCACCTCGGCGCGCGCCCCCTGCGACGCGTGGCGCAGCACGTTGGTCAGCGACTCCTGGACGAGCCGGTGCACGGTCAGCTGCGCCGCGGCCGGCACCCCGGCGGCCTCGCCGTCCACCTGCAGCCGGGTCACCAGGCCCGCCGCCTCCATCCGCTCGCACAGCGCCCCGAGCTGCCCGATCCCCGGCGGCGACCGCCGGTCGTCCCTCGGCCCGGCCTCGGGACCGGCGTCGCTCCCGGCGTCCGGAGCGGCGGACTGGAGCAGGCCCAGCGCCCGCCGCATGTCGGTCAGCGCCTGCCGCCCGGTCTCCGCGATCCGGGCCGTCACGGCGGAGGCGTCGGCCGGCCGCGCGTGCCCGAGCGCGTCCGCCAGCGCCACCACCACCGACAAGCCGTGCGTCACGCTGTCGTGCAACTCCCTCGCGATCCGGGCGCGTTCCTCCTCCACCGCCCGACGCTCCCGCTCGTCGCGGTCCCGTTCCAGCCGCGCCAGCCGCTCCGCCCGCGCGGCCCGCCGGATCCTGGCGTTCGCCCCGAGCAGCGCGCTCGCGGCGACCGCCGCCGTCATCGCGGCGGCCGAGGCGAGGAACCGTCCCTCGGGCGCCCAGCGCGCCGCCGCCAGCACCGCCCCGGCCACCGCCACCAGACCCGCCGCCCACGCCGACCGGGACGGCGCCCGCGCGGTCACCGTCCCGAGGGCGACCAGCAACGCCGCGTCCGCCGGCAGCTGAACACCCAGCAGCCAGTGCGCGAACGCCGCGGCGGCGATCACGCCGAACACGGACCGGGGCGCCCGCCGCCGCCACACCAACGGGAGGACCAGAGCGGTCTGCAGGGCGAAACCCGTACCGTCCGCCACCCGCCCCGGCCCGAGCGTCAGCAGGAACAGGGCCGCCGCGAGCGCGGCGTCCGCCACCAGGGGCGGCACCCGCCCCGGCAGCCGGGCGACGGCGCCCGGCGGGGCCGTCCGTACCGCGCCGCTCTCGGTCATCGTGTCCGTCCTCGCGTCCGCGTCGTCCGGCGTCCTCGCCGGAGCCCAACGGTAGGGCCTGCGCACGCGCGAAGGCGTCCGCCCACCGGCGGAGACCGGGGAGACCCCGGGACACCGGGGCCTCCTCCGAGCGAAGGAGCCGACGCACCCCGGGGCGACCCGCGACCACCGGTGGGATCGTCCCCCGGCAGGGCGCCCCGCGCCCCCGGTGGCGAAACCCTGGTGGTGACCCCGCAGCCCTACCCGCCGAAGGAGCCCGCCCATGCCCCCGACCCGCCGCGCCCTGCTCGGCACGCTCGGCGCCGCCGTGCTCGCCACCGCCGCCGCCCCGGCCCCCGGGAACCGCCCGGCCGCGCCCGCTCCGGACGGGCGTGCCGACCCCGTGCCAACCCCCGGCACCCCCGTCCCGCTGCAGTTGCCCGCCCCCACCGGGCCCTGGCCCGTCGGCACCGTCGCGCTGCACCTGGTCGACGACAGCCGCCCCGACCCCATTCTCCCCGCCAGGCCCTACCGGGAGCTCATGGCCGGCCTCTGGTACCCGGCGGAACCCGGCGCCGGCCACCCGGCGGCCCCCTGGCTGCCCCCGGCCGCGGCGGCCGACTGGGACACGCACTCCGCACCGGCCCTCGGTGTCCCCGCCGGCGCCGCCGACTGGCAGGGGATCAGGACCCACGCCCGCACCGGCGCGCCCGTCGCCCGCCGTGCCGGCCGGCTGCCCGTGGTGCTGTTCTCCTCCGGCGACGGCGGCTCGCGCGCCCTGGGCACCACCCTGGTCGAGGAGCTGGCGAGCCGCGGCCACCTCGTCGTCGCCCTCGACTCCACGTACGAGGCCGAACAGGTCGAGTTCCCCGGCGGCCGGGTCGAACGAGCCCTCCCGCTCCCCGACGACCTCACCCCGGAGGTCGTCGCCGCCCTCCTCGCCGGGCACTCCCGGGCCCGCCTCGCCGACGCCCGCTTCGTCCTCGGCGCACTCGACCGGCTCGCCCGCGGGGAGCGCCCCGACACCGGCACCGACCCGCTCCCGGACGGGCTCGCCGAAGCCGCCGACCCGGCCAGGACCGGCGTGCTCGGGCAGTCCCTCGGCGGCTCCGTCGCCGCCCAGCTCGCCCACGACGAGCCCCGCGTCCGCGCGGCGGCCGACCTCGACGGCGCCCTCCTCGGACCCGTCGCCGACAGCGGCCTCGCCAAGCCCTTCCTGCTGATGGCCTCCGGTACGAAGACCCTGCGCACCGAACCGAGCTGGGCCTCCTGCTGGGCGGCGTCCACCGGCCCCCGGCACGCGCTGCGGCTGCGGAACGCCGCCCACGGCTCGTACACCGACCTCCAGGTCCTCCTGCCCCAGCTCGTCCGCCGCCTCCCGGTCCCCGACCCGGCCGGACTCATCGGCACCGTCGACCCCCGGCGCTCCCTGGCCGCCCAGCGCACCGTCGTCGCCGCCTTCTTCGCGCGGTACCTCACAGGGCGGCCCACCGACCTCCTGGACCGGCCCGGCGACCACTGGCCGGAGCTGGAGGTGCTGCGCTGAACCGGCCCGCCCGGCACCCCCCGTCGCGCCGGGCGGCCCGGCGGGAGCGGCGCGGCCGGAACGCGGCAGACGTCCTGGGGAAGGGGGAGGACTTGTTGCGCATCCACTTCACCCACGACGACCTGACGAGGGTCCGGATCGCGCGGGCACCCGATCCGCTCGCGGAGTCGATGCTGAGTCTGTCGCTGGTGCAGACCCGCGACACGGGCGGAGTGCTGCTGGAGGGGTGGCGCAGCAGGACCCGTGGCAGTATGCGGCCGGAACACCGGGTGCTGTTCGACCTGGCCACGCCGCTCGGGGTGGCCGAGGCCGCGGAGGCTCTCCTGCACGCCCGCAGCCGCACCCTGTCCGAGAGCCTGGAGCAGATCTGGTCGCTGCCCGGCCGGCGGTGGAGCGCCGACCTGCGCGTCCTCAGCGGAACACGCCCCCGCGCACCCCGCTGGGTCCACGAACTGCGCAGCGGCGAAAGCGAAATGCGCGCGACGGTCGACCGCCGGCTGCGCGAGTACCACGCCTTCGCCGTCGCGCCGTACTGGTCGCAGCTGCTGGCCGCCGCACACACCGAACGCGCCCGCAGGGCCGCCCTCGCCGTCGACCGCGGTCTGGACGCACTGCTGGGCAGCCTCCACCCCGACATCGGCTGGCAGTCACCGGTGCTGACGCTGCCCTCTCCCGTCGACGCCGACCTGCGGCTGCGCGGCGCCGGCGTCGTGCTCGTCCCCACCTTCTTCTGGCCCGAACCGCTCGCGCTCACCGACAACCGCGGCCTCGACCACCCGCTCGTCCTGCACTACCCCCTCGCCCCGGACCTCCCCGCCTGCCGCGCGATCCGCTCCTCCGCCGCCGAGGACGGGCCGCCCGGCACGCTCGACGCCCTGCTCGGAACGACCCGCGCCCGTGTGCTGGGCGCGGCAGCGGACCCGGCGGGCACCGCCGAACTCGCCCGCCGCAGCGGCTGTTCACCCGCCACCGCGAGCCACCACCTCAGCGTCCTGCGTACCGCCCGCCTCCTCACCACCAAGCGCACCGGGCCGGGCGTCCGGCACACCCTCACCCCTCTCGGCCGGGCCCTCCTCGACGACCGCGCGCTCGACCGCCCGGAACCACGACCGTGACCCCCCGCACCCCCGCCCGGGACTCCTACCGCCCGGGACCGTGGCCGCCCCACGTGCGAACGCGGGGGTGGCGGGGCCGTACCCCTGTGGTGGGATCAGCTCGTGCGCTTCAGGTAGGCCTCGATCTCGTCGGCGGCGCGGGTGGCACCGCCGGCCGCCCGGACGAGCCGCTGCGCCTCGACGACCCGCTCCCGCACGGCCTCGTCGGCGGCCACCTCGGTGATCGCGGCCCGCAGCACGCTCACGTCGGCCTGCGCCGGCAGCAGTTCCCGGCCGAGGCCCAGCTCGGCCACCCGCGCGGTGTTGGCGGCGACGTCCGGCCAGGACGGCACTCCGAGTATCGGGCAGCCGGCGTCCAGGGCCTCCAGCACGCCGCCCACGCCACCGTGGGTGATCACCAGCCGAGCGTGCCGGAGCACCGCCAGGTGCGGGACCCAGCGGTGGACCTCGACGTTGTCCGGCAACGGACCGAGGTCGGCCGGGTCCATCCCGCCGCCGACCGAGACGACGGCGTGCCAGGGCAGCTCGGCGAAGGCGTCCACGCACAGCCGGAAGAACTCCGGATGCCGGTTGTGCACCGTCCCCATCGAGACCAGCGCCACCGGCAGGCCGCTCGCCGGGGGCTGCCACTCCCCCAGGAAGGAGCGCTCCGCAAGACACGGCCCGACGAAGGCGAAGCGCTCGTCGAAGCTCTCGCCGTGCGGCTGGAAGAACCGCGGCACATGGACGATGTTGAGGCGCTCGGTGCGCGTCATGAACTCCTGCACCGGCTCGTCGACGCCGTGCGAGGCCAGCAACTCGGCCATCCGGACCCCGAAATCGACCAGCACCTCCTCGGTGAGCGGGACCGCACCGTCCGCCTCCATCATCTGCTGCACGAAGGAGTAGGTGTCGTTGGAGGCGAAGAACGGCGTCGACTGGACGGCCGGGATCCCCCAGGTGTGCGCCAGAACCCGGCCCGCCTGGAACGCCACGGCGTCGTAGACCACCGCGTCGGGCCCGGCCTGGCCGAACCGCTCCTGGACCGCGCGCAGGACGGCGATGTTCTCGTCCAGGAAGACCAGCGGCGCGCGCCCGTTGTCGGGGCCGCCCACGCTCTCCAGCGGCTGGGTGGAGTCGTAGCGCAGGTGCTCCGCGCCGACCTCGGCCAGCGCCTCGGCGAACTCGTCGACCGCCGCGTAGGTGACCCGGTGCCCTCGGCGCACCAGTTCACCGACGACCGCCAGAGTGGGGAAGACATGGCCGTGGGTCGGGATGTTGACCATCAGGATGTGACTCACTGCGACTCCGTCGGTATCGGGAAGAGGAACGCGGGAGTGGAACGGGGAAGGAGGAGCGGCGCGGCAGGGGCGCGGCTCAGCTGTGGTCCTGGTCCGGGCCGGCCTCGGACTGCTGCTCGAACTGCTGCTCGGCGGCCTGCCGGGCGGCCGCGATCTCCTCGGCGCTCAGCTCCCGGCGCGGGATCCAGGCGGGGAGGGTGCCCTCCTCGTTCCGGCCTTTGTCGAGGATCGCCAGGTTGTGGTAGAAGTGCGCGCCGGCCAGCGTCCGGTCGGTCCCGCTCGGACGGTGCGCGGTCGTCGGCTCGTGCTCCTCGTGGTTGAGGCCGTCGAGCAGCTGCTTGAGGAAGCCCATGCTGGTGGTCGGGTCGCCGAGCCGCTCCGAACTGCCGCCGAAGCCCGGCCAGTAGGAGGTCTGCAGGTCCTCGATCACATAGAGCCCGCCCGGGACCACGTGCGGGAAGAGCGCACCGAAGGCGGCGATGACGTCCGGGCAGTGGTGGCTGCCGTCGTCGATGACGATGTCGATCGGCCCGATCCGCTCGGCCAGCGCGGTGAGGAAGGCCGGGTCCGCCTGGTCGCCCCGGACGGTGTGGATCCGCTGCTCGCGCAGCGCCGTCTTGTCGTACACGTCGACCCCGTAGACGAGGCCCCGCCGGAAGAAGCGCTTCCACATCCGCAGCGAGCCACCGCCGGCCGCCGGGTCCGCGTAGCCGCCGATCCCCAGTTCCAGGACGGTGAGCGGCCGGTCCCGCAGCGGGGCGAAGTGCCGGGCGTAGTGATCGGTGTAGTAGTGCAGCCCCCACTTGTCCGAACCGTGACGCAGCGACAACTCGGCCAGGTCGACCGGCTGTTCCGCCAGACCGCGGAGCAGCTGCTGGACCACCGGGAAGGCCGCCAGCACGGACACCAGCCGGGCCGGGTCCTCGATACCGTGCCAGGTGATCACGGGCGCGCGGTGGCCCGCGGTGTGCCGGGCGCCGAAGACGGCGCGGGCCAGGTCGAGCAGGTCCAGCGCGACGGTGGCACCGGGCTCCTCGGCCGGCCCGGCGCGGTGCTCGGCCTTGGGGCCGGTCAGCAGGTGATGCCGGAGCACCTGGCCGTCGAAGGCGAGTTCGAACTCCACCACCACCGCCGCGGCGGCGAGTTGCTCGCTCAGGTCGGCCCGGCCGGCCAGTTCGTCCACCAGGGCGGCGGCCGTCCGCTCGGCGCCCGCCGACCTGATCACCGCCGCGAGCTGCTCCTCGGGCCCGTCCGCCGCCAGGATCAGGGCGCGGATCCGGCGCAGGTCGCTCTCGTGCGGGTCCGGGTCCCGGTCCGACGGGCTGTTCACGTGCCGGCCGTTCTCGTGCTGTCCGGTGAGGGCGGTCATGAGTGAGCCTTTCCACGAGGGATTCGGGAGGACGGGCACCGGTGCGAAAGGAGGGGTCGGTGGTGCGGCCCGGACACGGTGCGGCAGAAGCGGGGCCCGGCAGACACAATGCCGCAGAATCCGCTGTTCGACCGGACGCGCGGGAACATGTCTCGTCGCGCGATATCGATACGATATCCAGGCCCCGGAAGATATCCGGCGGCATATCGTCCGCGTCGCTCCCCGCCTTCGGAACTGATTTCTTTTCGGCCCGTCCTCCGGAGCGGGCCCGCGAGGGCGGGAGAACGGCGTGCCCCGCCCTCGGCTAGGACTCGAGGAATTCCGGGAGGACACGGGGTGGCCATGCCCCGACGCTCAGCACTCCGAGGGAGTGCGCCCGGGAGACCAGGGCGGGCCGGTTCGCGGCCTGGAAACGGCGCATCAGCAGCCCGACGCGGTACTCGATGCCCTGCCGGCTCAGATAGAGCGATGCCGCCAGTTGCACGGTCGAGGTGCCGACCGCGACACCTTCCAGGATGCGGGCGTCCACGGTGGTCAGCCGCCGCACGCCCCCGCCTCCGGCAGGGCCCCCGCCCGCCGGACGGGCGTGGCCGGCGGGCCCGGACCGCGGCGGCCGCCGGGCGGGCTTGGTCTCCTCGGAGGTCGCTGACGGTGTCACTTCCGCCCCCCTTCCCTGTCGTCGGTGCTCTCAGGTGCGCAGTGTGCCGGCGAGGTGGTCGCGGAGCATGCCGGTCACCTCGTCCGCCCGGCTGCTGAGGTAGAAGTGCCCGCCGGGAAAGACCTTCAGGTCGAACGCGGCCGTCGTGCGGTCGCGCCAGTGCCCGGCCTCGGCCACCGGTGTCCAGGCGTCCTGGTCCCCGACCACCGCGGTGAGCGGGCAGCCCACCGCGGCTTCCTGGTCGGCCCGGTAGGCCCCCAGGGCCAGGTAGTCGCCGCGCAGCGCGGGCAGCACCATCCCCAGCAGTTCCCGGTCCTCCAGGAACCGGGCGTCGGTGCCGCTCATGGCCCTGACCTCGGCCAGGATGCCCTCGTCGTCGAGCGGGTGCGAGGGCCCGGGCCCGTCCGCGGAAGGCCCCTTGCGGCCGGAGACGAAGAGGTGCTCGATCCGACCTCCCGCGCGCTCGATCCGCCGGGCCACCTCGAAGGCGACGAGCGCGCCCATGCTGTGTCCGAAGAGGGTCAGCGGGAGGTCGTCCCGGCGGCGCAGCGCCTCGGCCACCTCGTCGGCCGTGCGGTGCAGGTCCTGGACGCCGGGTTCCTCCCGGCGGTCCTGCCTGCCGGGGTACTGCACGGCCAGGACGTCGACCGGGCCGCTCAGTGCGGCGGACACCGGGAAGTAGAAACTCGCCGAGCCGCCGGCGTGCGGGAAGCAGACCAGTCGGCGTGCGGCCGTCGGCGAGGGATGGAAGCGACGGCACCACAGGTCGCTGTCCAAGGAGGGGGAGGTCATGTCGGCCTTACATTCCTTTCTCGAAATCCGCGCAGTGCCGGCGGGCAGGGTGTGGTGACCACGCGGGACGTCCTCCGCACCGGCGGACCGCCTGTTACGCGGTGATACGGGAGGCTCCGAGCGACGGTGACCGGCGGCGATCGGCGAGTCACGGACAGCGCATATGACAGCCTGCCATGCCACTCGGAATGTCAGCAAGTGCGCATCGGTACGAATCCGGCCACTCGGGTCCGGATTCAATTCGGGCCGTCGCTTCGGTGAATGACGGGAGCGGAGCGTTGCGGCGCGGGGCAATCCTGGGGGATTCGCTCGGCTCCGGCTCGGCGGTGACAGTCCGGCAGGACCGTGCACCGCGGATCCGGCCGAGGAGGCGACGGCACCCCGTGGCGGGCCACGGGGTCGGCGACGATGCGGTGGCGAGCGGCTTCACCGGCCGGTGGACCGTGGCGGGCGGCCCGGTCGTGACCGCCGTGACGGTACCGCGCAGCGTAAACCCGGCACGAGCACAAGACCTGCGCTCTAGGAATACACCTAGACCCGACGGGACCGCGTTGACCCGTACACGGTCGCCCAAGAGGCTGTAGGCAGTCTTGCCCGCCGGTCGTACGACGAAGAGGACTCCCCCTTGAACTTCCTGTTGCTGGGCCCGCTTTCGGTCCGGTTGAACGCGTGCGAGGTGCACGTGTCGGCGCCGAGGCAGCGCGTGGTCATGGCAGCGCTCCTCCTCAACGCCAACCGGGTGATCTCGGTCGACCGGATCGCCGAGTACGTCTGGGACGGCTCCCCGCCGCCGAGTGCGGCCGCGACCGTCCGCACCTATGTGATGCGCCTGCGGCAGTCGCTGGGCGAGCGCGCCTCCGCCCGGATCCTCACCCGGGCACCCGGCTACCTCCTCGAACTCGGCGAGCACGAGAGCGATCTCGGGCAGTTCACGGCCCACCGGCGGCGCGCGGCGGAGCTCGCCGAGCGCGGAGATCTGGAGGGCTCCTCCGCCGAGCTGGCCGGGGCGCTCGCCCTGTGGCGCGAGGAGCCGCTGGCGGACATCCCGTCGCAGACGCTGCGCGACGTCGAGGGCCGCTACCTCCAGGAGCTCCGCCTGCAGACCATGGAGTTGCGGTTCGACACGGAGCTGGCGCTGCTGCGGCACGCCGAGGTCGTGCCGGAGCTGGTGCGGCTGGTACGCAAGCACCCCTTGCGGGAGGCCCTGGCGGGCAAGTTGATGCTGGCGCTGAGCCGCTCGGGACGGCAGTCGGAGGCCCTGGACCTCTACCAGCGCACCCGGGCGCTGCTCGTCGAGCAGCTCGGCGCCGAGCCGAGCAGCGATCTGCGCGAGGTCCACCAGCACATCCTCTCGGCCCACGACCGGCCCCGCGCGCCCGACCCGCTGGAGCAGCCCGCGAAGGCCCAACCGGCGGCCGTCGCACCGGCGCCGGCCGCCGCCTGGGAGAGTTCCCGCTGGCCGAGCCCGGCGCAGCTGCCCTCGGTTCCGCTGCCGCTGGCGGCCCGCTCCGGTGCACTGGCGCGGCTGCAGCACTTCCTGACGACCGCCACCATGCCTGCGGGCATGGTGGCGACGGCGGTGGTGACCGGCCGGGGCGGTGTCGGCAAGAGCGCGCTGGCCCTGCAAGCGGCGCACGCCGTGCGCGCTTCCTCGGTGCACGGCCAGCTCTACGCGGATCTCGGCGGGGCCGAGCGGCCGCTGACCGCCCGGGCGGTGCTGCCGCGGTTCCTGGCGGACCTCGGTGTGCCCCGGGACGAGATACCCGGGGAGGAGTCGGAACGGGAGAGCCTCTACCGCTCGCTCACCGCGGGCCGTCGTCTGCTGGTGGTGCTCGACAACGCCTCCAGCGCCGCGCAGGTGCGGCCGCTCATCCCGGGCAGCGGGGGCAGCAGGCTGCTGGTGACCAGCCGACGGCGGCTGGCCGATCTGGAGGGGGCGTCCCCGCTCGTGCTCGACCCGCTGGACGAGGCCGGCTCGCTGGAGCTGCTGGGCAGCATCGTCGGCCCGGCCAGGATCGGTGCCGAACCGCGGTCGGCCCGTTCGGTACTGACGGTCTGCGCGGGCCTGCCGCTGGCGATCCGGATCGCGGGGACCCGGCTGCTGGAGCGCCCGCACTGGACCATCGGGCACTTCGCCCGGCGGCTCACGGACGCCCCGCGGCTGCTGGACGAACTGAGCGCGGGCGACCTCGGCGTCCGGTCCTGCCTCGACGCCGACCACGCCGGGCTCCGGCGGACGGCCCGGACCGGGGTCGACCCGGCCGAGGTGTTCAGCGCGCTGGGGGCCACCGGATCGCGTTCGGTCTCCAGCAGCAAGGTCGCGGTGATGTTCGGCTGCTCCGAGGCGCAGGCCGAGGAGGCCTTGGAGGCCCTGGTCGAGGCGAATCTGCTGGGTGAGCCGGCGGGGGGCCGCTACCGGCTGGACGCGCTGCTGCGGGCGTACGCCCGCGAGCGGGCGCAGGCGGTCGCCGTGCGGCAGCACGACCACCCGTACATGCGCGCCGGGTGACCGTCCCGGCGGCCCGGTGACGGGCACCCGGCGGCCCGGTTCCCCTGCCCGCCACGCTTTTTCGACCCGATCTCCTTCGACCCGATCTGCTCCGTCCCGATCTGCTCCGTCCCGATCTGCCTCGAGAGGACCCCCGCGCCATGGCCCACCAGACAGAAGCCACCCACGACCTGCTCGCCTACGTCCGGGAGGTCTCCCTCCGTGACGACGATCTGCTCAGGGAACTGCGGGAGGCCACCGCGGAGCTGCCGGGCGGAACCGCCATGCAGGTGATGGCGGAGGAGGGCCAACTGCTCTCTCTGCTGGTCGGGTTGACGGGGGCGCGGGCGGTGCTGGAGATCGGCACCTTCACCGGCTACAGCACCCTGTGCATGGCCCGCGCGCTCCCGGCCGACGGGGTGCTGGTGTCCTGCGACATCGACGACCGGTGGCCGGCCATCGGCGCCGACTTCTGGAAGCGGGACGGGGTCGACTCGCGGATCGACCTGCGGATCGGCGATGCCACCGCGACCCTGGACGCGCTGCTGGCAGAGCGCGGGCCGGAGAGCTTCGACCTGGTGTTCATCGACGCGGACAAGACCAACTACGTCTCCTACTACGAGACTTCGCTGGCGCTGCTGCGCACCGGCGGACTGATCGTGGTCGACAACACCCTCTTCTTCGGCCGGGTCGTCGATCCGGCCGCCGTCGACCCGGAGACCGCCGGGGTCCGGGCTCTGAACCGGCTGCTGCACGAGGACCCCCGGGTGGAGCTGTCCCTGCTGGTGATGGCCGACGGGATCACGCTCGTCCGCAAGCGCTGAGGACGGCGGGCCGGGGCCGGCGCTCCCGGGGCCCGGGAGCGCCGGCCCCGCGGCGGTCACGACGTTCCCGGGCCCCCTTCCGGCACGCTCAGGTCGGGTGCGTCCACGTCGATGACGGTGGACACCACACGCGGGCCGGGCGCGAGGTGCAGGCGCTGGAGCCCGGTGCCCTCCGGAGCCGGGTCGAGGACGGCCGCGCACGGGCACGGGGCCTCGTCCAGGCCCTCGAAGCCCGCGAACCGGTAGGCGATCTCCATCATCCGGTTGCGGTCGGTCGCCCGGAAGTCCGCGACCAGGTGGGCCCCGGACCGGGCGGCGGCGTCGGCCAGCCAGTTCAGCAGGGTCGCACCGGCGCCGTAGGCGACGACGCGGCAGGAGGTGGCGAGCAGCTTGAGGTGCCACAGACCCGGGTGCCGCTCCAGCAGCAGGACGCCGACCGCGCCGTGCGGGCCGAAGCGGTCGGTGAGGGTGACCACCAGGACCTCGTGCCGGGGGTCGGTGATCAGGCCGCGCAGCACCGCGTCCGGGTAGTGGACCCCGGTCGCGTTCATCTGGCTGGTGCGCAGGGTGAGTTCCTCGACCCGGGACAGCTCCTCGCCGGTGGCCCGGCCGATCCGCATCCGCAGGTCCAGGGAGCGCAGGAACTCCTCGTCGGAACCGGGGGCGGCCGCCCGCTCGGCCTCCCGGCGGAAGCCCGCCTGGTACATCCGGCGCCGCCGCCGGGAGTCGACAGTGCTGGTCGCGGGGGTGAACTCGGCGAGTTCGGGGAGGCCGAGGACCTCCTCGGCCGGGTAGCACCGTACGTCGGGCAGGTGGAAGGCCACCTCGGCGCGTTCGGCGGCCCGGTCGTCGATGAAGGCGACGGCCGTGAGCGCGAAGTTCAGCCGGTCGGCGATCCGCCGCACCGACTCGGACTTGGCGCCCCACCCGATCTCCGGCAGGACGAAGTACTCGGCCAGGCCGAACGCCTCCAGCCGGGCCCAGGCGTGCTCGTGGTCGTTGCGGCTGGCGACGGACTGGAGGATGCCGCGCGAGTCGAGCTCGATCACCACCTTGCGCACCTCGTCCGGCAGGTGCACTTCGCCGTCCTCCAGCAGGGTGCCCTGCCAGAGGGTGTCGTCCAGGTCCCAGACCAGGCACTTGACGATCTCGGCCATGTCGTCCTTCCTCGTCGTCGCGTCCGCGGGCCCGGTCACGGTGCCCCCGTACCGGCGAGGGCGTGCTGTGCCAGCATCAGCCGGCACAGCTCGTTGCTGCCCTCGATGATCTCCATCAGCTTGGCGTCCCGGTACGCCCGGGCCACCGCGTGCCCGTCCCGGGACCCGGCCGAGGCCAGTACCTGGACGGCCGTCGCCGCGCCCCGGGCGGCCTGGGTCGCACTGACGTGCTTGGCCAGTACGGTCGCCACCACCTGGTCCGGCGACCCTTCGTCCCAGCACCGGCTCGCGTGCTCGCAGACCCGCGTGGCCACCTGCTCGGCCGTGTAGAGGTCCGCGAGGTGTCCGGCGACGAGCTGGTGCTCCGCCAGCGGCCTGCCGAACTGCTCCCGTCCGGCGGCGTGCGCGGTGGCCGCCGCCAGACAGGCCCGCAGGATGCCCACGCACCCCCAGGCGACGGACATCCGCCCGTAGGCGAGCGCGGTCGTCACCAGCAGGGCGGGCGGCAGTCCGTGACCGCCCAGGACGCTGTCGGCCGGCAGCCGCACCCCGTCGAGGTGGACGTCGGCGTGCCCGGCCGCGCGGCAGCCGAGCGGGTCGGCGATCCGCTCGATCCGCACGCCGGGCGTGTCGGCGGGCACCACGACGGCCGCCGCGCCGTCCTCGTAGCGGCCGACGACGACCAGCAGGTCGGCGTAGTGGGCGGCGGTCACCCACTTCTTGTGCCCGTCGACGACGACCGCGTCCCCGTCGCGGCGGACGGTCGTCGTCATCGCCGCGAGGTCGCTGCCGGCGCCGGGCTCGCTGAAGCCGACCGCCGCCAGTGCGCCGCCGGTCAGCCGGGGGAGGTGGACGGCCGACTGCGCGGCGGTGCCCAGGCGCTGGACGGTCCATGCCGCCATGCCCTGGGAGGTCATCACGCTGCGCAGCGAACTGCACAGGCCGCCCACGTGAGCGGTGTAAGCGCCGCTGCGCGTGCTGCTGAGCCCCCAGCCGCCGTACTGCTCCGGGACTTCGGCGCACAGCCTGCCCTCGGCGCCGAGTTCGCGGAGCAGGTCCAGCGGGATCAGGCCGGTGCGGTCCCACTCCCCCGCCAGGTCGCCGACCCGCAGGGTGACGGAGGTCATCGCACCGCTCAGGTCCTCACCCATTCAGGCCGCCCGCGGCGGGCACCCGCAGCCGCTCCACCAGCTCCGCCATCCGCCGTACGGTGCGGAAGTTGTCCAGCCGCAGGTCCGCGCCGCGGACGGCGACGGCGTAGGTCTTCTCCAGGTGCACCACCACCTGCATGGCGAAGAGGGACGACAGGCCGCCGGCGCCGAACAGGTCGGTGTCGGCGTCCCAGGCGGTTCCGGTGCGTGCTTCCAGGAATCCCAGCAGTTCCTTCTCCAGGTCCTGGGTGTCGGGCGTGTTCGCTGCGGTCATGGCCTTCTCCTCGTCGGGGTGAACAGGTGGGGTGCTCAGGCGTAGTCGTAGAAGCCGCGTCCGGACTTGCGGCCCAACCGCCCCTCGCGGACCAGCCGGAGCAGCAGTTCGGTCGGGCGGCAGCCGTCGTCGCCGGTGCGTTCGTGGAGCACGGTGAGGGAGTCGACAAGGTTGTCGATGCCGATCAGGTCCGCGGTGCGCAGCGGGCCGGTGGGGTGTCCCAGACAGCCCTGCATCAGGGCGTCGACGTCCTCGGCGGTCGCCGTTCCCTCCTCCACGACCCGGGCCGCGTCGTTGATCATCGGGTGCAGGATGCGGCTGGTCACGAAGCCGGGCGCGTCCCGGACGACCACCGCGCGCCGCCGCAGGGTCGTGAGCAGGGCCGCCACGGCGGCCATCGTGGCGTCCCCGGTCCTGGCGCCGCGGACCACTTCGGCGGTTCCGATCAGGTAGGGCGGGTTCATGAAGTGGGTGCCGACCAGTTCCTCCGGCCGCTCCAGGGCCCCGGCCAGTTCGTCGACGGGGATGGAGGAGGTGTTGGTGATCAGCAGGGTTCCGGGCCGGACCAGTTTGGAGACCTCGGACAGGACGGCGGCCTTGGTCGCGGCGTTCTCGGTGACCGCCTCGACGACGGCGGTGGCTCCGGCGGCGGCCTCGAGCGAGGTGCCGGTGGCCAGGGCGCCGAGGGGCGTCCCGGCGGGCAGGGCGCCCATGAGTTCGGCGAGCCGGAGTTCGCCGTCGATCAGGTCCGCGGCCCGGTCGAGCCGTTCGCGGTCGATGTCGACCAGCTGGACCGGCAGGCCGTGTCCGAGGGCGAGGACGGTGATTCCGACGCCCATCACCCCGGCTCCCAGCACGGTGAGGGCCTGTCGCGGGGGGGAATCGTCGTACGGGGCCGTGGTCAACGGCTTCTCCTTCGTTTTCACCGGGCACCGGGGGTGCGGAGGGTGCTGTCGAGCCAGCCGGCGACGGCGTCGCCGGTGGTCGCGACATGCTGTTCCATGATCGAGAAGTGGTCTCCGGGGACGTCGACGACGCTGTCGGCGCCGGCCCAGGTCGAGCGCCAGTCGCCCGCTTCGGCCGACGGGCGACCGAGCGGGGTGGAAGCGCGGACCAGCAGCAGCGGGGCGCGGACCGCCGGGGGCTTCCAGTCGTCGAGCAGACGGAAGTAGCCGCCCATCGCGGTCAGCCTGGTCCCGTCCATCGGGGCCGCCCGGTCCTCGCGGGCGAACATGCCGCCCAGCAGGACGTCGTTGAACTGGGTGATGCCCTGGTTGTCGGAGAGGTAGGTGTCCAGCAGCACCACGGCCGCCGGGCCCTCGCCGCGCTGTTCCAGCGCGGCGGCCACGCCGTGGGCGAGCGTGCCGCCGGAGGAGGAGCCGGCCAGCACGAGCGTCCGTCCGGGCAGTTCCCGGAGCAGTGTCGTCGCCTGGAAGTCCAGCAGGGCCGACATGTCGGCGGGCAGTTCCTGCTCGGGGACGAATCCGGGGGCGTCCAGGGCGGCGACGGCGTAGCGGTCCCGGAAGCGGGCGGCGAAGCGGGCGTACTGGTGGGCGCCGCCGAGCGCGACGACGGAGCCGAAGCAGACGAGTACGGGGGCGTCGGCTCGCTCGTTCAGGCGCAGCAGCCGCGGGCCGGTGCCGGCGGCCGCGAGGTCGCTGCCGCGGTGGAAGGCCGGGCGCAGGGCGGAGGCGTTCTTGAGCAGGGCGATGCCCTCGTCGATCCGGCCGAGTGCGCAGGCCTGGCGGAACAGCACGCTCACCGGGTCGCTGTCGACGGCGTCGGTGCCGGACACGGAGGCTCCGGCCGCGGGGGTTCCGGCCGCGGGTGCCGTTCCGGCCCTGGGGGTGTCCTCCGGCCGGGCCTCGGCGGCGAGGCGCGCCGCGAGCGCGGCGGGGGTGCCGCTGTCGAAGACGGCGGAGGGCCGCAGCCGCAGTCCGGTGGCGGCGGCCAGCCGGTTGCGCAGCTCCACCGCGGTCAACGAGTCGAATCCGACGGAGAGGAAGGGCACCGTCGCGGACAGCGCCCCGGAGTCGCTGTGGCCGAGGACTTCGGCGGCCTCGGCGAGGACGAGTTCGCGCAGGACCAGCTCGCGTCCCTGTTCGTCGGCGGCGGTGTCGAGCCGATGCCGGAGCGCTGCGGCGGCGGTCGGCGTCCCCTTCGCCCCGGTCGTCGCGGTCGGGCCGCGGCGGACCAGGGAGCGCAGCATCGGGTGCACCGGGCCGTCGCCGCGCACGGTCAGGTCCAGGTGGGCCAGGACGACGGGACTCCCGCCTGCCGACGGGGCGGCGTCCGGGACGCACACGCTGTCCAGCAGGGCCATGGCCTCCTCGTCGGAGAGGCCGCGGGCGCCGCGCCGGTCGATGCGCCGCCGTTCGGCGCCGCCGAGCTCCGCCGTCATCCCGCTCACCCGCTCCCAGGGCCCCCAGGCCAGGGACAGGCCGGGGAGCCCGAGCCGTCGGCGTTCCGCGACGAGGGCGTCCAGCGCGGCGTTGGCGGCCGAGTAGGACGCCTGTCCGGGGCTGCCCAGCACGCCCGCGGCGGAGGAGAAGACGACGAACGCGGCGAGGTCCGCTCCGCGCGTCAGCCGGTCGAGGTGGTGGGCGGCGTCGACCTTGGGCCGCAGGACGCTGCTCATCCGCTCCCCCGTCAGCCCGTCCAGCAGACCGTCGTCGAGCACTCCGGCGGTGTGGACCACGGCGCACAGGGGACGGTGTTCGGGGATGCCTGCCAGGGCGGTGGCCAGGGCCTGACGGTCGGACACATCACAGCTGAGGGCGGTCAGTTCCGCTCCGGCCCCGGAAAGCTCCGCCGTCAGCTCCGGCATGCCGGGGGCGTCGGCGCCGCGGCGGCTCAGCACGAGGAGGTGGCGCACCCCGTGCGCGGCGACCAGGTGGCGCGCCAGGACGGCCGCGAGAGCGCCACCGCCGCTCAGCAGGACCGTCCCGTCGGCCGGTCCGAACGCGCCGGCCGGCCGGGCCGCTGTCCCGGGAGTGGGCGCGGGAGTGGACGCGGGGGCGGCGTTCGTGGCGTTCGTGGCGGTGGCCGGCGGCCTCACCAGTCGGGGCGCGTACAGGACGCCGCCGCGCAGGGCCGCCTGCGGTTCGCCCGTGGCGAGCAGGTCGGCGAGCGCGTCGCCGAGACCGTCAGCGTCCGGCCCTTCGACGTCCAACAGCACGAACCGGTCCGGGTGTTCGAGCTGAGCGGCCCTGAGCATGCCCCAGACGGCCGCCGCGCCGAGGTCCGTCGGCCGCGGCTGCGCGCCGAACGGGCCGGTCGCACCCCTGGTGAGCACCACCAGGGGTGTCCGGGCGGTGGTGTCGTCGGCCAGGTGGGCCCGGAGGCGGTCCAGGACCCCGGACGCGACCGCGTGCACCGCCGCGGGGTCCGCCTCCCGGGCGGGGGCTTCGGCGGTCGCACCGTTCGCGGTCACGGTGTCGGCAGTCACGGTCCCGGCGGACGGGGGGCAGGTCAGCAGCATCGCGTCGGGTGTCGCGGACGGGGGTTCGGTGGGGAAGGCGGCCGGCAGCAGCCGCTCGTCCCGCGGGCCGAGGAGGCCCCAGCGGGTGACCGGGCGCGGACCGGGCCCGGCAGCGACCGGCGTCCAGCCGACGTGGAAGACGGAGCCGGAGGACGCCCGCAGGGCGGCGGTGGACGCCGTGCGCAGGGTGAGCGAGCCGACGGTCGCCACGGTGCTCCCCGACGGATCGGTGATCAGCGCGGTGACGGCGTCGGGGCCGCCGGGGCGCAGCCGGACACGCAGGACCGTCGCGTCGGAGGGTTCGATCGCGACCCGCTGCCAGGAGAACGGCAGCGGGACGCCGTCGGCGGGCTCCGGGCTCACGACGCCTTCGCGCAGACCGGTCGTCTGGAGGGCCGCGTCCAGGAGGGCCGGGTGCACGCCGAAGGTGTCCGCCCCGGTGCCGGGGAGGCCGTCGGGGAGGGCCACTTCGGCGTGGATCGCGTCCTCGGTGCGCCAGGCGGCGCGCAGTCCCCGGAACGCCGGGCCGTAGGCGACGCCCCGGGCTTCGAGCAGCCCGTACAGTGCGTCCACGTCGAGGGGGACCGCGTCGGGCGGGGGCCAGGTGCCGACCGGTTCGGACGTGTCGTCCCGGCCGGTCGTGTCGTCCCGGCCGGTCGTGTCGTCCCGGCCGGTCGTGTCGTCCCGGCCGGTCGTGTTGTCCCGGCCGGTCGTGTTGTCCTGGTCGGCCGAGGGCTCCCGGGGGCCGACCGCGCCGGTCGCGTGCCGGGTCCAGGGCCGTTCGGCGGAGCCGGGAGCGGCCTCGGGCCGGGAGTGGAACTCCACCGGGCGCCGTCCCGTGCCGTCCTCGGCACCCACCCGTACGCGCAGTTGCACAGCCTGATCGTCGGGCAGCAGCAGCGGGGCGGCGAGGGTCAGCTCCTCCACGAGGGCGCAGCCGAGGCGGCGGCCCACGTGCGCGGCCAGCTCCACGAGGGCCGCGCCGGGCACGATCACGGCTCCGGCCACGGCGTGGTCGACGAGCCAGGGGTGGGTGGCCGGGGAGAGCCGGCCGGTGAACAGGGTGCCCGCGTCGTCGGGCAGTTCGACCGCGGCGCCGAGCAGCGGGTGGTCCACGGCGGACTGGCCGACGGCCGCCTGGTCCCGGTCGGCCAGCACAGCGTCGAGCCAGTAGCGGCGGCGCTGGAAGGCGTAGGCGGGCAGGTCCACCCGCCGGGCGCCGGTTCCGGCGAACAACCGCTCCCAGTCGACCCGCAGGCCCCGGACGTGTGCCTCGGCGAGCGCGAGCTGGAACCGGTGGAGCCCTCCGGCCCCGCGTCGCAGGGTGTCGAGCAGCAGCGTGTCGGGGGCGCCGGCGTCGGCAGCCGTGTCCTCGATCGCGTACATCAGGGCGGGCTGGGGGCCGGACTCGACGAAGACGCGGTGCCCGGCCGCGAGGAGCGAGCGGGTCGCCCGCTCGAACTCGACGGTCTGCCGGATGTTGCGGTACCAGTACTCGGCGTCCAGGGACTTCGTGTCCAGCAGGCCGCCGGTCACGCTGGACCAGTACGGCACGGCACCTGCGAGGGGGGTGATCCCGTCCAGGTCGGAGAGCAGGCGCTCGCGGATCTGCTCCACGTGCGAGGAGTGCGACGCGAAGTCGGTCTCGATGCGAGTCGCCCACACGCCTTCCTCAAGGAGTTGCGCCACCAGTGCCGCCACCGCGTCCGCGTCACCCGACACCGCCACCGACGAAGGGCCGTTCACCGCCGCCACCGAGAGCCGGCCCGCCCACGGGGCGATGCGCTCCCGTGCCAGGTCCGCCGGCAGGGGCACCGAGGCCATACCGCCACGGCCCGCCAACGCCCCCACCGCGCGGGAACGCAGCGCCACCACCCGCGCCCCGTCGTCGATGCTCAGACCGCCCGCCACCACCGCCGCGGCGATCTCACCCTGCGAATGGCCCACCACCGCGTCCGGCACCACACCGAACGAACGCCACACCTCCGCCAGCGACACCATCACCGCCCACAGCACCGGCTGCACCACATCCACCCGCGCCAACAGCGCCTCCGAACCCAACGCCTCCACCAACGACCAGTCCACGTAAGGCGCCAGAGCACGCCCGCACTCCGCCATCCGCCCCGCGAACACCCCCGATTCGGCCAGCAGCTCCGCGGCCATCCCCACCCACTGCGAACCCTGACCCGGGAACACCAGCACCGAACGGCCCGGGACCGGCCCACCGCCGACCCTCACGGCCGCCGAGCCCACGCCCCGCGACAGGGCGGCGACACCGGCCAGCAGCTCGCCCCGGTCCGCCCCCACCACCACCGCACGCTCCGCGAACCGCGAACGCCCTGCCACCAGTGAGAGACCCACGTCCGCCACGCTCAGGCCCGGGTCCGCCACCACCCGCTCGTGCAGCGCCGTCGCCTGGGCGCGCAGCGCGTCCGGAGTGCGCGCCGACAGGATCCAGGGAACGGCGGGGAGTACCGGTTCCGGCGTGGCGGGCCCGTCGGAGGCCGCCGGGTCGGCCGGGGCCTGTTCGAGGACGACGTGGGCGTTGGTCCCACTGGCGCCGAAGGAGGACACCCCGGCCCGACGCGGACGGCCCGTCTCCGGCCAGGGGGCGGCCTCGGTGAGCAGGGAGACGGCTCCCTCGGTCCAGTCGATGCGGGGCGAGGGACGGTCGACGTGCAGGGTGCGCGGCATCACGCCGTGACGCATCGCGAGCACCGACTTGATCACCCCGCCGACACCTGCGGCGGCCTGGGTGTGGGACAGGTTGGACTTCAGCGATCCCAGCCGCAACGGCCGCCCGGCGGGCCGGCCCTGCCCGTACGCGGCCATGAGCGCCTGCGCCTCGATGGGGTCGCCGAGGACGGTGCCGGTGCCGTGCGCCTCCACCATGTCGACCTCGGACGGGGCGAGTCCGGCACGGGCGAGCGCCGCGTTGATGACGCGCTGCTGCGCGGGCCCGTTCGGGGCGGTCAGGCCGTTGCTGGCGCCGTCCTGGTTGACGGCCGAGCCGCGGACGACGGCCAGGACCGGGTGCCCGTTGCGGCGGGCGTCCGAGAGCCGTTCGAGCAGGAGCAGGCCGAGGCCCTCCCCGAACCCGGCTCCGTCCGCCGCGGACGAGAAGGACTTGCTGCGCCCGTCGGGTGCCAGGCCGCGCTGGCGGCTGAATCCGACGTACAGGCCGGGCGTGGACATCACGGTCACACCGCCGGCCAGGGCGAGGGTGGTGTCGCCGGAGCGCAGCCCCTGGCAGGCGAGGTGGACGGCGACCAGGGAGGACGAGCAGGCGGTGTCCAGGGTGACCGCCGGGCCTTCCAGGCCCAGCGTGTAGGCGATCCGGCCCGAGGCCACGCTGGGAATGGTGCCGGTGCCGAGGAAGCCTTCCACTTCCTCGGGCACCCGGCCGAGCCGGGACCCGTACTCGCTGTAGATCACTCCGGTGTAGACGCCGGTGCGGCTGCCGCGCAGGGTCGTCGGGTCGATGCCCGCGCGTTCCACCACCTCCCAGGAGGCTTCCAGCAGCAGCCGCTGCTGCGGGTCCATGGCCAGGGCCTCCCGCGGGGAGATGCCGAAGAAGCCGGCGTCGAAGCCGGTCGCGTCGTGGAGGAAGCCGCCTTCACGGACGTAGAAGGTGCCGGGGGCGTCGGGGTCGGCGTCGAAACCGCCCTCGACGTCCCAGCCGCGGTCGGTGGGGAACGGCGAGACCGCGTCGCGTTCCTTGAGCAGCAGCTCCCACAGGTCTTCCGGGGTACGCACGCCACCGGGGTAGCGGCAGCTCATCGCCACGACGGCGATGGGCTCGGCGGATTCGTCGCGCAGCCGTCGGTTCTCCTGCTGCAGGCGCTGGTTGTCCAGCAGCGAGGCTCGCAGGGCGGCGACCACCTGGTCCGTGTCGGTGGGCATGGGGTTGGCCTTCTCCTTCTGCGGCTGTCGGTCAATCACGTTCGCCGCCCAGGGCCATCCGGACGAGTTCGTCGACGGCCATGGCGTTGATGTCGGCGGCGGCGGGAGCCGGCGTGTCCGGTGTCTCCGGCCGGTCCGCGCGGTGCGCCTCGGTGGCCTTCCCGGTGCCGACGGGGTCGCCCGCCCCGTCGGGTACCAGGCGCCCGCTGAGGTGGGCGGCGACGGCGGCCGGGGTGGGGTGGTCGAAGACCAGGGTCGCGGGCAGCCGGCGGCCGGTGGCGGCGCTGAGGCGGTTGCGGAGTTCGACGGAGGTGAGCGAGTCGAAGCCGAGGTCCTTGAACGCCTGGTCCGGGTCGACGGCCCCGGCTCCGCCGTGGCCGAGGACCTCGGCGGCCCGGCTCCGTACCAGCTCGAGCAGGGTGGCGACGCGTTCCTCCGGGGTGAGGCCGGTCAGCCGGCGGCGCAGCGAGTCCGCTCCGGCGGCGTCGGCCCCGGACGCCGGGCGGCGTGCGGTGCCGGGGACCAGGGCGGAGAGCAGGGCCGGAACGGGTCCGGTCCGGGCAGCCGTCCGGAGCCGGCCGAGGTCGATCCTGACCGGGACGAGCAGCGGTTCGTCCAGCGTGAGCGCCGCGTCGAACATGGCCAGACCCTCGTCGCTGCCGATGGCCGCCGTACCTCCCCGGGACATCCGCCGCAGGTCGGCGGCGGTGAGCGTGCCGGTCATGGTGCTGCGGCGCTCCCACAGGCCCCAGGCGAGGGACTGGGCGGGCAGTCCCAGGGCCCGGCGGTGCTGGGCGAGCGCGTCGAGGAAGGCGTTGGCGGCCGCGTAGTTGCCCTGCCCGGCGTTGCCGACCGTCGCGGACGCGGAGGAGAACAGGACGAAGGCCGACAGCGGCAGATCACGGGTGAGGGCGTGCAGGTTGAGGGCCGCGTCGACCTTGGGCCGCAGGACGTGGCGCATCCGCCCGGGGGTCAGCGATTCGACCGTCCCGTCGTCCAGGACGCCGGCCGCGTGGACGACCGCGCTCAGCGGACGGTCGGCGGGGACACCGGCGAGCAGCGCGGCGAGCGCGTCCCGGTCGGCGACGTCGCAGGCCGCCACGTCCACCCGGGCGCCGAGGCCGCGCAGTTCGGCGGCGAGGTCGGCCAGGCCCGGGGCGTCCGCGCCCCGCCTGCCGACGAGCAGCAGGTTCCGTACGCCGTGCGCGGTCACGAGGTGCTGTGCCACCAGGCCGCCGAGCGTGCCGCCGGCCCCGGTGACGAGGACGGTTCCCCCGGTCGCGGCGATGCCGGACGGCGTGTCCGGGGCCTGGTCAGGGTCCGTCGCGACGGTGGCCCTGGTGAGGCGGGCGGCGAGCAGCTCCCCGCCGCGTATCGCCAGTTGGGGTTCCGTTCCGGCCAGTGCCCGGGGCAGCAGGCCGGTCACGGCCGCCGGGTCGTCGGTGTCGATCAGCAGGAAGCGGTCCGGATGCTCGGACTGGGCGGAGCGGACCAGGCCGCGGACCGCCGCGCCGGTGAGGTCGATGACCTCTTCACCGGCCGCCGTGGACACCGCGCCCCGGGTGACGAGCACGAGCCGGGTGCCGTCGTCCCACCGCGGGTCGGCCAGCCAGTCCTGGACGAGCCGCAGGGCGTCGTCGAGGGCGGTGTGCACGGATGCGGCGTCGGGCGGGACCGGGAGTTCCGGGGCGTGGTCGCACCACGCCAGCACGGCGGCGGGCGACGGCGCTCCGCCGTCCAGCGCGGCACCGAGCGCGGCCAGGTCCGGATAGCTGTCCGGGAAGAGGTCCCGGCCGCCGAGGACCGCCCAGTGCCCGAGGGCGTCGGCGGGTGCGGTGGCGGGCGCCGCCGACCACCGCAGCCGGTAGAGGGACTCCGGGCCCGCGCCCGGGCGGAGGGTGTCGAGGTCGACCGGGCGGACGGCGAGCGCCTCGACCGACGCGACCGGGAGGCCGTTCGGGTCGGTCGCGTCGATCGACACCGATCCGTCGGGCCGGAGACCGAGCCGCACCCTGAGCACGGTGGCTCCGGAGGCGTGCAGCCTGATTCCGCTCCAGGAGAACGGCAGTCCGGCGGAGGGCCGGTCCGGGTCGGGTCCGTCCTCCTGCTGGGCGCGCAGGAACAGCCCCTGGAGGGCAGCGTCCAGGAGGGCGGGGTGCACACCGTAGGCGGAGGCGGACCGGTGCTGGTCCTCGGGCAGGCGTACCTCGGTGAGGATCTCCTCGCCCCGGCGCCAGGCCGTGGTGAGCCCGCGGAAGGCGGGTCCGTAGCCGTACCCGGAGGCGTCGAACCGCTCGTACAGGTCGTCGACGGGGATCGGGACGGCGCCGGGCGGGGGCCAGGCGCCGGCGTCGTCCGGTGCGGGAGCGGACCCCGGCTCACGGGTCGTGGCGTCGGCGGTGAGTACGCCGGTCGCGTGCGCGGTCCAGTGCTGGGTCGCCGCGTCCTCCCGGCAGGAGAACAGGTCCAGCGAGCGGCTGCCGTGCGCGTCCGCGGCGCCCACCCGCACTTGCAGGCGGACGGCGGTGTCGGCGGGTATCAACAGCGGTGACTGAAGTGTCAGTTCCTCCACCGTGCGGCATCCGGCCTCGTCCGCGGCGCGGACCGCGAGTTCCGCGAAGGCCGCGCCGGGCAGCAGGACCGTACCGGCCACGGCGTGGTCGGCGAGCCAGGGGTGGGTACGCAGCGACAGCCGGCCGGTGAGCACGAGTTCACCGGTGTCGGCCAGCTCGACGGCCGCTCCGAGGACGGGGTGGTCGGCCGGGTCGAGCCCGGCCGAGCTGACATCGGCCGCCGTCGTGGGCGCGGACTCGGGCCAGTAGCGGGTGCGCTGGAAGGCGTACGTCGGCAGGTCCACCCGGCGGGCCTCCGGGAACGCACCCGACCAGTCCACCCCCAACCCGCACTCCCACGCACGGCCCACCGCACGCAACACCTGCTCCACGCCACCCTCGCCACGGCGCAACGTCCCCAGCACCGCCGCATCCGTACGCGCGGCCTCCACCGACTCCCCCACCGCGACCGACAGCACCGCATGCGGGCTGGACTCGACGAAGAACCGGAAGCCCTCGCCCAGCAGCGTCGTGGTCGCCCGCTCGAACTCCACGGTCTCCCGCAGATTGCGGTACCAGTACTCCGCGTCAAGGGACTTCGTGTCCAGCCAACCACCCGTCACCGTCGAGAAGAACGCCACCGAACCGGTGACAGGGGTGATGTCGTCCAGGTCGGACAGCAGACGCTCGCGGAGCTCCTCCACATGGACGGAGTGCGACGCGTAATCGACCTCGATCAGACGTGCCCGCACCCCCTTCCCCACCAACTCCTCGACGAACGCGGTGACCGCGTCGGCGTCACCCGACACCACCGTCGACGACGGACCGTTCACCGCCGCCACCGACAACCGGCCCCCCAGCCGCTCCCGCACCGCCTCCACCGGCAACGGCACCGACGCCATACCGCCACGACCCGCCACGACCTTGATCGCACGGGAACGCAGCGCCACCACCCGCGCCCCGTCGTCGATGCTCAGACCACCAGCCACACAGGCCGCCGCGATCTCACCCTGCGAATGACCCACCACCGCGTCCGGCACCACACCGAACGAACGCCACACCTCCGCCAACGACACCATCACCGCCCACAGCACCGGCTGCACCACATCCACCCGGGCGAGCAACCGCTCCGAACCCAGCGCCTCCACCAACGACCAATCCACATACGGCGCCAACGCCCGCTCGCACTCCGCCATCCGACCCGCGAACACCCCCGACCCGGCCAACAGCTCCGCGGCCATCCCCACCCACTGCGAACCCTGACCCGGGAACACCAGCACCGAACGACCCTCGACCGGGCGACCGCCGTCCCACGTTCCCGAATCGTCGTCGGCCATCTGGCCCAGCAGGGTGCGAAGTCGGTCCCCGTTCCCGACCAGTGCCTTCCGGTACTCGAAGGCGGTGCGCGTGCGCAGGGCGGATCCGATGTCACGCGGGTCGCCGCCGGGGTTGCCGTCCAGGTGGCGGCGCAGGCGGTCGGCCTGGAGACGAAGTGCCTGCGGGCTCTTCGCCGACAGCAGCCAGGGCACCGCCGGCAGGGGGGTGCGCTCGGCCGGCGGACCGTCGTCCTCCGGAGGGGTGTGTTCGAGGATGGCGTGGACGTTGGTGCCGCTCAGGCCGAACGAGGACACCCCGGCCCGGAAGGGGCGGTCGTGGCGCGGCCAGGGCTGCTGCTCGGTCGCGAGGACCAGCGCGCCGCGCGTCCAGTCCACGTGGCTGGAGGGCGTGCCGACGTGCAGGGTGCGGGGCACCTGCCCGTGCTGCATGGACAGCACCGTCTTGATGACCCCCGCCACACCCGACGCCGCCTGGGCGTGGCCGAGGTTGGACTTGAGGGAGCCGACCAGCAGGGGCCGTTCGGCGGGCCGGTCCTGACCGTAGGTGGCCAGCAGGGCCTGCGCCTCGATGGGGTCGCCGAGGGTGGTGCCGGTGCCGTGCGCCTCCACCACGTCGACCTCGGACGCCGACAGCCCCGCGTCCGCGAGCGCCGCCCGGATCACCCGCTGCTGCGACGGACCGTTGGGGGCGGAGAGTCCGTTGCTGGCGCCGTCCTGGTTGACGGCGGAGCCGCGGACCACCGCAAGCACCGGGTGTCCGTTGCGGCGGGCGTCCGACAGCCGCTCCAGCAGCAGGACGCCGACGCCCTCGCCCATGCCCATGCCGTCCGCGTCGTCCGAGAAGGCCTTGCAGCGGCCGTCCTCGGCGAGTCCCCGTTGACGGGAGAAGCTGATCAGGGCGCCGGGCGTCGCCATCAGGGCGACGCCGCCGACCAGGGCGAGGGAGCAGTCGCCGCCGCGCAGGGCCCGGCCGGCGTAGTGCATGGCGACGAGCGAGGAGGAGCAGGCCGTGTCGACGGTCACCGCGGGGCCTTCGAGGCCCAGGGTGTAGGCGACCCGGCCGGACACGACGCTGGGTGCGCTGCCGGTGAGCAGGTGGCCGTCCCCCTCCTCCGACCGGGCGACGACGGCCGCGTAGTCGGCGTAGTTGACGCCGGTGAACACGCCGGTGCGGCTGCCGCGCAGGGCGACCGGGTCGATGGCGGCGCGTTCGATCGCCTCCCAGGTGGTCTCCAGCAGCAGCCGCTGCTGGGGGTCCATGGCCAGGGCCTCGCGCGGCGAGATGCCGAAGAACTCCGCGTCGAAGTCCGCCGCGTCGTGCAGGAAGCCGCCCCGCCGGGTGGTCGAGGTGCCGGCGCGGTCGGGGTCGGGGTCGTAGAGGGACTCGATGTCCCAGCCGCGGTCGACGGGCAGGTCCGAGACGGCGTCGCCACCGGCGGCGAGCAGGCTCCACAGGTCTTCCGGGGTGCCGATGCCGCCGGGGAAACGGCAGGCCATGGACACGATCGCGATCGGCTCGTCGTCGGAAGCGGGCGCGGGCGGGTTCGCGGCGGCGTCCGGGTCGCCGGGGCGCGGCTCGCCGGCCTGCCGGCCGAGCAGTTCGGCGCGGACCTCCCGGGCGAGCGCGGTGGACGACGGGTGGTCGAAGATCAGGGTGGACGGCAGCCGCAGTCCGGTGGCGGTGTTGAGCCGGTTGCGGAGTTCGACCGCGGTGAGGGAGGCGAAGCCCAGGTCCTGGAAGGCCGCGCCGGGCCGGATCGCGTCCACCGAGGGATGGCCGAGGACGGCCGCCGCGTGGGTGCGGACCAGGTCGAGCAGCAGGCGGTGCTGTTCGGACTCGGCGAGGCCGGCCAGCCGTTGGCGCAGCAGCGCGGCGGCGGGTGCCGCCGTGTCGCCGGTCGAGGCCTCCAGGGCACGTCGGGCTTCGGGGATGCCGGTGAGCAGCGGGCTGGGGCGGGTGGAGGTGAAGACGGCGGCGAACTGCTCCCAGTCGACGTCGGCGACGGCGAGTACGGTCTCGTCGTCGTCCAGTGCCTGTTGCAGGGCGTGGACGGCGAGGTCGGGGGCGATCCTGGGCAGGCCGTGCTGCTCCAGGTTGAACAGGTCGGCGTCCGCTCCGGCGAGGCGGTCCTGCCAGGGGTTCTCGGCCTGCCAGATGCCCCAGTCGACGGTGGTGGCGGTGAGGCCGCGGGCCCGGCGGTGCTGGGCCAGGGCGTCGAGGTAGGCGTTGGCCGCGGCGTAGGCGCCGTGGTCGCCGCTGCCCCAGACCCCGGCGATCGAGGAGAACAGGACGAAGGCGTCGAGTTCGCGGTCGAGCAGCGCGTCGAGGTGTTCGGCGCCGGCGGCCTTGGCCGCGACGATCTGTTCGAACGCGGACATCGGTGTGGCGTCCAGGGGGGCGAGCGCGACGAAGGCGGCCGCGTGGACGACCGCGGTGACCGGGTCGCCCGCCGTCTCCAGGCCGGTGAGCAGCGCCGCAACGGCCTGACGGTCCGCCAGGTCACAGACGGGCAGCGTCAGCCGTACGCCGAGGGCGGCCAGTTCCGCGGCGAGTTCGGCCGCGCCGGGTGCCTGGGGGCCGCGGCGGCCGGGCAGGACGAGGTGGGTGGCACCGCCGCGGGCCAGCCAGCGGGCGAGGTGCGGGCCGACGGCTCCGGTGCCGCCGGTCAGCAGGACGGTGCCGCGGGGCTTCCAGTGCTCCGTACGGCCGTCGGTCCGGGGGGCGCGCCGCAGCCGGCGGGCCAGCAGGCCGGTGGGGCGCAGGGCGAGTTGGTCCTCGCGGCCGGCGCCGTCCGTGCCGGGGCCGTGGGCCGTCAGTACCGCGACGAGCCGGGCCCCGGCGCGGGCGTCGAGGTCCGGCGGCAGGTCGACGAGGCCGCCCCAGCGGGCGGACAGTTCCAGCGCGGCCACCAGTCCGGTGCCCCAGACCAGTGCCTGGCGGGGGTGGGTGACCGGGTCGTCCGGGCCCGTGGACACGGCCCCGGTGGTGGCGCACCAGAGGGGTGCCGCGAGGGCGAGGTCGCCCAGGGCCTGCACCAGGGCGACGGTGAGTGCCGTCCCCGTGGGCAGGGCCGGGTGGTCGGGGTGGGGCCGGTCGTCGGCGGCCAGCAGCGACAGCACACCGGTCGGGACGCGGTCGCCGAGGGCGGTGGCGAGCGTGTCCGCGAGGTCCGTGCGGCGGACGGCGTCGGCCGTGAGTTCGGCGGTGACGACGGTGGCGCCCGCCTCGGTGAGGGCGAGCAGCGGGCCGCGCACCCGTGCGTCGTCGGCGTGTCCGGCGGGCAGGACGACGAGCCAGGTGCCGACGGCGGGGGTGGCGGCCGGCGGGTCGGGCAGGGGCTGCCAGCCGACGCGGTAGCGCCAGGAGTCGACGACGCTCTCGTCGCGCCGTTGTTTGCGCCAGCCGCGCAGGGCGGGCAGGACGGGGGCGAGGGCCTCCTCGTCGACGGCGAGGTGGGCGGCGATCTCGGCCGGGGCGTCGTGGTCGACCATGTGCCAGAAGGCCGTGTCGTGCGGGTCGGCGGCGGCCGGTCCGGGGTCGGGCGCGGCCTCCGGCTCCAGCCAGTAGCGCCGCAGCTGGAAGGGGTATCCGGGCAGGGCGGTCGGGCGGGCGCCGGTGCCGGCGTACACCGCGGACCAGTCGACGGCCGCGCCCTCCACCCACAGTTCGGCGGCCGAGCGCAGGGCCCGGCGCAGTCCGCCGTCGTCGCGGCGCAGGGTGCCGACGACCACGGGCGGCTCCTCGGCGCCGGTGGCCTCGGCGGTGTCCTGGAGGGCCATGGTGAGCACCGGGTGCGGCGACACCTCGACGAAGACCTCGTGGCCCTGCTCGACCAGGGCGCGTACGGCCGCGTCGAAGCGGACGGTCCCGCGGAGGTTGCGGTACCAGTAGTCGGCGTCCATGACCGTGGTGTCGAGCCGGTCGCCGGTGACGGTGGAGAAGAGCGGGATCCGGGCCGGGAGCGGGCGTACGCCGGCCAGCGCGGTCAGCACCTCGGACCTGATTCCTTCGACCTGGGCCGAGTGCGAGGCGTAGTCCACGGGTACGGACCGGGCCCGTACGCCCCGGGCGGCGCAGTGGGCGAGCAGTTCGGCCAGGGCACCCGGCTCCCCCGAGACCACCACGGCGGCGGGCCCGTTGACGGCGGCCAGCGACAGCTTCCCGGCCCAGGGGGCGATCTCGGCGCGGACCCGGTCCTCGGGCAGGGACACCGCGACCATGCCGCCGAGTCCGGCGAGGGCCCGGATGGCCCGGCTGCGCAGGGCGACGACCTTCGCCCCGTCCTCCAGGCTCAGCGCCCCCGCCACCACGGCGGCGGCGATCTCGCCCTGGCTGTGCCCGACCACGGCGTCGGGCCGGACGCCCCAGGACTCCCAGTGCGCGGCCAGGGACACCATCACCGCCCACAGCACCGGCTGCACGACGTCCACCCGCTCCAGCGAGGGTGCCCCGGGCGCGCCCTCCAGGACGGCGGGGAGCCGCCAGTCGACATGGGCGGAGAGGGCGGCGTCGCAGGCGGTGAGGCGGTCCCGGAAGGCGGGGCTGGTGGCGAGCAGGTCCTGTGCCATGCCGGCCCACTGGGAGCCCTGGCCGGGGAACACCAGGGCCGTCCGGCCCTCGACGACCCGGCCGGTGCCCGCTACGACATCGGCGGGCGCAGCCGGGGCAGGATCCGGGGCCGCGCCGGTGAGGACGTCCGTGCCCGGTCCGGACAGGGCGGCGAGGCCGTCCAGCAGTTCGGGGTGTCCGTCGCCGATCACCACGGCCCGGTGCTCGAAGGCGGACCGGGTGGTCGCCAGCGAGAACCCGATGTCGGCCGGCCGTGCGGGCGTGTCCGTGGCGAGCCGGGCACGCAGCCGGGCCGCCTGGTCCCCGAGCGCGGCGGCGGTGCGGCCGGAGAGCACCCAGGGCAGCACGGCCCCGGGAGCGCCCGGCGCGGCCGCGGTGTCCGGCCCGTCGGTCGCTGCTTCCGGTCCGTCGGCCGGTTCGGGCTCCGGTGCCTGTTCGAGGACGACGTGCGCGTTGGTGCCGCTCATGCCGAACGAGGACACCCCGGCCCGGCGCGGCCGGTCGAGCGCGGGCCAGTCACGGGCCTCGGTGAGGAGTTCGACGGCGCCCGAGGACCACTCGGCGTGCGGGGTGGGCGCGTCCACGTGCAGGGTGCGCGGCAGGACGCCGTGCCGCAGCGCGAGGACCGCCTTGATCACCCCCGCGACCCCGGCGGCGGCCTGGGTGTGCCCGATGTTCGACTTCAGCGACCCCAGCCACAGCGGACGCCCGGCAGGCCGGTCCTGGCCGTACGTGGCGAGCAGCGCGTCGGCCTCGATCGGGTCGCCGAGGGTGGTACCGGTGCCGTGCGCCTCCACCATGTCCACCTCGGACGCGGTCAGGCCGGCGTCGGCGAGGGCGGCTCGGATCACCCGCTGCTGGGAGGGGCCGTTGGGGGCGGTCAGGCCGTTGCTGGCGCCGTCCTGGTTGATCGCCGAACCGCGCAGCACGGCCAGCACCGTACGGCCGTTGCGGCGCGCGTCCGACAGCCGCTCCAGCAGCAGCATCCCCACGCCCTCGCCCCAGCCGGTGCCGTCCGCGGCCGCGGCGAACGGCTTGCAGCGGCCGTCGGCGGACATCGCGCCCTGGCGGCTGAACTCGACGAACACCGCCGGCAGCGCCATCACGCTGACCCCGCCGGCCAGGGCGAGCGAGCACTCACCGGCCCGCAGGGCCCGCGCCGCGAGGTGCAGCGCCACCAGCGAGGCCGAACAGGCGGTGTCCACGGTGACGGCGGGGCCTTCGAGCCCGAGCGCGTAGGACACCCGCCCGGACATCACGCTCATCGAGTTCCCCGTCATCAGGAACCCCTGGACGGCTTCGGCGGCGCCGGAGCCCAGCGTCGCGTACCCCTGGTCGATGGCCGCGGCGTACACCCCGGTGCGGCTGCCCCGCAGGGTGAGCGGGTCGATGCCGGCCTGCTCGACGGCCTCCCAGGACGCCATCAGCAGCAGCCGCTGCTGCGGGTCCATCGCGACCGCCTCACGGGGCGAGATGCCGAAGAACTCCGGGTCGAAGTCCGCCGCGCTGTCGAGGAACGCCCCCCGCCCGGGGACGGTGCCGCCGGACGGCCAGGCGGTCTCCCAGCCCCGGTCCCCGGGGACGGACCCGACGGTGTCGCGGCCTTCGGCGAGCAGGTCCCACAGGTCCTCCGGGGTGCGGACACCGCCCGGGAAGCGGCAGCTCATCGCAACGATCGCGATCGGCTCGCTCGCGCGGGCCTCGGCCTCCCGGAGCCGCAACCGGGTGTCCCGCAGGTCGATGGTCACCCGGTTGAGGTAGTCGCGCATCCTCTGGTCGCTCACTGGACACCGCTGCTTTCGTCTCGGGCTGCTCGGGTCTCGTCCCTGGCCGCGCGGGGTGCGCGGACGGCCGGGAGGGCGCGGGGTGCGCGGGGTGCGCGGACGGCCGGGAGGGCGCGGGGTGCGCGGGGTGCGCGGGGTGCGCGGACGGCGTGGACCGGTGCCCCGGTCATGCGGATCCCAACTGCCGGTCGATGTAGTCGAACACCTCGTCGTCGCTGGCCGCCTCGATCAGGTCGGCGGCCAGGTCGTCCACCTCGCCCGTGGGGCGGACGCTGCCGGCCGCGGTCCCGCCGGGCAGCGGGCGGGACAGCACTTCCCTGATCCGGGCGGCGAGTTCGTCGCTGACGCCGTCCGGCGGCAGGGCGTCGAGCAGGGTCTCCAGGGTGTCGAGCCCGGCCCGGACCGCCGCGTCGCCGGTCGGGCGGGCAGCGGTCGCCCGCTCGGCGAGGTGACGTGCCAGCGCCTCCGGCGTGGGGTGGTCGAAGACGAGCGCCGCCGGCAGCCGCAGCCCGGTCGCGGACGCCAGCCGGTTGCGCAGTTCGACCCCGGTGAGGGAGTCGAAGCCGACGTCCTTGAACGGGCGGGTCGGCCGGACCAGGTTCGGCGAACTGTGGCCGAGCACCGCCGCGGCGGTGCCGCGCACCAGGTCGAGCAGGGTGCGGTGCAGCTCGGCCTCGGGCAGTTCGGCGAGCTGCCGCGCCATCGAGCGGACCGGTTCCGCGGCGGCGGAGGCACCGGCCCGGGCGGGGCGGAGCAGACCGCGGAGCACGGCGGGCAGTCGGTCGTCCGCCCGCAGCACGGACGGGGCGATCCTGGCCGCGAGCCGGTAGGCGTACGGGGAGTCCAGCGCCGCGTCGAACAGCGCGAGGCCCTCCGCCGAGGTCAGTGCGCCCGCCCCGGCGCCCCGGCCCGCGGTGACCGCGGCGGTCATCCCGCTGCGCTCCTCCCACAGGCCCCAGCCGATGGACAGCCCGGGCAGCCCCTCGGCCCGGCGTTCGGCGGCGAGGGCGTCGAGGACCGCGTTGGCGGCCGCGTAGTTCGCCTGCCCGGCCGCTCCGAACTGGGCGGCGCCCGAGGAGAACAGGACCAGCGCCGCGAGGTCGAGGTCCCGGGTGAGTTCGTGCAGGGCCAGCGCCGCGTCCGCCTTGGGCCGCAGGACGCGGTCGAGCCGGTCCGGGGTCAGTCCGGCGATCGTGGCGTCGTCCAGGACACCGGCCGCGTGGACGACGGCGGTCAGCGGGTGCGCGGCGGGCACCGACCCGAGCAGGGCGGCGAGCGCGGCGCGGTCGCCGACGTCGCAGGCCGCGACGGTCACCGACGCCCCGAGCCCGGTCAGTTCCCCCACCAGCTCCGGCATGCCGTCGGCGGATCCGCCCCGGCGGCCGGCCAGCAGCAGGTGCCGGGTCCCGTGCGCGACGACCAGGTGCCGGGCCAGGAGCCGTCCCAGGGTGCCGGTGGCCCCGGTGATCAGGACGGTCCCTTCGGGGTCCGGCGCAGCGGGCAGCAGCAGGACGTTCTTGCCGATGCCCCGGGCCCGGCCGAGCGAGCGCAGGGCGGCCGGGGCCTGCCGGACGTCCCAGCCGGTGACGGGCAGGGGACGCAGCACCCCCTGTTCGAACAGGTCGAGGAGCTCGGCGAGCATCTCGCCGATGCGCTCCGGACCGGCCTCCATCAGGTCGAACGCCCGGTAGCGGACCCCGGGGTGCTGCCCGGCCACCGCCTCGGGGTCACGGACGTCGGTCTTGCCCATCTCCACGAACCGGCCGCCGTTCGGCAGCAACCTCAGACCGGCGTCGACGAACTCCCGCGCCAGGCTGTCCAGTACGACGTCGACGCCCCGCCCGCCGGTGGCCGTCAGGAACTCCTCCGCGAAGTCGGTGGTACGGGAGGAGGCGATGTGCGCGTCGTCCAGTCCGGCGGCCCGCAGGACCTCCCACTTGGCGGGGGAGGCCGTCGCGAACACCTCCGCACCGGCGTGCCGGGCCAGCTGCACCGCCGCCGTGCCGACACCGCCGGCCGCCGCGTGGACCAGGACCGACTCCCCGCGCCGCAGTCCGCCGAGGTCGAACAGACCGTAGTAGGCGGTGAGGAACACCACCGGCACGGATGCGGCGCGGGCGAAGGACCAGCCCGCCGGTATCCGGGCGACGGTGCGGCGGTCGGCGACGGCGGTCGGGCCGAACGCGCCCCCGAAGATCCCCATCACCCGGTCCCCGGGCACCAGGTCGTCCACGCCCGGGCCCACCTCGACGACGGTCCCGGCGCCCTCGCTGCCCAGTCCCTGCTGCTCGGGGTCGGGGTCCAGGCCGAGCGCGGCGATGACGTCGTGGAAGTTCAGCCCGGCGGCGCGCACCGCGATCCGTACCTCGCCCTTGCCCAGCGGGGCGAGGGCCGCCGGAGCGGGCTCCGCCACGATGTCCTCCGCGGAGCCCCGGCCGTCGGTGGTGAGCCGCCAGGCGGTGCCCTCCGGCAGGGACAGCGTGCCGTCCGGCCGACCGCCGCGGACGAGCCGCGGCAGCAGCGGCGGGCCGTTCCGCAGCGCGAGTTCGGGTTCCCCGGCGGCGAGCGCCGCGGGCAGGGCGTCGCCCGGCCCGCCGGGGCCGGCCGCGTCGACGAGGACGAAGCGCCCGGGGTGCTCGGCCCGCGCGCTGCGCACCAGGCCCCACAGGGCGGCCTGGGCGGGATCGACCGGACGGTCGACCGGCCCGGTACGGACCGCGTCCCTGGTGAGCAGGGCCAGCCTGGCGGCGGCGAACCGCTCGTCGGCCAGCCACTGCTGGACGAGGGCGAGGCCCTGGTGCAGGGTGGCGCGGACCCGGTCGGCGGGGTCGGGCAGGTCGGCGGTGGCGACGGCCGCCACCACCACCTCGGGAAGGGCGGCGCCGGCTCCGAGGGCGGCCCCCAGGGCGTCGAGGTCCGGCCACGACACCGCACCGGGGACGGCACCGCCCAGGGCGGCCCAGCCGGGCACGGCGCTGTCGACCGGGTCGGTGGCCGGGGTCCAGTCGAGGCGGTACAGCAGGTCGCCGTGGGCGGTCGCGGAGAGCGGCCCGCCGGCGGCCGGAGGCCGCAGCAGCAGGCTCTCCACGCCGAGCACCTGCCGTCCGGACAGGTCGTGGGCGTGCAGGGTCACGGCGTCCGGCCCGGCGGTGGCGAGCCGCACGCGCAGCGTGGTGGCCCCGGTGATCCCGCCGGTCACACCGTTCCAGCTGAAGGGCAGCCGGGCCCCGCCGTCCTGCTCGGGCAGCAGCGCGGCGGTCTGCAGGGCCGCGTCCAGCAGTGCCGGGTGCAGCACGCATCCGGCGGCGTCGGCGTGCTGCCGCTCCGGCAGCACGACCTCGGCGAACACCTCGCCGCCGCGCAGCCACGCGGCCCGGATGCCGCGGAAGGCGGGGCCGTAGTGGTAGCCGGCTCCGGCGAAGCGCTCGTAGAGGTCACCGGTGTCCACGGGCTCGGCACCGGTCGGCGGCCAGCTCAGCAGGGCGGCCGCGGTTCCGGCCGGGCCCCCGGCGGGCCGGGGTGCCAGGGTGCCGGTGGCGTGCTCGGTCCAGGGCGCGTCGGCGTCCGCCGTCGTCCGGGCGAACAGGCTGAGCCGCCGCCGGCCGTCGCCGTCGGGCCCGGCGACCCTGAGCTGCAGGTGAGCGGCGTCCTCGGCCGGGAGCACGAGCGCCGCTCCGAGGGTGAGCTCCTCGACCACCGGGCACTCCGCCTCGGCCCCGGCGCGCAGCGCGAGTTCGAGGAAGGCCGTGCCGGGGAGGAGCACGACGCCCGACACCGCGTGGTCGGCCAGCCAGGGGTGGGTGCGCAGCGAGATCCGGCCGCTGAGCAGCAGCTCGCCGGAGTCCGCGACCCGCATCGCCGCACCGAGCAGCGGGTGCCCGGTCGTGGCGAGGCCCGCCGAGGCGATGTCCTGGCTGGTGGTCGGTACGTCGAGCCAGTAGCGGGTGCGCTGGAAGGCGTACGTCGGCAGGTCCACCCGGCGGGCCCCCGGGAACGCACCCGACCAGTCCACCCCCAACCCCCGCTCCCACGCACGGCCCACCGCACGCAGCACCTGCTCGCGACCGCCCTCGCCACGCCGCAACGTCCCCAGCACCGCCGCATCCGTACCCGCGGCCTCCGCCGACTCCCCCACCGCGACACCCAGCACCGCATGCGGGCTGGACTCCACGAAGAACCGGAAGCCCTCCCCCAGCAGCGTCGTGGTCGCTCGCTCGAACTCCACGGTCTCCCGCAGATTGCGGTACCAGTACCCGGAGTCCAGGGCTTCGGTGTCCAGCCAGTCGCCCGTCACGGTCGAGAAGAACGGCACCGCCCCGGAGCGAGGGACGATGCCCACCAGGTCCGCGAGCAGCCGCTCGCGGATCTCCTCGACATGGGCGGAGTGCGACGCGTAGTCGACCTCGATCGTGCGCGCCCGCACACCCTCGGAGACCAGCTTGTCCACCAGCTCCGTCACCGCGTCCGCGTCACCGGAAACCACCGTCGACGAGGGGCCGTTGACCGCCGCCACCGAGAGCCGGCCCGCCCATGGGGCGATGCGCTCCCGTGCCACGTCTGCCGGCAGGGGCACCGACGCCATACCGCCACGACCCGCCAGAACCCTGATCGCGCGGGAACGCAGTGCCACCACCCGCGCCCCGTCGTCGATGCTCAGACCGCCCGCCACCACCGCCGCGGCGATCTCGCCCTGCGAATGGCCCACCACCGCGTCCGGCACCACACCGAACGAACGCCACACCTCCGCCAACGACACCATCACCGCCCACAGCACCGGCTGCACCACATCCACCCGGGCGAGCAACCCCTCCGAGCCCAGCGCCTCCACCAACGACCAGTCCACGTACGGCGCCAACGCCCGCTCGCACTCCGCCATCCGCCCCGCGAACACCCCAGACCCGGCCAGCAACTCCGCAGCCATCCCCACCCACTGCGAACCCTGACCCGGGAACACCAGCACCGAACGACCCGAAACCAACCCGCCACCGGACACCGCGGCACCCTGCGCCAACGCGGTCAGGTGTTCGGCGAGGTTGTCCTCCGTGCCCACCAGCACCGCTCGGTGTGCCAGCGCGCCGCGGCCGGTGGCCAGGGAGAAGCCGAGGTCCGCGGCGCGGACGCCCGACCCGTCCGCGATCCGGGCCGACAGTGCCGCGGCCTGGGCGTGCAGCGCCTCGGGGCTGCACGCCGAGAGGAGCAGGGGAACGGCGGCGGTGGCAGTGTCCGGAGGCCCGGGCTCGTCCGTGAGCGGGGGCTCGGGCGCGGGCGCCGTCGGGTCGGCCGGGGCCTGTTCCAGGACGACGTGGGCGTTGGTGCCGCTGACGCCGAACGAGGACACGCCCGCCCGGCGCGGACGGCCGGTGTCGTCCCAGGCCCGGGCCTCCGTCAGCAGCCGGCCGGCGCCCGCGGACCAGTCCACCTCGGGCGTCGGGCCGTCCACGTGCAGCGTCTTCGGCATCACCCCGTGCCGCATCGCCAGCACCGACTTGATGACGGCCGCCACCCCGGCGGCGGCGGAGGTGTGGCCGATGTTGGACTTCAGCGAGCCGATCCACACCGGACGGTCCGCGGGACGGTCCTGCCCGTACGTCGCCAGCAGCGCCTGCGCCTCGATCGGGTCGCCCAACCGCGTCCCCGTACCGTGCGCCTCCACCACGTCCACGTCCGAGACCGTCAGCCCGGCGTCCGCCAGCGCCGCCCGGATCACCCGCTGCTGCGACGGACCGTTCGGCGCCGTCAGACCGTTGGAGGCGCCGTCCTGGTTGACCGCGCTGCCCCGGACGACCGCCAGCACGGGGTGCCCGTTGCGGCGGGCGTCCGACAGCCGCTCCAGCAGCAGCATGCCCGTGCCCTCGCCGAAGGCGGTGCCGTCGGCGGCCGCCGCGAAGGACTTGCAGCGGCCGTCCGGCGCGAGTCCGCCCTGCCGGCTGAACTCGACGAACAGTTCGGGGCTGCACATCACGTTGACGCCGCCGGCCAGGGCGAGCGAGCACTCGCCGGAGCGCAGCGCCCGGACCGCGAGGTGCAGGGCCACCAGGGAGGAGGAACAGGCCGTGTCCACGGTGACCGCGGGGCCTTCCAGGCCGAAGAAGTAGGCCAGGCGTCCGGAGACGATGCTTCCCGAGTTCCCGGTGCCGAGGAATCCCTCGACGTCCTCGGGGATGTGGGGCAGCAGCCGGGCCGCGTAGTCCTGCTGCATCAGGCCGACGTAGGTGCCGACCGGGGCCCCGCGCAGGGCGGCCGGATCGATGGCCGCGCGCTCGAACAGCTCCCAGGTGGTTTCCAGCAGCAACCGCTGCTGCGGGTCCATGGCCAGCGCCTCGCGCGGCGAGATGCCGAAGAACTCCGCGTCGAAGTCGGCCGCGTCGTGCAGGAAGCCGCCGTGCCGGGTGACGGAGGTGCCGACGCGGTCGGGGTCGGGGTCGTAGAGCGCGTCCGGGTTCCAGCCCCGGTCGTCGGGGAATTCGGAGATGCCGTCGCGGCCCTCGTCCAGCATCCGCCACAGGTCCTCGGGCGAGCGGACGTCGCCGGGGAGGCGGCAGGCCGCGGAGACGATCGCGATCCGGCCGTCGTCCGGGTCCTGGCCGCGACCGGCGGGCACGGCGGGCACGGCGGCCGCGGCCGCTCCCGTGTCCATGAGTCCGGCGGCCAGGAAGTCGGCGAGCGCCGCCGGGGTCGGGTGGTCGAACACCAGGCTGGCGGGGAGCCGCAGGCCGGTGGCGGTGTTCAGGCGGTTGCGCAGGTTCACCGAGGCCAGCGAGTCGAATCCCAGTTCGCGGAAGGCCCGTCCGGGATCGAGGGTGTCCGGGGAGGCGTGGCCGAGGACGGCCGCCGCGTGGGTGCGGACGAGGTCGACGAGCAGCCGGGTCCGTCCGGTGGTGTCGAGGGCCGCGAGGCGCAGGCGCAGGGCGTTGTCGTCGGCCTCCGCCGCCCCGGTCGCGGCCCTGCGCGGGGGTGTGCGGACGAGGCCGCGCAGCAGCGGCGGCAGGGTGCCGTCCGCCGCCGCGGACCGCAGGGCCGCGGTGTCGAGGCGCATCGGGACCAGCGCGGCCCGGTCCACGGTGAGGGCGGTGTCGAGGAGTTCGAGTCCCCGCTCGGTGGAGAGCGGCGGCATCCCGGACCGGGCGAGGCGCCGGACGTCGTCCGCGTCCAGGTGTCCGGTGAGGCCGCTGGGCTGCTCCCACAGGGTCCAGGCCAGGGACTGGCCGGCCAGCCCCGCCGCCCGGCGTCGGACGGCCAGGGCGTCGAGGAAGGCGTTGGCGGCGGCGTAGTTGGCCTGTCCGGGGCCGCCGAAGGTGCCGGCGGCCGAGGAGAAGAGCACGAAGTGCGTGAGGTCGAGGTCGCGGGTCAGCTCGTGCAGGTGGAGGGCCGCGTCGACCTTGGGGCGCAGCACGGTGTCCACCCGCTCCGGGGTGAGGGCGGTGACGACGCCGTCGTCGAGGGTGCCGGCGGTGTGGACCACGGCGGTCAGCGGGTGCGCGGGCGGCAGGTCCGCGAGGACGGCGGCCAGGGCGGTCCGGTCGGCGGCGTCGCAGGCGACGACGGCGGTCTCGGCTCCCAGGGCGGCGAGTTCGGCCCGCAGTTCCTCGGCCCCCGGGGCGGCCGGGCCGCTGCGGGAGAGCAGGAGCAGGTGCCGGACGCCGTGTCCGGTGACCAGGCGGCGGGCGACGTGGGAGCCGAGCAGGCCGGTGCCGCCGGTGACGAGGACCGTCCCGTCCGGGTCGAAGGCCCGGACCGGCGCGGCCGCGTCGGCCGGGGTGTCCTGGTCGTCCGAGGGGCTCCGGTCGTTCCGGGGGACCCGGACCAGCCGGGGGACGCGGACGTCGCCGCCGCGGACCGCGGACTGCGGTTCTCCCGAGGCGAGGGCCGCGTCGACGGCCGCGGAGGTGCCGTGCTCGTCGTCGGCGTCGAGGTCGAGCAGGGCGAAGCGCCCGGGGTGTTCGGAGCCGGCCGAGCGGATCAGGCCCCAGAGCGCGCTGTGCGCGGGGTCACGGACGTCCTCCCCCTCCCGGGTGCCGACCGCGCCCCGGGTGGCGAACACCAGGCGCGAGTCGGCGAAGCGGTCGTCGGCGAGCCAGGCCCGGACGTCGTCGAGGGCCTGGTGGACGGCCGCGCGGACCGCCGCGGCGGGTCCGGCCCCGGCGGCGGGCCCGGGGCGGACGAGCAGGACCGTCCCGGGCACCGGGGCTCCGGCGTCGACGGCGGCCCGCAGCGCGGCCAGGTCAGCGGTGCGGTGGGCGGGTGCGCCGCTGCCGCGCGGGGGCACGGTGACCCACTCGGTCGCGTAGAGGTCCCGGTGGTGGCGGCCGCCGGGGCCGGCGCCGAGGGCGGCGGTGCCGGCGGGCCGCAGGACCAGCGCGTCCACGGTCGCCACGGGGACGCCGGTCGCGTCGGCGACGGCGAGCGCCACCGCGTCGGGCCCGGCCGGGGTGAGCCGGACCCGGATCGTCCCGGCGCCGGTGGCGTGCAGGGTCACGCCGTTCCAGGCGAACGGCAGCCGTCCTTCCGGGTGGGCGTCCGCGCCGGGGGTGCCGGGCACGCCCGTGGCGTGCAGGGCGGCGTCCAGCAGGGCCGGGTGCAGGCCGAAGCGCGCGGCCTCGGGCACGGTCCCGGCGGGGCCGACGGGCACGACGGCCTCCGCGAACAGCTCGTCGCCGCGCCGCCAGGCCGCGCGCAGGCCCCGGAAGGCGGGGCCGTAGGCGAATCCGCCCGCCGCGAAGCGCTCGTACAGGCCGTCGAGGGCGAGGGGTTCGGCGCCGGGCGGCGGCCAGGGCATCGGCCCGGCGGCCTCGGCGCCGAGCGCACTGTCCGCGCCGTCCGCGCCGTCCGGGGCCAGGACGCCTTCGGCGTGCCGGGTCCACTCCTCGTCGGGGTCGCCGTCGGCAGCGGCGTCCGGCCGGGAGTGCAGGGCGAGCGGGCGGTGTCCCCGGGCGTCGGGGGCGCCGACGGTGAGGCGCAGCACGACGCCGCCGTGTTCGGGCAGCACCAGGGGGGCCTGCAGGGTGAGTTCCTCGACCCGGGGGCAGCCGGTCCGGGCTCCGGCCTGGAGCGCGAGTTCCAGGAAGGCGGTGCCCGGGAGCAGGGCCCGGCCGCCGACGGCGTGGTCGGCGAGCCAGGGGTGGGTGCGGGCCGACAGGCGGCCGGTGAGGAGCAGGCCGTCGCTGTCGGCGAGGACCACGACGGCGCCCAGCAGCGGGTGGTCCGCGGGGGTCAGTCCGGCGGAGCCGACGTCGGCGGCGGGCGCGGCGCCGTCCTCCAGCCAGTACGGGTCGCGCTGGAAGGCGTAGGTGGGCAGTTCCACCCGGCCGGGGCGGCGGCCGGCGAAGACGGCGTCCCAGTCCGGGGAGACGCCGCGCAGGTGGAGTTCGGCCAGCGACTCGGCGAACCGGCGCGGGCCGCCGTCGGCGCGGCGCAGGGTGCCGACGGCGGCGGCGTCGCTGCCCGCGTCCTCGGCGGTCTCCAGGACGCCGACGGTGAGGACGGGGTGCGGGCTGCTCTCCAGGAGGACCCGGTAGCCGTCGGCGAGCAGGGCGCGGGTCGCCGCTTCGAACCGGACGGTGCCGCGGAGGTTGCGGTACCAGTAGTCGGCGTCCAGGGCGGTGGTGTCCTCCAGCAGGCCGCCGCTGAGGGTGGAGTAGAAGGGGACGGCGGACGGGCGGGGGGTCAGTCCGTCGAGCCGGTCGAGCAGTTCGGCGCGGATGTCCTCGACGTGGGCGCTGTGCGAGGCGTAGTCGACGGGGACGCGCCGGGTGCGGACGCCCAGGGCCGCCGTGCGCTCGAGGAACGCGTCGAGCGCGTCGGTGTCGCCGGAGACCACGGTGGAGGCGGGTCCGTTGACGGCGGCGACGGACAGCCGGCCGTCCCAGGGGGCGAGGTGTTCGGCGGTCTCCTCGACGGGCAGGGCCACCGAGGCCATGCCGCCGCGGCCGGACAGGGCGCGGATCGCCCGGCTGCGCAGGGCGACGACCTTCGCCCCGTCCTCCAGGCTCAGCGCCCCCGCCACCACGGCGGCGGCGATCTCGCCCTGGGAGTGGCCGACGACGGCGCCGGGGGTGATGCCGTGGGAGCGCCACAGTTCGGCCAGCGAGACCATGACGGCCCACAGCGCCGGCTGCACCACGTCGACGCGGTCGGCCGGCGGGGTGCCGGGGGCACCGCGCAGGACGGCTTCCAGGGACCAGTCGACATGGGGCGCCAGGGCGCGGTCGCAGTCCGCGATCCGGGCGGCGAAGGCGGGGGCGGAGTCGAGGAGTTCGACGGCCATGCCGGCCCACTGGGACCCCTGGCCGGGGAACACCAGGGCGACCTCGCCGCCGGTTCCGGCGGTGCCGAGGAGCAGTCCGGGGGCGTCGAGTCCGGCCGCCAGCGCGTCGAGGCCGGCCCGGAACTCCTCGGGGCGGGTGCCGATCAGGACCGCCCGGTGCTCGTGCGCGGTGCGGGTCGTCGCGAGGGCGTGGCCGACCTCGGCCGGTCCGGGGCCGGGGTGGGCGTCGAGGTGGTCGCGGAGCCGGGCGGCCTGGGCGCGCAGCGCTTCGGCGGTGCGTCCGGAGACCGGCCAGGGGAGGACGGCGGGGGCGGCGGACCCGTCCGCGACCACCGGGGCGGGTCCGTCCGCGTCGGCCGGGACGGCTTCGTCCGCCTGTTCCAGGACGACGTGTCCGTTGGTGCCGCTGACACCGAAGGAGGAGACCGCGGCCCGGCGGGGCCGTCCGGTCTCGGGCCAGGGGGTGTTCTGGGTGACCAGGCGCACCGCGCCCGCGGTCCAGTCGATCTGCGGGGACGGGTCCTGCGCGTGCAGGGTGGGCGGGACGGTGCCGTGCCGCATGGCGAGGACGGTCTTGATGACGCCGCCGACACCGGCCGCCGCCTGGGTGTGCCCGATGTTGGACTTCAGCGAGCCGAGCAGCAGCGGCTGCCCGTCGGCGCGGTTGCGTCCGTACGTCGCCAGCAGGGCCTGGGCCTCGATCGGGTCGCCCAGCGGGGTGCCGGTGCCGTGCGCCTCGACCACGTCCACGTCGGCGGGGGTGAGTCCGGCGTTGGCCAGCGCGTGGCGGATGACGCGCTGCTGGGCGGGGCCGTTGGGGGCGGTGAGCCTGCTGCTGGCGCCGTCCTGGTTGACGGCGGTGCCGCGGATCAGGGCGAGCACCGGGTGGCCGTTGCGCCGGGCGTCGGAGAGGCGCTCCAGCAGCAGCATGCCGACGCCCTCGCCCCAGCCGGTGCCGTCGGCGGCGGCGGAGAAGGACTTGCAGCGGCCGTCCCGGGCCAGGCCGCCCTGACGGCTCATCTCGACGAACGGGACGGGTGTCGACATGACCATCGCGCCTCCGGCCAGGGCCAGGGTGCAGTCGCCGCCCCGCAGCGCCTGGGCGGCGAGGTGGATGGCGACCAGCGAGGAGGAGCAGGCGGTGTCGATGCTGACCGCCGGGCCCTCCAGGCCGAAGGTGTAGGCGACGCGGCCCGAGGCGACGCTGTCGGAACTGCCGCTGCCGACGTAGCCGGCCACGTCGTCGGGGACGTGGCGCAGCCGTACCGCGTAGTCCTGGTACATCACTCCGGCGAAGACGCCGGTCCTGCTGCCCCGCAGGGTCGCGGGGTCGATGCCGGCCCGTTCGAACGCCTCCCAGGTGGTCTCCAGGAGCAGCCGCTGCTGCGGGTCCATCGCGAGCGCCTCGCGCGGGGAGATCCCGAAGAATCCGGGGTCGAAGTACCCGACGTCGTCGAGGAATCCGCCCAGGGCGGTGTGGCTGGTGCCCTCGCGCAGTCGTTCCGGGTCGTCCAGGTGGTCCAGGTCCCAGCCCCGGTCGGCGGGGAAGCCGGTGATGGCGTCGGTGCCGTCGGTGACCAGGCGCCACAGGTCCTCGGGGGACCGTACGCCGCCGGGGTAGCGGCAGCTCATCGCGACGACCGCGATCGGTTCGCGGCCCGCTTCCTCGGCCTCGGTCAGGCGCCGGCGGGTGTGGTGCAGATCCGCCGTCACGCGCTTGAGGTAGTCCCTCAGCTTGTCGTCGTTCACCATCGGGGGCCGCCGTCCTGGTTCGGGTGTCGGGTCGGTGTCATGACAGGCCGAGTTCGTTGTCGATGAGGTCGAAGAGTTCGTCGTCGCTGGCCCCGTCCATCCGGTCCTCGATGGAGTCGGCGGCCGTGCCGTCGCCGCCGGCCGCGGTGGCCGCCGGGTCGAGGCGGCCCAGGAGTTCCCGGAGCCGGTCGGCGAGCCGTGCGCGGTCCGCCGGGTCGTCGGGGACACCGTCGAGGGCACCGGCCAGGCGGTCCAGTTCGGCGAGGCCGGGGAGCGGGCCGGGTCCGGCGTCGACGACGAGTTCGGCGGCGAGGTGCGCGGCGATCGCGGCGGGGGTGGGGTGGTCGAAGAGCAGGGTGGCGGGCAGCGGGTGGCCGGTGGCGGCGCGCAGCCGGTTGCGCAGTTCCACCGCGGTCAGCGAGTCGAAGCCGACCTCCAGCAGGCCGCGGCCGGGCTCGACCGCGGCCGGGCCGCTGTGGCCGAGCACCAGGGCGGCGTGCGAGCGGACCAGGTCGAGGAGGACCCGGACGCGCCGGGGCTCGTCGAGGGAGCCGAGGCGCCGCATCAGGGCCTCGGGCCCGTCGGGGCCGGTGCCGGTCGCGGGACCCGCGGCGCCGCGCCGGGCGGCGGGGCGCACCAGGCCGCGCAGCAGGGCGGGGACGCCGCCGGTGCCGGCCTGGGCGCGGACGGCCGCGGTGTCGAGCCGCAGCGGGAGGAGGACCGGCTCGTCGAGGGTGCCGGCCGTGTCGAAGAGCGCCAGTCCCCGGGCCGGGTCGAAGGCGACGATCCCGCCGCGGGCGATCCGTCGCAGGTCGGCCTCGGTGAGCCCGCCGGTCATTCCGGTGCTGTTGGCCCACAGGCCCCAGGCGAGCGAGCGGCCGGGCAGCCCGTCGGCGCGGCGCCGATGGGCCAGGGCGTCCAGGAAGGCGTTGGCGGCGGCGTAGTTGCCCTGCCCCATGCCGCCGAAGACGCCGGCGATGGACGAGAACAGGACGAACTCGGTCAGCTCCAGGCCGGCGGTGAGTTCGTGCAGGTTGATCGCCGCGTCCACCTTGGGGCGCAGGGCGAGGTCCAGTTGTTCGGGCGTCATGGTGGCGACGACGCCGTCGGCCAGGACGCCCGCGGCGTGCACCACCCCGGTCAGCGGGTGCGCGGGGGGCAGGGCGGCCAGCAGGGCCGCGAGGGCGTCGCGGTCGGCGGCGTCGCAGGCGGCGATCTCGGCGTTCGCGCCCAGGGCGGCGAGCTCGGCGAGGAGTTCCGCCGCGCCGTCGGCGGCGGGGCCGCTGCGGCTGGTCAGCAGCAGGTGCCGGACACCGTGCTCGGCGGCCAGGTGACGGGCGACGTGGGCGCCGATGGCGCCGGTGCCACCGGTGATCAGGACGGTTCCGTCACCGCCCCAGCCGGAGGTGCGCCCGTCGGCGGCCAGCGGTACGCGGGCCAGCCGGGCGAGGTGGACGGCGCCGGCCCGGATCGCGAGCTGGGGTTCCCCGGAGGCGAGGGCTTCGGCGAGCAGGGCGGGCGGGGTGTCGTGGGCGTCCAGGTCCAGCAGGACGAAGCGGTCGGGGTTCTCGGTCTGCGCCGAGCGGACCAGGCCCCAGAGCGCGGCCAGGGCCGGGTCCGGGACGTCGTCGCCGCTCACCGGGACCGCTCCCGCGGTGACCAGGACCAGCTTGGAGCCGGTCAGCCGCTCCTCGGCCAGCCAGTCGCGCAGCAGGGCGAGGACCGTGCCGAGGCCGTCGTGGACCGCGTCGCGGAGGGTGCCGGGCGGCGCGTCCGGGGCCGGGGCGGGCGGGCAGGCGGCCAGCACCAGCCTTGGTGCCGGGGCGCCCGCGTCGAGCAGCGCGGACAGCGCGGCGAGGTCGGTGACCGGACGGCCGGGGAGCGGCGCGGCGCCGGAGAGCAGGGGCGTCCCGGCGCCGAGCACGGTCCAGGACTCCGGGCCGGGGACGGTGCCGGTCGCGGCGCGCTCCGGCAGGGCCTGCCACTCGGGGCGGAACAGCTCCTCGTGGTGTCCGGCGCGGGTGGCCTTGAAGCGGTCGGCCGAGACGGGTCGCAGGACGAGGGAGCGGGCCGAGACCACCGGCCGGCCGGCGGCGTCGGTCGCCCGTACGGCGACGGCGTCGCGGCCGGTGGGGGTCAGCCGCAGCCGGAGTTCGGTGGCGCCGGAGGCGTGCAGGCGCACCCCGTTCCAGGAGAACGGCAGCCAGCCCTGCGCGGGCCCCTCCAGTACGTCGAACACCAGCGCGTGCAGGGCGGCGTCCAGCAGGGCCGGGTGCAGGCCGAACGCGGCGGCGTCCGGTCGCTGCTCCTCCGGCAGGCTCGCGACGGCGTACACCTCGTCGCCGAGCCGCCAGGCCGCGCGCAGGCCCTGGAACGCGGGGCCGTAGGCGAATCCGCCGCCCGCGAACCGGTCGTACAGGCCTTCGGTGTCGAGGGGGACGGCGCCGGGCGGCGGCCAGGCCCCGGCGTCCGCCGGGTCCGCCGGGTCCGTCGGGTCCGTCGGGTCGGGGGCTGCGGCGGAGCCGAGCAGGCCGCTCGCGTGCCGGGTCCAGGGGGCGTCGGGGCCGTCCTCGGCGGCCCGGGCGTGGACGCTCAGCGGGCGGGTGCCGGAGGCGTCCGCGCTTCCGACGGTGAGCTGGAGTGTGACGGCTCCGCCCGCCGGGAGCACCAACGGTGCCTCCAGGGTCAGTTCCTCGACCTGGTCGCAGCCGAGCTGGTCGCCCGCGCGGACCGCGAGTTCCAGGAACGCGGTGGCGGGGAACAGCACGCCCTCGTAGACGCCGTGGTCGGCCAGCCAGGGGTGGCTGCGGACCGAGAACCTGCTGGTGAACAGGAAGCCGTCGGAGTCCGCGAGTTCCGTTCCGGCGCCGAGCAGCGGGTGGTCGACCGTCAGCAGTCCGGCCGCGGGCAGGCCGGCCGCGGCCGGGCCGGCCGGCAGCCAGTAGCTGTCGCGCCGGAAGGCGTAGGTCGGCAGGTCGACGGCCGGGCGGGACGGGCCGCCGGCGTGGACGGCGTTCCAGTCCACGGGCAGGCCCGTGACGTGCAGCCGGGCCAGGGCGGCGGTCGCCGCGGGGGCTTCGGGCCGGTCCTTGCGCAACAGGGGCACCAGCACGGGGCCGCCGGTGGCGCCGGTCAGGCAGTCCTGGCCCATGGCGGTGAGCGCGCCGTCGGGTCCGAGTTCGAGGAACGCGGTGACGCCGTCGCGCTCCAGGTGGCGTACGCCGTCCTGGAACCGGACGGTGCCGCGCACGTGCTCCACCCAGTAGTCCGGCGAGCCGAGCTGCTCGGCGGTGGCCGGCTCGCCCGTCAGGTCGGAGACGACGGTGATGAGGGCCTCGCCCGGGACGGTCCGGGCCACGACCTCGCGGAACTCGGCGAGCATCGGCTCCATGAGCGGCGAGTGGAAGGCGTGGGAGACCCGCAGCCGACGGGTCTTGCGGCCGCGCGCGGCGAGCACGGCGGCGATCTCGTCCACCGCTGCCGCGTCGCCGGAGATCACGGTGGAGGCCGGGCCGTTGACCGCGGCGAGGCCGACCTCGGCCTCGCGGCCCGCGAGCAGCGGCAGCACCTCCTCCTCCCCGGCGGCGAGGGCGGTCATCGCGCCGCCCTCCGGGAGGGCCTGCATCAGGCGTCCCCGCGCGACCACCAGCGCCGCGGCGTCGGGCAGGGTGAACACCCCGGCGACGTGGGCGGCGGCCAGCTCGCCCACGGAGTGGCCGAGCAGGCGGTCGGGACGCACGCCCCAGTGCTCGACCAGGCGGAACAGGGCGACGCCGAGGGCGAACAGCGCGGGCTGGGTGTACTCGGTGCGGTCCAGCAGGCCGTGGCCGGGGTCGCCGGGGGCCGCGTCGATCACCTCCCGCAGCGGGTGGTCGAGCAGCGGGTCGAGTTCCGCGCAGACCGCGTCGAAGGCGTCGGCGAACACCGGGAACCGCGCGTACAGTCCGGCGCCCATGCCGGTGCGCTGGCTGCCCTGGCCGGCGAACAGGAAGGCGGTCTTCGCGGCCGGGCCGGTGACACCGGTCACCAGATCCGCCGACGGCTCGCCCGCGGCGAGGGCGGCGAGCCCCTGGAGCAGGGCCTGCCGGTCCGTGCCGGTGAGGGCGGCCCGGTACTCGAAGGCACTGCGGTTCAGCGCCAGGGAGCGGCCCAGGTCCGCGACGGCGAGGGCCGGGGTCCGCTCCACGTGCCGGAGCAGCCGGGCGGCCTGCTCCCGCAGCGCGTCCGCGCCGCGGGCGGAGAGCAGCCAGGGCAGGGCGGGTGTGTCCGGGGTGGTCGCCGGGGTCGGCGCGGGGGCGGCGGCCGGGGCCGGTTCGGCGGGCTGTTCGAGGATGGTGTGGGCGTTGGTGCCGCTGACCCCGAACGAGGACACCGCGGCCCGCCGGGGTCGGCCGGTCTCCGGCCACGGGGTGTCGTCGGTGAGCAGCCGGACCGCGCCGGCCGACCAGTCGACGTGGGGTGTCGGCGCGTCGACGTGCAGCGTGCGCGGCAGGGTCCCGTGCCGCATGGCCTGGATCATCTTGATGATGCCGGCGACCCCGGCGGCGGCCTGGCTGTGCCCGATGTTCGACTTCAGCGACCCCAGCCACAGCGGCTCCCGCTCGCCGCGCTCCCGGCCGTAGGTGGCCAGCAGCGCCTGGGCCTCGATCGGGTCGCCGAGCCGGGTCCCGGTTCCGTGCGCCTCCACCGCGTCGACCTCGGCGGCGCTCAGTCCGGCATCGGCGAGGGCCGCCCGGATGACGCGCTGCTGGGACGGCCCGTTGGGGGCGGTCAGGCCGTTGCTGGCACCGTCCTGGTTGACGGCGGAGCCGCGTACCAGGGCGAGCACCGGGTGGCCGTTGCGCCGGGCGTCGGAGAGGCGTTCCAGGACGAGCAGTCCGGCGCCCTCGGCCCAGGAGGTGCCGTCGGCGGCGGCGGCGAACGGCTTGCAGCGGCCGTCCTCGGCGAGCACGCGCTGCCGGCTGAACTCCACGAACGCGCCCGGTGTCGACATCACGGTCACCCCGCCCGCGAGCGCCAGCGAGCATTCGCCGGCCCGCAGCGACCGGGCCGCGAGGTGGACCGCGACCAGCGACGAGGAGCAGGCCGTGTCGACGGTCACCGCGGGCCCTTCGAGGCCGAGGCTGTAGGAGATCCGCCCGGACGCCACGCTGCCCGCGCTGCCGATGCCGAGGTAGCCCTCGAACTCCTCGGAGGGTTCGGTGACGCGCGACCCGTAGTCGTGGTGGCTGCAGCCGACGAAGACGCCGCTCGCGCTGCCCTTGAGCGACAGCGGGTCGATGCCGGCCCGCTCGAACGCCTCCCAGGAGAGTTCGAGCAGCAGCCGCTGCTGCGGGTCGATGGTCAGCGCCTCTCGCGGCGAGATCCCGAAGAAGGCCGGGTCGAAGCGGTCGGCGTCGTGGAGGAAGCCGCCCTCCCGTGCATAGGTGCTGCCGACCCGGTCCGGGTCCGGGTCGTAGAGGCCGTCCAGGTCCCAGCCGCGTCCGGTGGGGAAGCCGGTGATCGCGTCCTGTCCACCCGCGACGAGGTCCCACAGCTCCTCGGGGGTGCTGACGCCCCCGGGGTAGCGGCAGCTCATGGCGACCACGGCGATCGCCTCGTCCTCGGGCACCGCGGCGGCCGCGGTCGGCTGCCCGGGGGCGTCGGACGTCCCGGTGGTGGACGTCCCGGTGGTCGACGTCCCGGTGGCGGACGTCCCCGGCAGTTCGGCACGCAGGTGGCCGGCCAGCGCCGTGGCCGTGGGGTAGTCGAAGGCCAGGGTCACCGACAGGCGCAGGCCGGTGGCCGCGGCGAGCCGGTTGCGCAGTTCGACGGCGATCAGCGAGTCGAAGCCGATGTCCTTGAACGCCTGGTCCGGTGCCACCGCCTCGGGCCCGGGGTGGCCGAGCACGGCGGCGACCTCGCGGCGGACCAGGTCCAGCAGGGCCCGGTCCCGTTCCGTCGGCGGCAGTGCGGCCAGCCTCGCGGCCGGCGGTTCGGCGCCGTCGGCCGCGCCCCGGGGTCCGGCGGCGGCGAGCACCGCCCGCACCTCGGGCAGGTCCCCGATCGCGGCACTGGGCCGGAGGGCGGTGAACGCCCGGGTGAAGCGGTCCCAGGCGAAGTCGGCGACCAGGACGGCCGTGTCGTCGTGGTCGAGGGCCCGGCTCAGCGCGGTGGTGGCCGCGGCGGGATCCATGGCGGGCAGGCCGTCGCGGACCAGCCGTTCGGCGACCGCTCCGGAGGCGAGGCTCTCGCCGCCCCACAGGCCCCAGGCCACCGAGGTGCCGGGCAGGCCCAGGTCGCGGCGCCGCCGGGCCAGGGCGTCGAGGTAGGCGTTGGCGGCGGCGTAGCTGCCCTGGCCGGTGCCGCCGAGCGTGCCGGCCAGCGAGGAGAACAGCACGAAGGCGGTCAGGTCGAGGTCACGGGTGAGCGCGTCGAGGTTGCGTGCGCCGTCGAGCTTGGGGCGCAGGACGCCGGCCGCGCGTTCCGGGGTGATCGAGTCGATCACCCCGTCGTCGAGGACGCCCGCGGTGTGCAGGACGGCGCGCAGCGGGCGCTCGGCCGGAATCCCGGCGAGCAGTTCCGCCAGCGCGTCGGGGTCCGCGACGTCGCAGGCCACCGCGGTGGCGGCGGCGCCGAGTCCGCGCAGTTCGGCCAGCAGGGCGTCGGCCCCCGGGGCCTGTGCGCCGCGCCGGCTGGTGAGCAGCAGGTGCGCGGTGCCGGTGCGGGCGAGCCACCGGGCGATCTGGGCGCCGAGCCCTCCGGTGCCGCCGGTGATCAGGACGGTGCCCTCGGGTGTCCAGTCGCGTACGGGGGCGGTGTCACCGAGTCCGGCGTGCACGACCCGGCGGCCGTAGAGGCCGGTGGCGCGCACCGCCAGTTGGTCCTCGCCGTCGGGGCCGGTCAGTGCTTCGGCGAGCCGGGTCGCGGCCCGCTCGTCGAGCCGTCGCGGCAGGTCGACCAGGCCGGCCCACCGCTGCGGGTACTCGACACCGGCGACCCCGCCGAGGCCCCAGACCAGGGCCTGGAGCGTGCTGTCGATCCGGTCGGAGCGGCCGACCGACACCGCGCCCCGGGTGGCGCACCAGAGCGGGGCGTCGGTACCGAGGTCGCCGAGGGCCTGGAGCAGTGCGACCGTCAGGGTGAGGCCGAGGGGGAGCGCCGATCCGTCGCCGTGCGGTTCCTCGGCCAGGGCGAGCAGCGACAGGATTCCGGCGGGCGGCCCGTCGGGGTGCTCGTGGGCGTCGCGGAGCAGGGCGGCGAACCGGGTCCGGTCGGTCGCGTCGGGGCCCGCCTCGACCAGGACGGGTGCGGCGCCGTTCCGGCGCAGGGAGTCCACGGCGAACGCGACGGCCGGGTCGTCGACGGCTCCGGCCGGGGCGACGACGAGCCAGCTGCCGGTCAGCCGGGGCTGCTCGGGTGCCGGCAGGGGCTTCCAGGCGACCCGGTAGCGCCAGCTGTCGGCGGTCCGGTCGCCCGCCCGGCCGCGCGCCCACGCGGCGAGGGTGGGCACCAGGGAGGCGAGGGAGGCCCTCGGCTCGCCGTCCTCGACCCGCAGGGTGGTGGCGAGGGCGTCCAGGTCGCCGCGGTCGACCGCCTCCCAGAAACCGGAGTCGGCCGGGCCGGTGCCGGTCGTGGCGTCGGTGCCCGTGACGGCGTCGGCGGGCCGGTCGGGGGTGGTGTCGAGCCAGTAGCGCTGCTGCTGGAAGGCGTAGGTGGGCAGGGGGCGCTTGCGCGCGCCGGTTCCGGCGAACACCGCCTCCCAGTCCACCGGCAGTCCGCGCACCTGGAGTTCGGTGAGCGCGGCGAGGAAGCGGCCGGGGCCGCCGTCGTCGCGGCGCAGGGTGCCGACGACGGCTCCGTCGGCGGCTCCGGCCGCTTCGACGGCCTCCTGGAGCCAGACGGTCAGCGCGGGGTGGGTGCTGCACTCGACGAAGGTGTGGTGCCCGTCGGCGACGAGCGCGTCGACCGCGCGTCCGAACTCCACCGGCCGGCGCAGGTTCTCGTACCAGTACGCGGCGTCCAGGCCCAGGGTGTCCAGGGGACCGCCGGTGACCGTGGAGTAGAACGGGATGTCGGCCGTCCGCGGTGCGGTGCCGCCGAGGAGGGTGAGCAGTTCCTCGCGGAGCTCCTCCACCTGGGGCGAGTGTCCGGCGAAGTCCACGCCAGGGACCGGCCAGGTCAGGACGCCCGCCTCGGAGAACTGGTCGCGCAGCCGTTCCAGTGCCGCCGGGTCGCCGGAGACCGTCACCGACGTCGGCCCGTTCACCGCGGCAACGTCGAGCGCCGGGTAGCCGGCGGACAGTGTGTCGCGCACGGCTTCGACCGGCTGCGGCACGAACAGCATGCCGCCGCGCCCGGTCAGGGCCAGCAGGGCCCGGCTGCGCAGGGCGACGATCCGGGCCGCGTCGTCCAGCGAGAGCGCGCCGGCCACGCAGGCGGCGGCGATCTCCCCCTGGGAGTGGCCGACCACGGCGTCGGGGACGATCCCGTGCGCCCGCCACAGCTCGGCCAGCGACACCATCACGGCGAACAGCACCGGCTGCACCACGTCCACCCGGTCCAGCGGGGGCGCGTCGGGCTCCTCCCGCAGGACCGCGAGCAGCGACCAGTCCAGGTACTGGGCGAGGGCGCGTTCGCAGGCCGCGACCCGGTCGGCGAAGGCCGGGGCGCGGTCGAGCAGCTCCCGGGCCATGCCGGCCCACTGGGACCCCTGGCCGGGGAACACGAAGACGGTCCTGGCCTGCCGGGCGACGGTGCCTTCGACCAGGCCGGGTGCGCGCTCTCCCGCGGCCAGCGCGGCCAGGCCGCCCAGCAGGGTCGCCCGGTCGTCGCCGACGACGGCCGCGCGGTGCTCGAAGGCGGTCCTGGTGGTGGCCAGGGAGTGCCCGACGTCGGCGGACGACAGCTCCGGGTGCTCCGTCAGGTACGTGTGCAGCCGCTCCGCCTGGGCCTTCACCGCCTCGGCGGTCCGCCCGGACAGGACCCACGGCACGGCGGACGCCCCGGGTACGGGCGCGGGGGCGGGTACGGGGGCGGGCTCGGACTCGGCGGGCGGCTGCTCGATGACGACGTGGGCGTTGGTGCCGCTCAGGCCGAACGAGGACACGCCGGCCCGGCGCGGCCGGCCGGTCTCCGGCCAGGGCGTGGCCTCGGTCAGCAGGGCGACGGCGCCCGCCGTCCAGTCGACGTTCGGGGACGGCCGGTCGATGTGCAGGGTCCGCGGCAGCTCGCCGTGCTCCATCGCCAGGACCATCTTGATGATGCCGCCGACCCCGGCGGCGGCCTGGGTGTGCCCGATGTTCGACTTCAGCGACCCGAGCCGCACCGGCCGGTCGGCCGGCCGGTCCTGGCCGTAGGTGGCCAGCAGCGCGTCCGCCTCGATCGGGTCGCCCAGCCGGGTACCGGTGCCGTGCGCCTCGACGGCGTCCACGTCGGCGGCCGTCAGCCGGGCGTTCGCCAGCGCGTCGCGGATCACCCGCTGCTGGGCCAGGCCGCTGGGCGCGGTCAGCCCGTTGCTCGCGCCGTCCTGGTTGATCGCCGAGCCGCGCAGCACCGCGAGCACCGGGTGGCCGTTGCGGCGGGCGTCCGAGAGCCGTTCCAGGAGCAGCAGGCCCACGCCCTCGGCCATGCCGAAGCCGTCCGCCGCGGCGGCGAAGGACTTGCAGCGCCCGTCCTCGGCCAGCCCGCGCTGCCGGCTGAAACCGGTGAACGACAGCGGGGTGCCCATCACCGTGGCGCCGCCCGCCAGGGCCAGCGCGCATTCGCCCGAGCGCAGCGACTGCGCGGCGAGGTGGACCGCCACGAGTGACGAGGAGCAGGCCGTGTCCACGGTCACGGCGGGCCCCTGGAGGCCGAGTTGGTAGGCGACCCGCCCGGACAGGACACTGGTGGAGATGCCCGCGACGATCAGGCCCTCCACTTCCTCGGGGACGTCGCGCAGCGTGCCGCCGTAGCCCTGGTAGGAGGCGCCGGCGAAGACCCCGGTCGGGGTGCCGTGCAGGGTCGTCGGGTCGATGCCGGCGCGCTCGATCGCCTCCCAGGCGGTTTCGAGCAGCAGTCGCTGCTGCGGGTCCATGGCCAGGGCCTCGCGCGGGGAGATCCCGAAGAACCCGGGGTCGAAGCGGTCCGCGTCCCGGACGAAACCGCCCGCGGCGGCGTAGCTCCGGCCGGGCCGGTCGGGGTCCGCGTCGTACAGCGCGTCGAGGTCCCAGCCCCGGTCGGACGGCAGGCCGGAGACGGCGTCGCGCCCGTCGGCGACCAGGCGCCACAGGTCCTCGGGGGTGCGGACGCCGCCGGGGTAGCGGCAGCTCATGGCGACGATCACGACGGGGTCGTCGTCGGCGGCGGGTGCCGCCGCGGGGGGCTGCCGGACGGCGGCCGGCTCCTCGGCGGCGCCCAGCAGTCCGGTCTCCAGGCGCCCGGCGAGCGCCGTCGCCGACGAGTAGTCGAAGACCACGGTGACCGGGAGCCGCAGGCCGGTGGCGGTGTTGAGCCGGTTGCGCATGTCCACGGCGGTCAGGGAGTCGAAGCCCAGGTCGCGGAAGGCGCGTCCGGCGGCGACCGCGTCCGGCGAGTCGTGGCCGAGGACGGCGGCCGCGTGCGTCCGGACCAGGTCGACCAGCACCCGGGTCCGCTCGGCCGCCGGGAGCGGCTCCAGCCGCTCGCGCAGCGCCGAGGGCGTCCCCCCGGTGCCGGCCCCGCCGGTCTCCGGTTCGGCGGCCAGCGCGCCGCGCACCTCGGGGAGCTCCCCGATCAGCGGGCTGGGGCGCGCCGCAGTGAAGACCGTCGCGAAGCGGTCCCAGTCGATGTCGGCGACCACGACCACCGTCTCGTCGTGGTCCAGGACCTGCTGGAGCCCGGTGATCGCGACCGCGGGCGGCATGAAGAGCACGCCGTGGCCGCGCAGGGTGTCCTCCGCCAGTTCGGCCGCCATCCCGCCGGCCCCGTCCTCGGGGCTCCAGATGCCCCACACCACGGAGGTCGCGGCGAGGCCCCGGCTCCTGCGGTCCTCGGCGAGGCCGTCGAGGTAGGCGTTGGCGGCGGCGTAGGCACCGTGGACGGCGCTGCCCCACACCCCGGAGATGGAGGAGAACAGCACGAACGCGTCGAGCGTGTCCCGGTCGAAGAGCAGGTCCAGGTTCCGGGCCCCGCCGACCTTGGCGTGCAGGGTGCCGGCGACCTCCTCCGCGTCGGTGTCGGGCAGCGGCACCAGCAGCCCGCCCCCCGCGGCGTGGAAGACGGTGCCGATCCGGTGACCGTCCTGTTCGAGGCCGTCCTTCAGGGCGCGCAGGGCCTCCAGGTCGGCGACGTCGCACGAGGCCAGGGTGACCCGGGTGCCGAGGGCGGCCAGTTCCTCGACGAGCTCCGGCGCACCCGGCGTGTCCGCGCCGCGCCGGCTGACCAGCACCAGGTGCCCGGCTCCCCGCCGGGCCAGCCAGCGCGCGATCTGCGTGCCGATCCCACCGGTGCCGCCGGTGATCAGCACGGTGTCCCCGGGCCGCCAGCTCCGCCGCGGCGCGGTGTCCCCCAGGGCGGACCGGACCAGCCGCCGGCCGTGGCAGCCGGTGGCCCGGACGGCCACCTGGTCCTCGTCCCCGGCCTCGCCGGCCAGCACCCGGCACAGCCGCCGGGCGGTGTCCCGGTCCAGGACCTCCGGAAGGTCGACGAGGCCGCCCCAGCGCTGCGGGAACTCCAGCGCGGCGACCCGGCCCAGGCCCCAGAGCAGGCTCTGCGCGGCGCTGACCCCGCCGCCGGTGTCCGTGCCGCCGACCGACACCGCGCCCCGGGTCGCCCACCACAGGGGCGCGTCGGTTCCGGCGTCGCCGAGGGCCTGCACCAGGGCCAGGTTGAGCGCGGTACCCAGCGGGACGGAGGGGTGCGCCGAGTGCGGGCGCTCGTCCAGGCCCAGCAGCGACAGCACTCCCGCCACCGGGCCGGGCAGCGCGTCGAGGGACGCGCGCACCCGGTCGGCCAGGACGGCGCGCTCGGCCTCCGCCGCGGTGATCCGTACGTGGACCACCGCGGCCCCGGCCTGCTCCATGGCGTGGACGGTCGCCTCCGACCGGCGCACCCCGTCCTCGGGCTGACCGTCGGACGACAGCACGAGCCAGCTGCCGTCCAGCGCGCCCGGGGAGCCCTCGGGCAGGGCCCGCCAGGTCACGCGGTAGCGCCAGGAGTCGACCACCGAGCGCTCGGTGCGCTCGGTGCGCCAGGTGGCGAGCGCGGGGAGCACCACGTTCAGCGGGTCCTCGGGCGTCACCCCGAGGGTGGCGGTGAACCGGTCCAGGTCGCCTCCGCCCAGGGCCTCCCAGAAGTCGTCGCCCGCCGAGGGCGTCCCGGACGGACCGCCCGCCCCGGGGCCGGTGTCCTCCAGCCAGTACGGGCGGCGCTGGAACGGGTAGGTGGGCAGGGAGACGCCGTCCGGACGGTGTCCGGCGAACACCCGCTCCCAGTCGGGCAGCAGGCCGCCCACGTGGGCCTCGCCCAGGGACGTCAGGAAGCGGTCGAGACCGCCCTCGCCGCGCCGCTGTGTACCCACGATCACGGCGGGGCCCTGCGCGGAGTCGGCGACGTCGGCCGCGTCGGCGGTCTGCTGGACACCGAAGGTGAGCACGGGGTGCGGGCTGGACTCGACGAAGAACCGGAAGCCCTCCCCCAGCAGCGTCGTGGTCGCCCGCTCGAACTCCACCGTCTCCCGCAGATTGCGGTACCAGTACCCGGAGTCCAGGGCCTTGGTGTCCAGCCAGTCGCCCGTCACCGTGGAGAAGAACGGCACCGCACCCGGGAGGGGGGTGATGCCGGCCAGGTCCGCGAGCAGCTCCTCGCGGATCTCCTCCACGTGCGAGGAGTGCGACGCGTAGTCGACCTCGATCGCGCGCGCCCGCACACCCTCGGAGACCAGCTTGTCCACCAGCTCCGTGACCGCGTCCGCGTCACCGGAAACCACCGTCGACGAGGGGCCGTTGACCGCCGCCACCGACAACCGCCCCGCCCAGGAAGCGATCCGCTCCCGCACCCCGTCCACCGGCAACGGCACCGAGGCCATACCGCCAAGACCCGCCAGAACCTTGATCGCGCGGGAACGCAGCGCCACCACCCGCGCCCCGTCGTCGATGCTCAGACCGCCCGCCACCACCGCCGCTGCGATCTCGCCCTGGGAATGGCCCACCACCGCGTCCGGAACGACGCCGAACGAACGCCACACCTCCGCCAACGACACCATCACCGCCCACAGCACCGGCTGCACCACATCCACCCGGGCGAGCAACCGCTCCGAGCCCAGCGCCTCCACCAACGACCAGTCCACGTAAGGCGCCAGAGCACGCCCGCACTCCGCCATCCGCCCCGCGAACACCGCAGACCCGGCCAGCAACTCCGCAGCCATCCCCACCCACTGCGAACCCTGACCCGGGAACACCAGCACCGAACGACCCGACGACACCCCGTCGCCCCGTACCAGTCCCGGCAGGGACCGGCCCTCGGCCAGGGCCTTCACGCCGTCGAGCAACTCGCTCCGGTCTCCGCCCACGACCACGGCCCGCCGCTCGAAGGCGGTACGCGTGAGGGCGAGGGCGCGGCCGGTGTCGTCGGCCCGCAGAGGTCCGGGACGGGCGCTCAGGTGGGCCAGCAGGCGGGCCGCCTGGTCGCGCAGCGCCTCGTCGGTGCGCCCCGACAGCACCCAGGGAAGCGGGTGCGCGTCGCCACCGGCCGCAGGTCCGGCCGGTTCGGCCGGTTCGGCGTCCTCCACCGGGGCCTGTTCCAGGATCAGATGGGCGTTGGTGCCGCTGACGCCGAAGGCGGACACCCCGGCCCGGCGCGGGCGTTCCGTGCCGTCCCAGGCGCGGGCCTCCGAGAGGATCTCCACGGCTCCCGAGGACCAGTCCACCATGGGCGTCGGCCGGTCCGCGTGCAGGGTCCTGGGCAGTTCGCCGTGCTCCATCGCCAGCACCATCTTGATGACGCCGCCCACTCCGGCCGCCGCCGAGGTGTGGCCGATGTTCGACTTCAACGAGCCCAGCCACAGCGGTCGTTCGGCGGGCCGGCCCTGACCGTAGGTGGCCAGCAGGGCCTGCGCCTCGATCGGGTCGCCGAGGGTGGTGCCCGTGCCGTGCGCCTCCACCACGTCCACCTCGGACGCGGTCAGACCCGCGTCCGCCAGCGCCGCCCGGATCACCCGCTGCTGCGACGGACCGCTCGGCGCCGTCAGACCGTTGCTCGCACCGTCCTGGTTCGTGGCCGAACCCCGGACGACGGCCAGCACCGGATGCCCGTTGCGCCGGGCGTCCGACAACCGCTCCAGCAACAGCACGCCGGCACCCTCGGACCAGCCGGTTCCGTCCGCGCCGGCCCCGAACGCCTTGCAGCGTCCGTCGGCCGACAACGCGCGCTGGCGGCTGAACGCCACGAACGCGTCGGGGGTCGCCATCACCGACACCCCGCCGGCCAGGGCCAGCGTGCAGTCGCCCGCCCGCAGGGCCCGGATCGCCAGGTGCAGGGCGACCAGGGAGGAGGAGCAGGCCGTGTCCACGGTGACCGCGGGCCCTTCCAGGCCCAGGGTGTAGGCGATCCGGCCGGAGACCACGCTGCTCGCGGTCCCGGTGTCCAACAGGCCCTGGACCTCGGGGAGGTGGCGCGAGCCCGCCCCGTAGCCGTTGCCGATCGCCCCGAGGAAGACGCCCGTGGCGGTGCGCCGCAGCGTGCGGGGGTCGATCGCGGCCCGCTCGACCGCCTCCCAGGCGGTCTCCAGTGCCAGCCGCTGCTGCGGGTCCGTCGCCAGGGCCTCGCGCGGCGAGATGCCGAAGAACTCCGCGTCGAAGTCGGCCGCGTCGTGGAGGAAGCCGCCGTGCCGGGTGTACGAGGTACCGGGCCGCTCGGGGTCCGGGTCGTAGAGGCCCTCCAGGTCCCAGCCGCGGTTCACCGGCCAGGCGGAGATCGCGTCGGCACCCCGGGAGAGCAGGTCCCACAGCAGTTCCGGCGTGTCGGCGCCGCCGGGGTAGCGGCAGGCCATGGAGACGATGGCGATCGGTTCGTGGCGGGCCTGCTCGGCCTCGCGCAGTTGCCTCCGGGCGTCACCCAGGTCCGCGGTGGCGCGCCTGAGGTAGTCGAGCAGCTTCTTGTCGTCGGACATCAGGGACAGCTCTCTCTCAGGCGTTGCCGAAGTCGTTGTCGATCAGGGCGAACAGCTCGTCCGCTGTCGCCGTCTCCACGGCCGTGGGGGTGTCGTCCACCGGACCGGGCGGTGGCGCCTCGCCACCCGGTGCACCGGCGCGCCGGCCCCAGCCGCGCAGCAGTTCGTCCAGTCGTTCGCCGACCCCGTCGGTGCCGGCCGTTCCGGGCGGGACGGCCGCGAGGAGCGCGGCCAGCCGGTCCAGCTCGGCCAGCAGCGGCGAGGGCGGTGCGGGCGCGGCGGACAGCTCCGCGTCCAGGTGGGCGGCGAGCGCCTCGGGCGTCGGGTGGTCGAAGACGACCGTCGGCGGGACGGCCAGCCCGGTGGCCTCGCACAGCGCGTTCCGGAACCGCACCGCGAGCATCGAGTCGAAGCCGACCTCGGAGAAGGCGCGTTCCGCGCGCACCGGACCGGTTCCGGGATGGCCGAGGACCGCGGCCGCGTGCCGGACGACCAGGTCGAGCACCGCTTGACGGCGGGCCTGCCGGTCCAGCGGGGCCAGCCGGGCGGCCAGCCGTGCGGCGGGGGTACCGTCCTCCTCGCCCGCGGTCCGCGGGGTGTCCTCGGCCGGCGCCGCGGTGGTGGCCGGGGCGGCCGTCCGGCCCGGCGCGGCCAGCCAGTACCGGTCGCGCTGGAAGGGGTACGTCGGCAGCAGGACGGGTGCCGGGCCGCCCGGCCCGGGGGCCCCCGTCCAGGGCGACCAGTCCACCGGGCCGCCGCCGGCCGCCCATGCCTCGGTCAGTGAGGCCAGCAGCCGGTCCCGACCGCCGTCGCCGCGCCGCAGCGTGCCGACCGCCGACACCTCCCGCCCGGCCTCCGCGGCCACCGCCTCGATCCCGGCGAGCAGCACCGGATGCGGGCTGACCTCGACGAGCAGGGTGTGGCCCGCGTCGAGCAGGGCGCGGGTCGCTGCGACGAAGTCGACCGGCTCGCGCAGGTTGCGGTACCAGTAGTCGGCGTCGAGCGATTCTCCGGCGACGGGCTCGCCGGTCACCGTCGAGTAGAGCGGGACGACCGAGGCGCGGGGGCGTATCCCGGTGAGGGCCTCGCGCAGTTCGTCCTCGATCTCGGCGACCTGGGCCGAGTGGGCCGCGTAGTCCACCGGGATCGCCCTGGCCCGGACGCCTTCCCGGTCGCAGGCCGCGAGCAGGGCGGCCAGTTCCTCGGGCTCCCCGGCGACGACCACCGCGTCGGGGCCGTTCACCGCGGCCACGCAGAGGCGTCCGCCGACGGGCATCAGGCTCGTGGTCCGTTCGGCGGAGGCCGCGACCGACACCATGCCGCCGCGTCCCGCCAGCCTCAGCAGCGCCCGGCTGCGCAGCGCCACCACGAGGGCCGCGTCGTCGAGCGACAGCGCTCCGGCGACGTGGGCGGCGGCGATCTCGCCCTGGCTGTGCCCGACGACCGCGTCCGGGGTGACCCCGGTGGCGCGCCAGTGCGCGGCCAGCGCGACCATCACGGCGAACAGCACCGGCTGGACGACGTCCACGCGGTCGAGGGTCGGTGCGCCGGGCGCGCCGCGCAGCACCTCGGTCAGGGACCAGTCGGTGTGCGGGGCGAGCGCCCGTTCGCAGTCGGCGACGGCGGTGGCGAACGGCGCGGAGGCGTCGAGCGCCGCCGCGGCCATGCCGGCCCACTGCGAGCCCTGGCCGGGGAAGACGAAGGCCGTACGACCGCCGCGCGCCCGGTCCTGCACGGTGTCGGGCGCGGGTTCGCCCGCCGCGAGGGCGTCCAGCCGGCCGAGCAGCGCGGCGCGGTCGCGGCCGGTGGCGGCCGCCCGGAAGGGCAGGGCGGGGCGGGTCGTGGCGAGCGCCCGGGCGGCCGCGGCGGCGCCCGCGGCGGGGTCGGCCCGCAGGTGCTCGCCCAGCCGGCGGGCCTGGCGGCGCAGGGCCGCGGGGGTCATGGCGGAGAGCAGCCACGGAACCGCCGTCCCGGTGTCCTCGGACGGTTCGCCGTCCGTGCCCCCGGGCAGCGGGCCGGCCTCGGCGGCGGGTGCCTCCTCCAGAACGGCGTGGGCGTTGGTGCCGCTCATGCCGAACGCGGAGACGCCGGCCCGGCGCGGCCGGTCCCCCTCCGGGGCGTCCCAGGGGCGGGCGTTCGCGAGCAGCCGGACCGCTCCGGCCGACCAGTCCACCCGGCTGGACGCCTCCTGCGCGTGCAGGGTGCCGGGGAGCACGCCGTTCCGCAGGGCGAGCACCGTCTTGATCACCCCGGCGACCCCGGCGGCGGCCTGGGTGTGCCCGATGTTGGACTTCAGCGAGCCCAGCCACAGCGGGCGGTCGGCGGGCCGGTCCTGGCCGTAGGTGGCCAGCAGGGCCTGCGCCTCGATGGGGTCGCCGAGCACGGTGCCGGTGCCGTGCGCCTCGACCAGGTCGACCTCGGCGCCGGACAGTCCGGCGGCGGCCAACGCACTCCTGATCACCCGCTGCTGCGCGGGGCCGCTCGGGGCGGTGAGGCCGTTGCTGGCACCGTCCTGGTTGACCGCGGTGCCCCGGACGAGGGCCAGCACCGGGTGCCCGAGACGGCGCGCGTCGGAGAGGCGTTCCACCAGCAGGACGCCCACCCCTTCGCCCCAGCCCGTGCCGTTCGCCCCTTCGGCGAAGGAGCGGCAGCGGCCGTCGGGCGACAGGCCCTGCTGGCGGCTGAACTCGACGAAGGCGTCCGGGCTCGCCATCACCGCGGCGCCGCCGACCAGGGCGAACGAGCAGTCGCCGGCGCGCAGGGCCTGGCCGGCCAGGTGCAGTGCCACCAGCGAGGACGAGCAGGCCGTCTCCACCGTCACGGCGGGGCCGCCGAGCCCGAGGGTGTAGGCGACGCGGCCGGAGGCGACGCTGGTGACCGTGCCGCTGAGGAGGTGCCCCTCGACCTCGTCGGACGGGTTCTGCGGGCCGGTGCCGTAGCCCTGGGCGGCGACGCCGACGTAGACGCCGCCCTCGCTGCCGCGGACCGACGCGGGGTCGATCCCGGCCCGCTCCAGCGCCTCCCAGCTGGTCTCCAGGAGCAGTCGCTGCTGCGGGTCCATGGCCAGTGCTTCCCGCGGGGAGATGCCGAAGAACTCCGCGTCGAACTCGGCCGCGCCGTCCAGGAAGCCGCCGCCGGTGGTGTAGAAGGTGCCCGGGTGCAGGGGGTCCGGGTCGTAGAGGGTGTCCAGCGGCCAGCCGCGGTCGGCGGGCAGCGCGGCGACCGCGTCCACTCCGTCGGCCACCAGCTGCCACAGCTCCTCGGGCGAGCGGACGCCGCCCGGGAACCGGCAGGCCATCGAGACGATCGCCAGGGGTTCGTCGGCCGGCGCGGGCCCGGCCGCGCCGTCGGCGGCTGCGAAGTCCGTCGCGGCCGTGCCGGTCGCGCCGGTCGCGCCGTCGGCGGCCGGTTCGGTGCCGGTCAGCCCGGCGAAGACGTGAGCGGCGAGGGCGGCCGCCGTCGGGTGGTCGAAAACGGTGGTGAACGCGAGCGGCAGAGCGGTGGCCGTGACCAGCCGGTTCCGGAGTTCGACGGCGGTGAGCGAGTCGAAGCCCAGCTCGCGGAACGGGCGCTCGGCCGTGAGGCCGGCGGCCGACTCGTGGCCCAGCACGGCGGCCGCTTCGCTCCGCACCAGTTCCGTCAGCAGTTTGCGGCCCTCGGACTCGGACAGCCGGTGCAGCCGGTGCAGCCACGACCGGCCGGCGCCCGTACCGGGTCCGGTCCCGGCGGAGGCGTCCCCCGCCGCGGGGCCGCCGTCCGCCGCACGGGGATCCGGGGCGGCGGACAGGGCGCGAAGCAGCGCACTGTCCCTGACCGAGCCGAAGATCGGCGCGAAGCGGCTCCAGTCCAGCTCGGCGACGACCGGTTCGCCCTCGTCCAGGGTCAGCGCCAGGCCGAGCGCGGAGAGCGCCGCTGCCGGGGCCATCGGCACCAGCCCGTGCCGGCGCAGGCCGTCACCGACCGCGCCCTCGGCCATGCCCGCGCCGGCCCAGGGGCCCCAGGCCACCGAGGTCGCCGCCAGGCCCCGGCCGCGCCGCGCCGCGGCGAGGCCGTCCAGGTAGGCGTTGGCTGCCGCGTAGGCGCCCTGGCCGCCGCTGCCCCAGGTGCCCGAGATCGAGGAGAACAGCACGAAGGCGTCCAGCGGGCGGTCTTCGAACAGGGCGTCGAGGTGGGCCGCGCCGCGCGTCTTGGCCGCCGTCCGCCGGGCCAGTTCTTCCGGCGTGCAGTCCATCAGCGCGGTGTCCGAGGTGAGTCCGGCGGCGTGCACCACGGCCCGTACGGTGTCGCCCTCGTCGCGCAGCCGCCCCAGGACCCGATCCAGGGCGGTGCGGTCGGCGACGTCGCAGGCCAGCAGGGTGCTCCGGGCGCCGAGCGCCGCCAGGGCGTCGACCAGCGCGTCGGCCCCGGGGGCGTCGGGGCCCCGCCGGCCGAGCAGGACGAGGTGTTCCGCACCGCGCTCCGCGAGCCAGCGCGCCACCTGGGCGCCGAGGCCTCCGGTGCCGCCGGTGACGAGGACCGTGCCGCGCGGCGTCCACGCTACGGGGGCGGGTGTCGCGGGCTCCGGCGCGGGGACGAGCCGACGGCCCAACGGTCCGGGCGCGCGTACGGCCACCTGGTCCTCGCCGTCCCGTCCGGCCAGCACCGCGCACAGCCCGTCCAGCGCGGGCCCGTCCAGCAGGTCCGGCAGGTCGACCAGGCCGCCCCAGCGCAACGGGTGCTCCAGTGCCGCCACCCGGCCCAGGCCCCACACCTGGGCCTGCTCGGGGCGGACCTCCTCCGTGCCGTCGGCCGCCACCGCGCCGCGGGTGGCGCACCACAGGGGTGCGTCGACGCCGCTGTCGCCCAGGGCCTGGAGCAGCAGCAGGGTCCCGCTCAGGCAGGCGTCGAGCATCGGCAGGCCCGGGCGGGGGCCCCGGGCCAGGGCCAGCAGCGACAGGACACCCTCCGGGGAGTCGAACTCCTGTAGCAGCGAGGCCAGTTCGGCGCGTCCGGCGGCAGCCCCGACCCGGATCACCGCCACGTCGGCGCCGTGTCCGGCGAGCGCCTGTTCGCAGGCGAGCGCGGTGTCCTCGGCACCGGGTCCGTCCGGGGTGACGAGCAGCCAGCGGCCGGAGAGGCGGGGCTCCGCGGGCGCGGTGAGCGGCTCCCAGGCGATGCGGTAGCGGCGGGGGCCGGCGGGGACCTCGGTCTCCCGGCGGGACGGCCCGGCGCCGGGCGCCGGGTCCGGCGCGGCCACCGGCCAGAAGCGCCTGCGCTGGAAGGCGTAGGTGGGCAGGTCGACCCGCCGCACGTCGGTGTCGCGCCAGCCCGCCGACCAGTCCACCGGCACGCCGCGCAGGTGCAGCGAGGCGAGCGCGGTGCGGACCGCGTCCGGCTCGCCGCGGCCGTCGCGCAGCAGCGGCACCGTCCCGGGGCCGCCGGTGGTGGGGGTGGCGTCGGGGAGGCAGGCGTGGAGCATGCCGGACAGCACGCCGCCCGGTCCGAGTTCGAGGTACGTCGTCGCGCCCTCGGCCCGCAGCCGGCGGGCCCCTTCCAGGAAGCGCACGGTGCCCCGGACGTGGCGCACCCAGTGCTCGGGCGAACGGAGTTCCGCGGCCGTGGCCGTGCGCCCGGTCAGGTTGGAGACGATCTCGACGGCGGGCGCGTGGTAGGTCAGCGACTCGGCCACGTCCCGGAACGCGTCGAGCATCGCCTCCGTCCGGGCGGAGTGGAACGCGTGGCTCACACTCAGCCGGCGGGTGCGCCGGCCGCGGGAGCGGAACACCCCGGCCAGGCGCAGCACCGCGTCCGCGTCACCGGACAGGACCACGGAGGCGGGCCCGTTGACGGCGGCGATGTCCACCGCGTCCCGGCCCGGGCCGCGGTCCGTGTCCGTCTCCGGCAGGGGGTGCCCGGTACGGTCGTCCAGCAGGGCCTGCCGCACTTCCTCCTCGGTGGCCTCCACCGCCACCATCGCCCCGCCCTCGGGCAGTTCGTCCATCAGCCGGCCCCGGGCCGCTACCAGCGCGCAGGCGTCGGGCAGGTCCAGCACGCCCGCCGCGTGGGCGGCGGCGAGTTCGCCGACGGAGTGCCCCATCAGCAGGTCGGGCCGCACACCCCAGTGGCGCACGAGCCGGAACAGCGCCGTTTCCAGGGCGAACAACGCGGGCTGGGTGTACCGGGTGCGGTCGAGCAGCGCCGCACCGGGGGTTCCGGGCCCGGCGAACAGAATCTCGCGCAGGGGCCGGTCGAGGTGCGGGTCCAGGCCGGTCAGTACCTCGTCGAGGGCGTCGGCGAACACCGGGTCCTCGCGGTAGAGCTCCGCGCCGGCTCCGGCCCGCTGGCTGCCCTGTCCCGGGAAGAGGAAGGCGGTCCGGCCGGGGCGTGCGGCGCCTCCGGTGAGCAGGTGGCCCGCCGCCGTGCCGCGCGCGAGTGCGGTGAGCGAGCGTCGGACGGATGCGCGGTCCCGTCCCAGGACGGCGGCCCGGTGTTCGAGCGGGGCCCGTCCGGTGGCGAGCGAGTAGGCGACGTCCGCCAGTTCGGCGTCCGGGTCGGCATCGAGCCGGCTCACCAGCCGGCCGGCCTGTGCCCGCAGGGCCTCCGGTGTGCCGGCCGAGAGCAGCAGCGGCACGGGCGGGGCGGCCCGGCGCGCGGTGGCCGTCTCGGCGGTGTCCGGGGCGGGTACGGCAGCGGTACCGGTGCGCTCCGGGGCGGGCACGACCGCGACGACCGGCGCCTGCTCGATGATCGCGTGCGCGTTGGTGCCACTGATGCCGAACGACGACACGCCCGCCCGGCGCGGGTTCCCGGTCTCCGGCCACGGGGTGTGCGCGGTGAGCAGGCGGACGGCACCGTCGGACCAGTCGACGTGCGGGTTCGGCGTCCCGGCGTGCAGGGTCCCCGGAAGTTCGCCGTGGCGGACGGCCAGCACCATCTTCATCACGCCGGCCACCCCGGCCGCCGCCTGGGTGTGCCCGATGTTCGACTTCACGGAGCCGAGCCAGAGCGGCCGGTCCGCCGGGCGCGCCGGTCCGTGGACGGCCTGGAGCGCCTGCGCCTCGATGGGGTCGCCGAGCTTCGTGCCCGTGCCGTGGGCCTCGATCGCGTCGATCTGGTCGGCGCGCAGCCCGGCGTCGGCCAGCGCGGCGCGGACGACCTGCTGCTGGGACGGGCCGTTGGGGGCGGTGAGCCCGTTGCTGGCGCCGTCCTGGTTGACAGCGGTGCCGGTGATCAGCGCGAGAACGGGGTGACCGTGGCGCAGGGCGTCGCTGTGGCGCTCCAGCAGCAGCACTCCGGCGCCCTCGCCCCAGCCCGTGCCGTCCGCGTCCGCCGAGAACGCCTTGCAGCGGCCGTCGGCGGCGAGTCCGCGCTGACGGCTGAACTCCACGAAGAGCTGCGGGGTGCTCATCACCGTCACCCCGCCCGCGAGGGCCTGCTCGCAGTCGCCGCGCCTCAGTGCCTGCACGGCCAGGTGCAGCGCCACCAGCGACGAGGAGCACGCGGTGTCGACGGTGAGCGAGGGTCCCTGGAGGCCGAGCACGTAGGACAGCCGCCCGGAGAGCACGCTGGCCGTGTTCCCGGTCAGCAGATGGCCCTCGGACACGCCCTCGGCGCCCCGCAGCAGCGCGGAGTAGTCCTGGCCGTTGGTACCGATGTAGACGCCGACCTGTCGGTCCTTCAGCGCGGTCGGGTCCTGCCCGGCGCGCTCGACCGCCTCCCAGGCGGTCTCCAGGAGCAGCCGCTGCTGGGGGTCCATGGCCAGGGCCTCGCGCGGCGAGATGCCGAAGAACTCCGCGTCGAACTCGGCGGCGTCGTGCAGGAAGCCGCCCTGCCTGCTGTACGTGGTGCCGGCGTGGTCGGGGTCGGGGTCGTACAGCCCCTCGGTGTCCCAGCCCCGGTCGGACGGCCAGTCGCCGACGGCGTCGGTGCCCTTCGAGAGCAGGTGCCAGAAGTCCTCGGGCCCCGCGACCCCGCCGGGGAAGCGGCAGCCCATGCCGACGATCGCGATCGGCTCGTTGCCGCCGGGTGCCGCTGCCCGGCCCGCCCCGGCGTCGACGGAGCCGGCGGGCCCGGCGGTGCCGCTCGCGGCGTCCGGCAGGTCCAGGTCCGCGAGCAGCCGGTCGGCGAGCGCCGACGGTGTGGGATGGTCGAAAAGGACGGTGGCGGGCAGGGCCAGTCCGGTGACGGCGGCGAGCCGGTTGCGCAGCTCCACCGCCGTCAGCGAGTCGAAGCCGAGCGCGGAGAAAGCCCTTCCGGGCTGGACCGTGTCGACGTCGGGGTGGCGCAGGACCGTCGCCGCGTGGGTGCGTACCAGCTCGGTGAGGGCCCGCACCCGGTCCTCGTGGCGCGGCAGTACGGCGGTCCGCTGCCGCAGGGCGTCGGCGGGGTCGCCGCCTTCCCGGGCCGCCGACGTTGCGGTGGCATCCGGGACGGGCCTCTCGGTCGCCGGGTCCGGGATCCCGTGCAGGAGGGCGGCGGTCCACCGGCCCCTGCCCGTGGTGAAGCGCCTCCAGTCGACATCGGCGACCACGACCAGCTCGTCGTCCTCCGCGAGCGCCCGGCCGATCGCGGTGACGGCCGTTCCGGGCTCCATCACCGGCATGCCGAGGTCCCGCAGCCGTGCGGCGACCTCGTCCGCCAGCATGCCCGGCCCGGCCCAGGCGCCCCAGGCCACGGACGTGCCGGGCAGCCCGGCGGCCCGGCGGGCGGCGACGAGCGCGTCGACGGCCGCGTTGGCGGCGGCGTAGTTGCCCTGCCCGGCGTTGCCCACGACACCCATCACGGACGAGAACACCACGAAGGCCGACAGGTCGAGACCGGCGGTGGCCTCGTGCAGGTTCCGGGCGGCGGTCAGCTTGGCGCGCAGCACCCCGGCGAGCCGCGCCGGGTCCAGCGCGTCGAGCACACCGTCGTCGAGGACGCCTGCCGCGTGGACGACGGCGGACAACGGGCACCGCGCCGGGATGTCGGCGATCAGCGCCGCCAGTGCGGCCGGGTCCGCGACGTCGCAGGCGGCAAAGGTCACTTCGGCGCCCAGCGCCGTCAGTTCCGTCCGCAGCGCGTCGGTGCCGGGTGCGTCGGCACCGCGTCGGCTGACCAGCAGCAGCCGCTCCGCACCCTGGCCCGCGAGCCAGCGCGCCGTGTGCGAGCCGACGCCACCGGTGCCACCGGTGACGAGGACCGTGCCCTGCCACCGCGGTCGCTTCCGCACGGCCGCGCCACCCCGACGGGCTTTCGCCGGCGCGGGCGACGCGGGCCGGAGGCGGCGTCCGTGGACCCCGGTGGAGCGCACCGCCACCTGTTCCTCGTCGGCCGCGGCGCCCGCGAGCACCGCGCACAGGCGGCGGGCGGCCCGTACGTCCAGCACCTCGGGCAGGTCGACCAGACCGCCGCGGCGATGCGGGTGCTCCAGTGCCAGCGTCCGGCCCAGGGCGGCGGACGCGGCCTGACCGACGGGTCCGGGCCGCTCCGCGCCGCCCAGGACCGCCGTTCCCTGCGTCAGCGTCCAGAGCCGGGCGGAAACGCCCGCGTCCTCCAGCGCCTGGGCCAGCGCGAGGGTCAGCGCCGGACCGCCGGGCAGGTCGGGATGGTCGGGATGGGGGCGCTCCTCCCAGGACAGCAGGGACAGCACACCGGCGATCGGGTGCTCCCCGGCGGTCTTCGTCAGCAGGGCGGCCAGGTGTTCGCGGGTTGCGCCCGGATCGGCGACGACGCACGGGAGGAGGTCGGCTCCGGCCTCGGCGAGGGTGTCCAGGACGGCTGCCGCGTCGTCACCCTCGGGACGCAGGGCGAGCCAGCGACCGGGGAGGCCGTCCGCCGGCGCGACCGACAGGGGCGCCCAGGCGACGTGGTAGCGCCAGGAGTCCGCCCTCCGTTCACGGCTCCTGACGGAGCGCCAGGCAGCCAGCGCGGGCAGGACTTCGTCCAGGGCGTCCCGGCCGACCCCGAGGGTTTCGGCGAGCCGGGCGGGGTCGTCGAGTTCCAGGTCGTCCCAGCGGTCCTCGGCGGGGGCGGCCGGGACGGCGGCGGGGGCCGTCAGCCAGTAGCGGGTGCGCTGGAAGGCGTACGTCGGCAGGTCCACCCGGCGGGCCCCCGGGAACGCCCCCGACCAGTCCACCCCCAACCCCCGCTCCCACGCACGGCCCACCGCACGAAGCACCTGCTCGCGACCGCCCTCGCCACGGCGCAACGTCCCCAGCACCGCCGCGTCCACCCCCGCGGCCTCCACCGACTCCCCCACCGCGACCGACAGCACCGCATGCGGGCTGGACTCGACGAAGAACCGGAAACCCTCGCCCAACAACGCCGCCGTGGCCTGCCCGAACTCGACGGTCTCCCGCAGATTGCGGTACCAGTACCCGGCGTCCAGGGCCTTCGTGTCCAGCCAACCACCCGTCACCGTCGAGAAGAACGGCACCGCACCCGACACCGGCGTGATCCCGTCCAGATCGGACAGCAGCTCCTCGCGGATCTCCTCCACGTGCGAGGAGTGCGACGCGTAATCGACCTCGATCACGCGCGCCCGAACCCCCTCCCCCACCAACTCCTCCACCAGCTCCGTCACCGCGTCCGCGTCACCGGAAACCACCGTCGACGAGGGGCCGTTGACCGCCGCCACCGACAACCGGCCCGCCCATGGGGCGATGCGCTCCCGTGCCACGTCTGCCGGCAGGGGCACCGAGGCCATACCGCCACGACCCGCCAGAACCCTGATCGCGCGGGAACGCAGCGCCACCACCCGCGCCCCGTCCTCCAGACCCAGACCACCCGCCACCACCGCCGCGGCGATCTCACCCTGCGAATGGCCCACCACCGCGTCCGGCACCACACCGAACGAACGCCACACCTCCGCCAACGACACCATCACCGCCCACAGCACCGGCTGCACCACATCCACCCGCGCCAACAGCGCCTCCGAACCCAACGCCTCCACCAACGACCAATCCACGTACGGCGCCAGAGCACGCCCGCACTCCGCCATCCGCCCCGCGAACACCGCAGACCCGGCCAGCAACTCCGCGGCCATCCCCACCCACTGCGAACCCTGACCCGGGAACACCAGCACCGAACGACCCGAAACCAACCCGCCACCGGACACCGACCCCGGGGTCAAACGCCCGTCCGCGAGCGCCTTCACGCCGTCGAGCAACTCGCTCCGGTCCGCGCCCACCAGCACGGCACGGTGCTCGAAGGACGCACGCCCCACCGCCAGCGAGAAACCCACGTCCGCCGTGTCGAGTCCGGGCTCCGTCACCACCCGCGCCGCCAGCGTCCCGGCCTGCGCCCGCAGGGCCTCCGCACTGCGCGCCGACACCGGCCACACCACCGGCCCAGGACGCCGGACATTCTCCACCGCTCCGGCCGGAGCCTCGGCCGGCGCGGACTCCAGGATCACGTGAGCGTTGGTCCCGCTGATACCGAAGGAGGACACCCCCGCCCGACGCGGACGGCCCGTGTCGTCCCAGGCACGGGCCTCGGAGAGGATCTCCACGGCTCCCGCCGACCAGTCCACCTCGGGCGTGGGGCCGTCCACGTGCAGCGTCTTCGGCATCACCCCGTGCCGCATCGCCAGCACCGACTTGATGACACCGCCCACCCCCGCCGCGGCCTGGGCATGGCCGATGTTGGACTTGAGCGAGCCGATCCACACCGGACGGTCCGCGGGCCGGTCCTGCCCGTACGTCGCCAGCAGCGCCTGCGCCTCGATCGGGTCGCCCAACCGCGTCCCCGTACCGTGCGCCTCCACCACGTCCACCTCGGACGCCGACAGTCCCGCGTCCGCCAGCGCCGCCCGGATCACCCGCTGTTGCGACGGACCGCTCGGCGCCGTCAGACCGTTGCTCGCACCGTCCTGGTTCACGGCCGAGCCCCGGACGACGGCCAGCACCGGATGCCCGTTGCGCCGCGCGTCCGACAACCGCTCCACCAGCAGCATCCCCACGCCCTCGGCCAGGCCGAAACCGTCGGCGGCCGCCGCGAAGGACTTGCAGCGGCCGTCCGGGGCCAGACCGCCCTGCCGGCTGAACTCCACGAACATGCCGACCGTGGACATCACGGTCGCGCCGCCCGCCAGCGCCAGCGAGCACTCGCCCGACCGCACCGCCCGGACCGCGAGGTGCAGGGCCACCAGCGAGGACGAGCACGCCGTGTCGACGGTGACCGCCGCTCCCTCCAGGCCGAGGGTGTAGGCCAGTCGGCCCGACGTGACGCTTCCGGTGTTGCCGGTCAGCAGGTGGCCGCCCTCGTCGGCGCCCTGTTCGAGAGTGGGCCCGTAGTCCATGGTCATCGCCCCGACATAGACGCCCGTCGGGGTCCGCCGCAGAGTGGCCGGGTCGATCCCGGCGCGCTCCAGTACTTCCCAGGTCGTCTCCAGCAGCAGCCGCTGCTGCGGGTCCATGGCCAGCGCCTCGCGCGGCGAGATGCCGAAGAACTCCGCGTCGAAGTCCGCCGCGCCGGCCAGCGAACCCGCCTCGCGCTGGTAGTACCGGCCGGGAGTTCCCGGTGCGGGGTCGTAGCGACCGGCGGTGTCCCAACCGCGGTCGTCCGGCAGCGCGGAGACGGCGTCGGCACCTGCCGAGACCAGCTCCCAGAGCTCGTCGGGGCTGGTGACCCCGCCGGGGTAGCGGCAGCCCATACCGACGATCACCACGGGGTCGTCGTCCTCGGACCGCCGCACCGGCACGTCCGCGGCCGTCGTCCTGTCGGCCCGGTCGCCGCCGATCGCGGCGCAGAGGTACTCGGCCAGGGCCATCGGGGTCGGGCAGTCGAAGGCGATCGTCGCCGGGATGCGCAGCGCCGTCGCCGCACCCAACCGGTTGCGCAGCTCCACGGCGGTGACGGAGTCGAATCCCAGGTCGAGGAAGGCGAGTTCGGCGGGGACCGGGTCGGACCGGCCGGTCAGCGCGGCGATCTCCTCGCCCACCAGCCGTACCAGCGCGGCACGCCGCTCCGGTACGTCCAGTCCGGCCAGCTCCGCGCGGAACGCGGCGCCGGCGTCCCGGTCACCGCCCGCGGCGCCCGCGCCGCCCGGCCCGTTCGCGTCCTGCGGGGCGGGCTCCGTGAGCGCTGCCAGGGCGGCCGTCGGCAGTTCCCGCACCCGGGCGTGATCCCCGGAGAACAGCGCGTCCCGTTCCGGGGTGACCCCGTGCACGTACAGCTCACCGAGCGAGGTCAGGAACCGGCCCGGACCGTCCTGATCGCGGCGCAGCGTCCCGAGGACGGCGGCCTGCGCGCCGTGTTCCTCCGCGCAGTCCGCGAGGGCGGAGGTCAGCACGGTGTGCGGGCTGACCTCCAGCAGGACCCCGTGCCCGTCCCGCAGCAGGGCCTCGGCCGCCTGATGGAACCTGACCGTGCTGCGCAGGTTGCGGCACCAGTAGTCGGCGTCCAGGACCGGGACGTCCAGTCGCCCCCCGGTCAGTCCGGAGTAGTAGGGCAGATCCGGTGTGCGGGGCCGGACCGGTGCGAGGTCGGCGCGCATCCGGGGGACGATCGCGTCGATGTGGGGGGAATGGGCGGCCAGGCCCACCGCGATCCGCCGTGCGTGCACCGCGTCCGAGGCCAGGTCGGCGAGGAGTTCGGCCGCGGCGTCGCGGTCGCCGGAGACGATCACGGACCGCGGGCCGTTGTGCGCGGCGACGACGAGGCGGCCGTCCCAGCGGCGCAAGCGCGGCTCGACCTCGTCGGCCGGGGCCATGACGGAGACCATGTCCCCCTTCCCGGCCAGGGTCGCCTGGGCCTGGCTCCACAGCGCCACCACCCGCGCGCAGTCGTCCAGGGACAGCGCGCCGCAGACCGCGGCGGCGGTGACCTCGCCGACGCTGTGCCCGAGCACGGCGGCCGGTTCCACACCGTGGGAGCGCCACAGCGCGGCGAGCGACACCGTCACGGCGAACAGCAGGGGCTGCACCACGTCGGCCCGGTCCGCGGCGGGTGCGCCCGCCGCGTCCGGGTCGCGGAGCACGTCGATCGGCGACCAGTCGACGAACGGTTCCAGGGCCTGCGCGCACGCGTCCATCCGGTCGCGGAACACCGTGGAGGTGTCCAACAGGTCCACCGCCATCCGGGGCCACTGCGCGCCCTGCCCGGGGAACACGAAGGCGATCCGCCCGCCCGGCCCCGCGGCGCCCTCCAGCAGGCCGGGCATGCTCCTGCCGTCGGCGAGCGCGTCCAGCCGCCGCAGGAATCCGTCCCGACCGTCCGCCACCACCGCCGCCCGTCGGCTCCCCCGGGAAGCGGTGCGCGCGAGGGTGAGCGCGATGTCCTGCGGGCTCCAGTCGTCACGATCGGCCAGGTACGCGTGCAGGCCGCGCGCGCCGGCTGCCAGCGACTCCTTGCCGCTGCCGGCCAGTGTCCAGAGCAGCGGTGCTTCCGTGCCGTCGGGGTGCGTCATCGTGACTTCGGACTCCTTCACCGCGATCAGGATCATCGGTCGCCGGACCGCGGCGGGGTGCCCGCTCCCACGGGTCGCGCGCCGACCGGGACGCCATCGTCGTGCCCGGCGTGTACCGCCACCGGACCGCGACGTCGATCTTGCCCAAGGCGCATAGCGTCCCGATAGCGCAGGCCGCGACACGGCGCGGGTACGGCGAGCGGACGGGTCGCGGCAGACCGGACAGGTCGCGGCGGACCGGGTGGGTCGCGGCGGAGCGGAGGGTCACGGCGGAGCGGGAGAGCCGCACGCACCCCGTGGGCCGGGTCGGCCGTCCGTTCCGGCGGACCTATGCTGAGGCGATGACCGACAACGGGCCGATGACCGACAACGGCGCACCCACGGGAGACGCGGGCGCTGAAGAGCCTGGCGTCGACCCGCAACTGCCCTCGACCGTAAGCATCGCCGGGGTTGTACTGAGCAGGACGGAGAGCCCTCCGTCACTGGCCTGCTGGAGCGGTTTCTTCCCGGGGCCGATGGGCGCGGCCGAGATCGGGACGAGTCTGGTGATCGAGCCGGCCGCCCCGCCGGACGAGGCCACCCTCCGTTTCGCCCACGACATCGTGACCCAGTTCGATGTCTTCGTCGACCGCGCTTCGGAGTACTGCCGCACCCGACTCCGGGAAGCGCGCTTCGGACTCACCACCGAGGAACTGAGCTGGCTCGACCGTCCGGAGTTGCCACTGGCAGGTCCTGAAGCAACCGTGTGGGCCGACCGGACCTGGGCGATCCGTTTCACGGAGAGCAGGCTCCGGCTGGCGGACCCCTACGGAATCCTCGTGACGTTCGACGGAAGGCGGCCCGTCGACGTCGAGGGCCTCGACGACGGGCAATGAACCGCCCGACGCGCCATCGGGCTTGGGTTCACAGGTGGCGGTCGGGTCGGCGGTCCCGGCGGTGCGCCCACCGCCACAGCCCGCCCCGCGCGTGGCGGGCGGGCCGTCGGCGGTGCGCCGGCGGACCCGGCAGGGGCAGCCGTCGTCGCCCCTGCGACGCGGGAACCGGTCGCAGGGGCGGAACCGCGAGGGACTACGGTCGCCAGACCACCGGCAGGTGGGAGGCGTACATGTTGCTTCCGTGAATCAGTCGGACCCCGGCGACGAGACCGGCGTCGTTGACGAACAGGGCGGCCGCGTACGGCTCGCCCGCGCCGACCGGCAGCACGGTGGCCGTCCCGTCGGGGCTCCAGCGCATCGCCTGCCGGTACTCGCGGGCGGGAATACCGCTCCAGGTGTATCCGACGACGACGGCGGAGGCGTTGATGCCGCTGGGCACAGTGCCCGATACACCGGCGGGCGCCCCGAGCGTCCTGCGCGCACCACCGGGGCGCCAGAGGGCCGCGTCCTGCCGGGCGGTGTCCGGGTCGGCGGGCGGCACGGTGCCCGCGATGTGGCCCGAGGCGTTGAGCACCGTGGCAGTGGTGCCCGCGCCCAGATCCCGGCGGCTGTGGTCGGCGGCCCAGACCAGGCCGTGCCCGGCACCGGAGTCGGGATCCGCCGTCCCGCCACCGATCACGGTTCCCGCGTCGTTGATGCCGGTGGCGGACGTGTAGCGGTAGGCCGGTGGTGCACCGAGGGCGGTGACGGCCCCGCCGGGGCTCCAGACCACCGCGTGCCGGGGGTCGAGGGAACCGGCCCCCGCGGAGTAACCGACCACCGTGCCGGAGCTGTTGATCGCGGTGGCGACGGTGCGAACGTCTCCGGCGAGCGCGGCGAGCGCGACCACCGTGCCGTCCGGGCGCCACGCCACGGCGTGCTCCTGTCCCGCGTCGTTCCAGGAGTAACCGACGGCGGTTCCCCCGCTGTTGACGGCGGTGGGCCGGCTGTATACGTCGCCGGGCAGCGCCGCCAGGGCGGCGGCGGTGGCGGCTCCGGGGGCCCAGCGAACGGCGTGTCCGCCGCCCGGCAGGCCGGACTGCCAGGAGAACCCGACCACGGTGCCCGCGTCGTTGAGCGCGACGGTCCTGCTGTACTGGTCGCCGGGGAGCGGGTCGAGGACGGCGACGGTGTGGTCGTCGTCCCAACGCACCGCGCGGGGGCCGTCACCGGGGCTGCCGGAGGACACGCTCCCGATGACGACGCCGAGCCCGTTGACCCCGGTGGGGTCGCCGAAGGGCGTGCCGGGCGGGGTGGGCAGCACGACGGCCACGGAAGGTGCCGTGCCGCGGCCGGCTGCGGCCGCGCTGGGTACGGCCGGCGCCGCGAGAGCGACGGCGGCCGCGGCGGTGGCCACCGCGACGGCGGCCCGTAACGCGCCGGTGGTGCGGAGGATCGTTCGGGTGGCTGCGGGTGTGCTCATGACGTTCGCTTCCTGTCTCGTCGACTGTGCGGATCGGCTGGACGGTGACCGGACGGGTCGGCCGAGGCCGGCCCTCGTGAACTGCGCACGGTGCGGGAGCTGTTGACGCGACGTACGGCGACACCGGTCGGCCCTGGCCGGGGCCCGGTGCGGTCCCAGTCTCCGCCACCGCGGGCCGCACCCGCAGGCCGATCGGCAAGCTACTGACAGGACGCAGACACGGAGCCGGCGAGGTACCGGGCCGGGTCACCGACATGGATGACGCCGGACGTCCTCCCCCGGTGGGAGATCGTGGACGGCGGTCGACTCGCGCACGGCACAAGCCCGTTCTCCGGGGGAACCGGGACTGCCCTCACCGCCCGCCGGCTCTGCCCTCGGGTACCTGGCGCCCGCGGGCCCGCCCGGCGTATCCATGACAAGGGCCTGCGCGAGACGTACGCGGGGCATGGACATCACCTACGGCCCCGATCCGCCGACGGAGGAAGCGCCAGTGCACAACCACGCGAAGGCCGGGCCGAACGCCACCGAGGACGCCCGGACGACGGTCCGCAGGCCGGCCGGCGCACCACCCGCACAGGCCTCCGGGCTCCTCGGGCTGCAGGCGACGGTGGGGAACTCGGTGGTCGTCCAGCGCCTGAAGCAGCAGCACCGCCACGGTGCGGGGTGCGGCCACGAGGCGGAAGAGGCGCCGGTCCAGCGCTCGGCCGTCCACGACGTGCTGCGGGCCGGCGGCCGGCCGCTGGACGGCGGTACGCGCGCGGACATGGAGAGGCGGCTGGGCGCCGACTTCTCCGACGTCCGCATCCACGACGGCAGCGCGGCGAAGGCGTCGGCGGCCGAGGTGGGCGCCCGGGCGTACACCAGTGGGAACCACGTGGTGATCGGGGACGGCGGCGCCGACAAGCACACGCTCGCCCACGAACTCACCCACGTGATCCAGCAGCGCCGGGGCCCCGTCGCGGGTACGGACAACGGAGCGGGCCTGCGGGTCTCCGACCCCTCCGACCGCTTCGAGCGGGAGGCGGAGAGCAACGCTCGCCGCGCCATGAGCGGGGCGGCGCCGAGGACCGAGCAGCACGCGCACGAGGCGGGCCGGGCCGGCCGGGGGGCCGCCCAGGAGGCGGTCCAGCGCTGGGCCGCACAGGCCGGCCCGGGCCAGCAGCAGATGACGGTCTCGGCGAACGGCGTCTTCGCCGTCCCGAACGCAGACGCCACGTCGATCTGGATCCGCGTCAGCGCGCCCGCGGGGTCCTACTCCCCGGCCCTGCGCCCGACGAGCACGGCGCAGCAGGCCCTCTTCGGCGGCACGGAGCTGTACCAGGAGCACGAGCTGGCGCGCAACATCCTGGACGACTGCCTCCACACGGCGGAGGAGATCATGCACAACGCCGTCGGAGAGCTGGCCGACGGCGCGAACAGCAACGTCCGTACCAGCGCGGGGCTCAAGGCCTTCGGCATGTCGGACGAGCAGAACCGCGACCGCGCAGGCGACTTCCAGGGGGCGACGGACCGCAACGCCAGCCCGGTGGTGGGACAGTCCTACCTGATGCTCGCCATGAACCCCGGCGAGGAGATCATGTCGCAGTACCACGCCGCAGCGGTGGTGGGGATGGACGGCCAGGACACGGTGACGATGGAGGCCTTCGCCGGAAGCGGCCAGACGGCCGCGAACCCGATGACTTACACGATCGGTACGGTGGCCTCCTTCCACGACTACTGGACGGGCGCGTACTACACCCCGCACTACCCGGAAGTCACCATGAAGACCGTGGTCCTCGTCAAGCGCGGCAAGGGCCGCCGGGTGGCAGCGGGCTCGGAACAGCCGGTCAACCCCAACGTCGCCTAGATTCGCCGGTGGTGCCGCGCGGCCGGCTCTTCCCGAACAAGGCGGACACCCACCCGACCTGGGCGGCCTCCAGCACCAACCTGCTCGGCCCGGGCACCGCTCCGTCCGGCCCGGTCGCGCCGGACGACGAAGCGGGGGACCTGCCCCGAACGGGAGCCAAGGGCACACGCGGTACGGGGCGGCAGCCAACCGGTCAGACCTCCTGCGCCCGCAGGGCCCACCATCCGGCGGCGATCGCGGCCGCGGTCCACAGCAACAGGACGAGACCACCTGCGGCAGGAGCGAGATCACCGGACTCCTGGTGGATCTGCATCAGGCGCAGGCCTGCCCGGTCCGGAAGCAGCCGACTGTACGGACGTAGCCGGTCTGCCGTGCCGAACAGTCCGGAGAGAACGAAGAAGAGGGGCAGGAGGATGCCGAGCGCGGTCAGAGTGCGCCGTACGAGGAAGGCCACCGCGGCGGACAAGGCCGCCAGCGACGAGAAATAGAGGGCGTTCCCAAGAGCGGCGCGCACACCGTCGACGGTGAACAACAGGGAGTCACCGCCTGTCAGGGCCGCGGTCCCAAGGCCCACGGAGAGGATACCGGAGAGCAGGCCGCAGCCCATGCCGAGCAGGGAGAGGACCGCGAGCTTGGCGCTCAGGAAGGTCGAGCGGTCCGGAACGGCTGTGAGTGACAGCCGGATCAGGCCGGTGGAGAACTCCGAGCCGACGGCGCGGACCGCCAGGACGACCATGCAGAGCTGGCCGAACTGCACTCCGGTGAAGGACATTCCCACGGGGTCGAAGGCCCGCTGGTGCTCGGTGTCCAGAGCTCGGTAGTCGGGGCTGAGCAGCCGGCAGAGCAGAACACCGGTGAGGGTGGTCGTCAGGACGGCTGCCGCTGTCAACCAGTAGGTCGAGGCGAGGGTGCGGAGTTTGAACCACTCACCGGCTACGGCGTCACGCACGGGAACCCTCCACCGTCGTACGGTCCGGGTTCCGCGCCGCATACTCGACGGCTTGTCCGGTGAGGCTCAGGTACGCCTCTTCCAGGGTCGTGCGCGTCGGGGTCAGCTCGTGGACGGCGATGCCGTGGGCGGCTGCCAGGTCGCCGATCCGCTCGGCGGACAGGCCGGACACCAAGGTGTCGGCGGAGATCCCCGAGACCGCGCCGCCGACGTTCGCGAGGATCCGGGCGAACTCGTCGATCCGGGGGCAGCGCATGCGTACCTCGAGCCGGGTGCGGTTCGCGAGCTCGTCGATGGGCCGGTCCGCGAGCAGGCGGCCCCGGCCGATCACCAGGACGTGATCCGCGGTCACGGCCAGTTCGGCGATGTGGTGGCTCGAGAGCAGGACTGTCCGTCCCTCGTGGGCGAGTCGGCGGAGGAGGTCGCGCAGCCAGCGGGTCCCTTCGACATCGAGGCCGTTGACGGGCTCGTCGAGGACGAGTACCCCGGGGTCGCCGAGGAGGGCGGCTGCCAGGCCCAGGCGCTGGCGCATGCCGAGCGAGTAGCCGCCGACGCGGTGCCCTGCCACGGTGGCCAGTCCGACGAGTTCGAGCACCTCGTCGGCCCGCCGCCGCGGCAGGCCGTTGGCCCGGGCCAGCCATCCGAGGTGCGCGCGAGCGGAACGCCGGGGGTCTGCGCCGGCGCCGTCGACCAGTGCGCCCACCTCGGTGAGCGGTCGGGTCCGGGCCTCGTAGGGCCGGCCGTTGACGGTGGCGGTGCCGGAATCGGCGGTGCTCAGGCCGAGCAGGATCCGCATCGCGGTGGACTTACCCGCTCCGTTGGGCCCGAGCAGACCGGTTACCCGGCCAGGCAGGACCTGGAAGGAGAGGTTGTCGAGAACGCGGCGGCGGTCGTAGTGCTTGACCAGGTCGACGGCGTCAATCACCGGGCACCGCCTGGGGCAGACGGTCGAGGTCGACGGTGCGGTCGACGACGTCCGCGAGCGGGTCGAGGAGGTGGGAGGTGAGGACGACGGCGCGCCCTTGCCCGCGCCACCGTCCGATCATGGTCCGCACCTCGCCAACAGCCTGGTCGTCGAGCCCGTTGAACGGTTCGTCCAGCAGGACGAGGACGGGGTCGTGGGCGGTGGCGACCACCAGGGCGAGTTTCTTGCGCTGCCCGAGTGACAGGTCACGTACCAGCTCGTCCGCCTGGTCCGCGACACCCAGTCGTCCTGCCCGGGCAGCCAGGTCGGCGGCCGAACGCCCCCACAGGCCGGCGGCCATGGACAGGTGCTCGGCGACCGTCAGGTAGTCGTAGAGCGGGTGGGGTTCCTGAAGAAAACCCGTGATCCGGCGCGCGCCGGGCCTTCCGGCGGCGTGTCCGTCCACCAGGACCTCCCCCTCGTCCGGTCGGCGCAGCCCGGCCAGCACGCTCAGCAGGGTGCTCTTCCCCGATCCGTTGCGGCCGGCGATCCGGACGGCTTCGCCGCTGTTGATCCGCAGCGTGAGCCGTCCCAGGAGGTCACGGTCACCTCCGCGGACGGTCAGTGACTCGATGGCGATCACGATGGCTTCCTCGGGTCGTTCGTGGGGCTGGTGAAAGTGAGTTCGGTGGAGCGGATCCGGGCGAGCGCCGCGATGAGGGCGATCAGCAGAACGCACTGGGCAAGGGCCGTGGCAAGGGCCGCAGCGGTGCCACCGAGCATCCGGTAGGAGGCCAGACAGCCCAGGGTTGCCGGTGCCAGGAGCAGGAGGGTCAGGACGGCCTCGACGGTCTCGGTGGAGGTGGGACGCTGTACGCGCCCGTTGTCGAAGCGTTCGGCCCCGGGTACGGCGTACCAGGTGAGGACCAGGGCACAGCCGGCGCACACAGCGGTGAGCGGAAGGGCGAGCAGGACCGGCACCCACGAACTGCCCCGGGTGCCGCAGAGCAGGGCGATGCCCAGGTAGCAGGGAGCCGTGAGGATCAGGATGCCCAGGGCCGCGGCGCCGGCCCTGGCCGCGGGCCAGGCGCCGGAGGGCACGGCGGTCTGGCCCAGCGCCTGCCAGGTCCGTGGCTCTGATTCGATGCCGCAGATCTGGACGACCTCGGCACTCGCGACGAACGCCAGGGTGACCATCAGGCCGAGCAGTGCGGGGACGGGCAACTGCCAGGGTGCCTCTCCGAGCCGGATCACGGCTGCGACGCACGCGGTTCCGATCAGCAGGCTCAGACGATGGAGCCGCGCGGCGCCGCCGACCACGGCGGGGTCCGCCCGGTTGAGCCTGAGCCAGGCCAGGCGCAGGGCAAGGACCTGGGCGCCGGAGGGGGTAGGCACGACCGCGGCGCGGCCGCCACGACCGCGGTGGGCCGGGGCGCCGGGGCGTACCGTTGTCGCCCGCTCCACCGCACGGGTGCGGCGGGCGAGTTCGACCGCGGCCGCCACGGTCACGAGCACATAGGCGAGGGCCGCCCAGCGAGCGGCGGCGGGTTCGAACATTTCCGCCCACAGGGAGGGGCGGATCGTCCTCACGACGTCCGTGACGCGGTGGATCGCGGAGTCGCCCGCAGTGGCGGGATCTCCTCCGAGGGCGCGCAGGAACGGTCCGGCCCACACCCCCAGCACAGCACCGCACCCCACCGCCAGGGCGCAGCGCGGCAGGTGGGCCACTCGTACGAGCGGTCGCATCAGCCAGGTGATCAGTACCATGCGGGCGAGGGCCCCGGTGCAGGCGACACCGGTCAGGTGCAGCAGGGCCGTGGCGGCCAGTTGTGAGCCGGTGTCCGACGCGCTGAGCCAGGGCAGGGCGATCGCGGCGCCGAGTACCACCACGGCGGTGGCGACGGCCAGACCGGGCAGCACCAGACGGGCCGCGACCAGGCGGCCGAGGCCGACCGGCAGGGTACGCAGGACCTCGCGGTCCCGGGGCGAGACCAGGGCTCGGGCGGTGGCGGGGTCCACGTGCAGGCACTGCAGCACCAGGTAGACCGTCACGGGCATCCAGGACCAGAGTGCGATGTCGGCCGGGCGGGCGGTGGTCACGGGGGCGATCGTGCCCAGCACCCGGCCCAGCAGGACGCACACGCCCACGGCCGCGACCGCGACGGTGACTGCCAATGTCCCCGCCAGGGCCCGGCGCCGCCGGAGAATCACGGCCAGTGGCCCTGGCTGCGTGGCGAGCAGGCGTCGCAGGTCCGCCGTCGCCAGCGCCGAGACCGCCCGAAGCTCCACGAGCAGTCCGGCCGGCGAGGGGCGTTGGCCCAGGGTCGTGCACGCCGCCGATCGGCCACCGCTTCGCGTGCCGGTACGGTGCGAATGCTGGTCAGTCGGTCTGCTCATCGCCCGCCCCCGGTCCGCTCGGTCGCTGCCGCCGCCTGCCGCGGGCGGCGTTGTGGGCGGGTGTCAGCAGGGTGGACACGACGGACAGCGCGATGAACACCGCACCGACGGTGTGCAGGCCGTCGGCCGCCGGCATGCGCTGCCCGATCATCGCCAGGGGCGTCCACCACAGGACGCCGCCGACGACGAGCGTCACACTGCCGGAACCGGCGACGGCCACCATGAGGCCGAACACCAGCAGGACCGCTCCCGAGGCGAGCCAGAGCACGTTCATCAGTTCGGCCATGCGCATCACCTGCTGGGGGTCGGCGTTCACCGCGCCGGGCGCGGACAGCGCCCGCAGGGTCTCGTCGGCCGTGGCCCGGAACCATCCGAAGCGCACGATCGCGAGCACTCCGGCCAGCACCGAGCAGGCGCTCGCCACCGCCCGCAGCCAGGGCCTGGACAGGCCGTCCACGACCGCCACCCAACAGCGGATCGAGAGATCCAGGACCCGCCGGTCGCCGGCCATCGTCAGCAGGAATCGTGTGATCACGGATTCTCCATGGGATCGGGGATCTACAGGCCGCTCAGGCCGAGACAGGACGTGGCGAAGAGTCCTCCGAGGGCTCCTCCCGCGAGCAGCGCCCTCCGCAGCGAGAGCTCGCAAAGGCCCCAGGCGACACACACCGCCAGCGGGAGCATCAGCAGCACGCCGGCGTCCGCGCGGACCACCGAAGGCACCGCGGCGGCCGCCTCGCCGTCGGCCGGTCCGGGGAGCAGAAGCCAGCCGCCTGCCCGCAGCACCACGAAGGCGACCCAGCCCAGCGCGAAACCCCGGCGGGCCCGCGCGAAGTCGCCGGATCCCCCGACCCACCGCACCAGCCCCGCCCCCACTACGCTTATCAGGGCCATCAGCACCCCCACCGTGGCCAGGTTCCCGATCGTCAGAGCGGTCCAGCCGACGGCGGCGCCGAGGGTGACGGCCTCTGCCGAGGTGTCCGGGAGCCGCTCCGCGACCTGTGCCCGAAGGGGACCCCAGACCGGCACACACATCACCGTCACCAGCGCAAGCAGGACGACGACCGTCCACACGTGGCCGCGACGCGACAGCAGCCACGCCTTCGGCCCTCGCCCGGCAGCACTCAGGTACTTATCCATGTCTCCACTCCCGCCGCTACCGCAAGCAACACCAGCACCACACCCCACAGCCGCCCCGAATCGGCCAGCTCCGCACGCCAGTCGGCCTGTCCTGCGCCGGTGACACTGCGCCACAGCGGCCTGAACGGGACCAGCCCTGCGCCGACGGCGCAGCCGACGGCGAGAAACTCGACCCCCAGGTGGGGCAGTACGTGGCGAACCACCGCCTCGAGCCCGAGGACGGGCAGAGCCTGCCCCCAGGTCACGCCCGCCAGCGCACCGACCGCCAGCGTCGCCGGTAGCACCGCGACCCCGGCGGTCAGCAGCCCTGACAACCAGAGAGCCGATGCCACACCGACGTTGCGTGTGAGGATCTCGGAGAACAACGCCAGGCCCGGATCCGGCCGGACCGGGATCAGGCCGTAGGGGTGTGGGTCGCACCACCGCCAGCCGACCGCGAAGGCCGCGCACCAGGCGAGCACACCGGTCGAGAGCGCCCAGCGCTGCCGGTGAACCAGGCCTCCCACGGCCGCCGCAACGCCGCTTCCCATCGTTTTCACCCGGATCCGAGCCTCCCTGTATCCGAGAATGAATCCGGCAGCGGTCGGGGTGCCCGACTCCAACGGACACCCCGACCGCGCCGAACCGTGAATTACTTGATCGCGGCCGACTTGCCGCCGGACTTCAGCGCACGCTTCAGACCCCAGATCGCGATCGCACCGACCGCGAGACCACCGCTCGCCAGGCCGACGGCGGACGCGACGTCCATTCCGGTGTTGATGGCGTTCCAAGCAGCGCTGGCGCTGTCGGAGCTCATGCCGAACGCGCTCTTCATGAAGTTCGGCACCGAGACGGCGGCCATCATCAGCGCGCCGAACACGGCGGCCGGAAGCGCGGCCGCGCGAACGAAGCGCGGCGCAGCAATGTTGTTCATCATTCTCCTTCTGGAAAATCCCCGGGGCACACCGGATTCGCGGCCATTCGCGGATCTCGGCCGACCCCTTTTCTGCCGACCATGCGAATCGGCAGAGGCGTTTCTATCACATTCGATGAAAAATTAACGGACCGATATACGGAACGATATTTCGGACATGCTCTCCGAAATGAATCGGGAGCTGCGCGGACGCACCGGGAACGTCCCGTCGACGCCCCAGGGGCGCGACGCGGGGATGCCCAGGGCCTTCCCGGCCCCCCGGTCCCCGAGGGGCTGCGTCCGGGCCGAGCACCAGCTTCGTCCACGAACCGGCGGAGGAACAGGTGGACGTCGGTGCCGGTGTACGGATGGCCACCCGCCCGGCCGCGTCCCGTCGCGCTCCAGAACAGCGACCAGGGCGACGTCCGGGCGCGCGCTCACCCGAGCCCCGCGGGAGGCTCTGCAGAAGCTGCTTGACGGTGCGTCCGGTGCCGCCCATGCCGCCGGCTCCACCCCGAGGGAGAGGTCGGCCACCCTGGCCGCCCGGGGCGGGAGGGGGATGTCCCCGTTCGGCGAGGAAGAAGAGTCGCACAGGACGGACGGTTCCGGGGCGGGGACTGTTCGCACAGGCCGGTGGTGGGTCACGAAGCCCGGCTCATCAGGTCGGTGGTCCGTTCATCGGCGGGCGGCCCCCGTCGGCCGCTGCCGGCACACGTGGGGCCGCCGTAGTGGTGTGGGAGCGGTGCGGCTACGACACCGGGAATCCCCCCGATGCCGCGCCTGGACCACCTACCGTAGATCGCCGGAAGCGACCGGAACCGGGTCCGGGTGGGGGAACCCACTCGCCACCCGGCGGGAAAGAGACCCGCCGGGTGGCGGGCACGCCGGAGAACGTCATGACGTCGATGCTCGTCCGGGGCGGCGCCGCCCTCGTCCTCGCGGGTCTGGCCGTGATCGCGCCGACCGCCGCTCACGCCACGACCGCCACGACCGCCACGACGAGCGGTGCCCGCGCCGTTGCCGGCACCCAGGAGACACGGACGTTCAGCGGCTTCGCCTACCGGAACAGCCCCAGAAGGCGAAGCGCGACGCCGAGAGGATGGCCCGCGAGTCCGCGCAGATCAGCGGCTTCCTCAACGAGCAGTGCGTGCTGCTCTTCGCCAACTCCGACCGGCTCGCGCCCGGCTACTTCGCCGGCGACGCCACCATCCGCTGAACCAGCTCACCCCTTCGGCCCGCCCCGAGAGCGCGACGGGCACCGCCGTGGCCTCGGGTCGGGCCACCAAGAGGCGAGCCCGCCCGGCCGTTCCGCCGTGCGGGTCGGTAACGGAGTCCTGTGGATTCGCGCCCGAAGGAGCGGATCTCCGGGACGGAACGCGTTCCTGACCTCGGCCGCCGACCGGTCGCCCAGGTCCTCCCGGGCTGCCTCGGTCGAGAACGACAGACCACGCTCGAGCAGCAGGGCGCTCACCGCGACACGAAGATCCTCTCCGGAGTACGCGATCGCCGGCCCGTCTCACGGTCCGGCGAGGCCGGCACTGGTGCCCTCCCCTGCGCCGGGGCCGGTGCGTTGGCGGCCGGTCGGCGCCGGTCCGGAGCCGGTGGGTCGGCTCCGGACCGACCGTCAGCGGGCGATGGAGATCGCGAAGGGGGTGAATCCGGTGGAGCGGATGATGTGCGGGACGAACAGGATCGCGGCCTCGGTGGCGCGGGCGGTGGTGATCCCGCCGAGGTCGGTGATCCACTCGGGGTGCCAGCCGAGGTCGGTGAGCAGGTCGTGGACGGTCTTCTTGGCCTGAGGGTCCTCGCCGGACAGGAAGACGGTCGGCGCCTGGGTGAGGGTGGCCGGTGCGGTCATCACCGGGAAGAGCATGGTGTTGAGGGTCTTGACGACGTGGGTCTCCGGGAGGGCCTCCTGCAGCTGTTCGGCGAGGCTGGAGCCGGGGTGGAGCAGGTCGGCGGGCAGTCCGTCCGGTCCGTCGGTGGTGGCGTTGGAGACGTCGACGAGGATCCTGCCGCGCAGTTCCTCGCGCAGGGCGGCGAGCCGCTCCAGCGAGCCGGCGCCGGGGGTGGCGTTGATGACGATCTCGGCGGTCCGGGCCGCCGCGGCGGCCTCGCCCGGTGCGCGGTCCGCGACCGTGACCTGGTGGCCGGCCCGGGTGAGGGCCGCGGCCAGATTGCCGCCGACGCGGCCGTTCCCGAGAACTGCGATCGTGGTCATGATGTGGTCCTTCCGTACGTGCAGTCGGTGGTGAGGTTCAGCGCGAGAGGGTGGTGACGGCCTGGGCGTGGATGCCGGGGGCGGTCGCCAGGAAGCTCTCGCTCCGCGGGGTCCAGGGGCGGCCGTCGGTGTCGGAGACGTGTCCGCCGGCCTCGGTGACGAGCAGGGCGCCGGGGAGCAGGTCGGCACGGGCCCCGGCGAACTGCCAGAAGACGTCGGTGCGGCCGGCGGCGACGTTGGCCAGGTGCAGGGTCGCGGGCACCGAGGTGCGCACGACGAGTGCGTCGAGGAGCATCGCGGTGACGGAGGAGCCGATGCGCCGCACGACGCTCTCGTCCTCGTCGGGGCGGGCCTGGCTGGTGGCCACGATGCCAAGGCCCAGGTCGGTGGTCGGGGCGACGCGCAACGGCCGACCGTCGAGGTGGGCGCCCGCGCCGGCGAGCGCGGTGTAGGTCTCGCCGGTCAGCGGCAGGTGGACCACGGTCAGGACCGGGCTGTTCTCCCGGACCAGGGTGGCGGTCACCGCCCACTCGGGCAGGGCGTGCAGGTGGTTGACGTTGCCCTCGGCCGGATCCACCACCCACCACTCACCCGGCGGCAGCGCCCCGCCGTCGAGCTCGTCCTCCACCCACCGGGCCTGCGGGCGCAGCCCGGTGAGGGCGGGGCGCAGGATCTCCAGCGCCGCGTCGTCGTTGACGGCCAGCGCGCGCATCAGCTCCTCGCGGCTCTCGTAACGGACCACCTCGCCGAAGAGCGCGCGAAGCGCGGCGCCGGCCTCGCGCACGGCGAGCGCGGTACGGGTCAGCAGGTCCGCATCGGAGGCGGGAACGGAAACGGGGGCGGTAACGGAAACGGGGCCGGGAACCGAGGCGGGGCCGGGAACCGAGGCGGGCGCGGGACCGGCGGAGGCGACGGCGTTCCGAAGCGTTTCTTGCATGGTGAACTCCCTTGCAGAAAGCGGGTGATGAGGAGGTTCGGACCGAACCGCGCGCCCTATGCGGCGCTCCGGTAACGAAGGTAGGCGCCCTCATGACTGACTTCAAATGCATGTCAGGAACGCCTGGAATTACCGGCATGCAATCGGACTCGAATCCGCCGGGCCGTGCACGACGCACCGCCGCAGGGGACGGGTGGGGCCGGCAGCACTCCGTCCGGCCCCCTGCGGCTCTCCGGCCGAGCCCGTCAGTAGGATCACCGGACCGACACCCGCGCCGCCCGGTCGGCGGCCGCCGCGAACCGTCAGGAACGGTTCCGGGCAACCGGGTCGCACGTCCCGGAAACGGATGGAGTCATGACTGAAGCCGCGGACGCCCGCACGTCGGTCGCGGTCCTCGCCTCGCTCCCGACGGAGGAGTTCGTCGCCGGGATCGAGGCGGCCGCCGTGCGGTTCGACGCGGCCACCTACCCGCAGCGGGAACTGCCCGCGCAGGACTGGGCCGGGCTGACGGGGGCGGGCGTGCTGCTGCCGGTGCTGCCGGTCGAGTACGGCGGCCGGGGCAGCCACGTCGAGATGTGCCGGGTGGTCGAGGTCCTGGCGGAGCGGAACCTGGCCGTCGCCGTCCACACGGCGATCGTCACCGGGCTGGCACTGCGACCCGTCGTGCGGTGGGCCGGCGAGGAGACCAAGCGCGAGGTGCTGCCCCTGTTCGCCGCTCCGGTCGCGCCGACGGCCGGGTTCGCCTCCACCGAACCCGGCTGCGGCTCCGCCATGTCGGGCCTGACCACCACCTTCGAGGAGGTCGAGGGCGGCTACCGCATCCGCGGCCGCAAGCACTGGCAGGCGCTGAGCGCCACCGCGTCGTGGTGGGTGGTCGTCGCCAAACGGGACCGCGACGGCGGCCGCGAGTACGGGTGGTTCGTCGTCGAGCGCGGCGACGGGTTCCGCACCTCGCAGCGGTACGAGGCGCTGGGCCTGAAGGTGATCGACTACGGGGTCAACGACATCGACGCGATCGTTCCCGCACACCGGCGCATCGACGTCGGGGCGGGCGACCTGAGCTCGATGGTGGACATCTACCTGTCGGGGCGGGCCCTGATCGGCGCGCTGGCGTGCGGCTTCCTGCGCCGTCTCGCCCGCGAGGCACGCGCCTACGCCGACGCGCGTCGCGTCGGGCGCTCGCCCCTGTCGGCGATCGGGTTCGTCCGCCACCGGCTCGAAGCCGTCGACGCCGCCCACACCGTCTGCGCGGCGCTCGACCACTACGTCCGGACCCGGCTGGACCTCACGGCCGACCTCACCCCCGCGTTCCCCTGCATCCAGGCCGTCAAGATCGTGGCCACCGAGCTGATGGTGAGCTCCGCCAACCACTACCAGCAACTCGCGGGCGGCGAGGGCTACCGCAACGGCTCGCCGACCAACATCGCCGCCCAGGCGTTCCTGGACTCCCGGGTCTTCACCGTGTTCGACGGCACCAACGACCTCCTCGGCCAGCAACTCGCCCAGCACTGCCTGGACCGTTCGCCCGGCCGTTCCCTCAGCGCCTTCCTCGCCGACTGGGAACCGACCGCGCCGGCCGTCCCGGCGCACGGCCTCGACCTGCGGTTCCTCGACCGCGAACTCGCCCAGGAGCACCTGGTCCTGGCCGGCCGGGCGATCGCCTACACCTTCGCCGCCGCCCGCGTCCTGCAGTGGGCCCGCGAGAGCGGCGCCGACGCCGACCGGGCCCGCCGCGCGGCCGCGTTCCTCCGGGCCGACATCGACCGCGTCCGCGTCGAGTTCGACCTCCTGGACGACCTTGCGCCCGGCTCCTGACCAGCACCGGCGCGGGAGGGGCGAAACCCGCCGGGCCGACCTGACCCGCCCCCGGCGCACCCCTCGAGGACCGGGTCAGGACCTCCCAGGGCCCCGGGCGTCGCGACACGCGGCGCCCGGAGCCTCGCGTCGGCCCCCGGTCAGGACGCGGCGGCCGCGAGCTGCTGCTCCAGGACGGCCAGCGTCCGGTAGCAGTTCAGCACCTGGGCGACCGAGGCGTTCGGCTCGCGGCCCTCGCGGATCGCGGCGACGAACTCGCGGTCCTGCAGCTCGATGCCGTCCATCGAGACGTCGACCCCGCTCACGTCGATCGGCACGTCCTGGCCGGTGAACAGGTCGTCGTACCGTGCCAGGTAGGTGCCGGTGTCGCCGATGTAGCGGAAGAAGGTGCCCAGCGGACCGTCGTTGTTGAAGGACAGCGACAGCGTGCAGATGGCTCCGTTCTCCGCCCGCAGCTGGACGGACATGTCCATCGCGATGCCCAGTTCGGGGTGGACCGGCCCCTGGATCGCGTTGGCCTGCACGATCGGCGAGCCGGTCTGGTGGGCGAACAGGTCGACGGTGTGCGCGGCGTGGTGCCACAGCAGGTGGTCCGTCCAGGAACGCGCCTGGCCCAGGGCGTTGAGGTTCTCGCGGCGCAGGAAGTAGGTCTGCACGTCCATCTGCTGGATCCGGTAGTCGCCGGAGCGGATCCGCCGGTGCACCCACTGGTGGCTGGGGTTGAAGCGCCGGGTGTGGCCCACCATGGCGACCAGCCCGGTCCGGCGCTGCGCCGCGTCGCAGGCCTCCGCGTCGCCCAGCGAGTCGGCGAGCGGGATCTCGACCTGGACGTGCTTGCCCGCTTCCAGGCAGGCGAGGGTCTGCCCGGCGTGCAGGTGGGTGGGCGTCGCGAGGACCACCGCGTCGATGTCGTCCGCCGCGAGCACCTCCTCCAGCGTCGCGACGGCGCGGCCCACGGCCTGCTCCTCGGCGAACCTGCGCGCCTTCTCCAGGGTGCTGCTGACCACGGCGGCCACCTCCACTCCCTCGATCCGGCGCAGCGCGGCCGCGTGCTTGGCGCCGAAGGCGCCGCCCCCGACCAGGGCGATCCGCACGGTCTGCTCGTCGGTCATGTCGTCACTCCTTCGTGGTGGGCGTCCCGCCCGCCGGGTGGTTCTCGAGAATCAGGTGGCCGACGGCGGTGTTGGACGCCGGCACGTGGTAGAAGCGGTGCTTGACCTCGGTGCGGCCCGCGCCGTCGACGTCGCTCATCGCTCCCCGGGCGATCAGCCACATGACCAGCTCGATGCCCTCGGAGCCGGCCTCCTCGACGTACTCCAGGTGTGGGACCCGGGCCAGTCCCTGCGGATCGGTGATCAAGCGGTCCAGGAAGGCGTTGTCCCACGCGCGGTTGATCAGACCCGCGCGCGGCCCCTGGAGCTGGTGGCTCATGCCGCCGGTGCCCCAGACCTGGACCTTCAGCGGCCGCTCGTAGGACTCGACGGCCCTGCGCAGCGCCCTGCCGAGCTCGAAGCACCTGGCGCCCGAGGGCACGGGGTACTGCACCACGTTGACGTGGAGCGGGATCACCCTGCACGGCCACCGCTCGACGTCGCCGAACATCAGCGACAGCGGAACGGTCAGGCCGTGGTCGACGCTCATCTCGTTGGCCAGGGTGAGGTCGAAGTCGTCGCGGATCAGTGAGTGGGCGATGTGCGCGGCCAGGTCGGGATCGCCCTCGGTCCCGGGGACCGGGCGGGGTCCGTAGCCCTCGTCGGCGGTGGGGCAGGCGGCGCCGGTGCCGAGCACGAAGGTCGGAACCATCGACTGGTCGAAGGCGGAGGCGTGGTCGTTGTAGACCAGGAGGATCACGTCGGGGAGGTTCTCGCGCGCCCACCGCCTGGAGTACTCGTAGCCCTCGAAGACGGGCCGCCAGTAGGGCTCGTCGGTCTTGTGGTGGTCCATCGCCGCACCGATCGCCGGCACGTGCGAGGTGAAGACCGCGCCGGTGACGGTCGCGTGCCCGGCGGGCGGCCTGCGGTCGGCGTGGGCGGCTTCGAGGACGGCGTGGTCGATCCGGTTGCCCTCGACCGAGCGGCCGCCGCGCAGCATCATGTCGCGGTACTCCTGCTCGGTCATGCCGGTCATCGAGCCCGCCATCTGCTGGAACGACAGTCCCAGCGTGGCGCCCCACTTGGCGAGGAAGTAGATGTTGCCGCCCTCGCGCATCGCGGCGTTCAGGTCGCGCTCCAGCAGCGCCCGCTTCTGCTCCTCCCGCAGCGGCCAGGCGTCCAGGTAGGCGCGCTCGTCGGCGAGGTACAGCTCGCGGTTGTCGGCCGTCATCAGCGACATGCAGAACTGGTTGAGGTGGTAGCCCCTGGCGGACTGCTCGGCGTCGAAGACGGTCGTGCCCGGGACCAGCTGGTAGGTCTTGTCCAGCGACATGCTGGGGCTCCGATCGGGTGGCGGGTCAGTCGGCATCGGGCCAGTACAGGCGCATCGGGTTGTCGACGAGGAGCTTGTGCCGCAGGGCCGGTGTCGGCGCGATGTGCGGGAGGAAGTCGACGAGCAGGCCGTCGTCGGGCATGTGGTCGGTGAGGTTCGGGTGGGGCCAGTCGGTGCCCCACAGCACCCGGTCGGGGAACTCCTCGACCACGCGGCGGGCGAACGGGACCACGTCGCGGTACGCCGTCCGCTCCCCGTGCAGGGCCGGTGGGCCGTCCACCGACAGCCGCTCCGGGCAGGTGACCTTGCACCAGATGTCGGGCCGGGCCCGCAACAGGTCCAGGAACGCCTCGAACTCCGGGCCGTGCGGGTCCTTGGTGACATCGGGGCGGCCCATGTGGTCGACGACCAGCGGCACCGGGACCGAGAGGAGGAACTCGCGCAGCTCGGGGAGGTCGGCCGCCTCGAAGTAGACGACGACGTGCCAGCCGTACGGCCTGATCCGCTCGACGACGTCCCACAGCTCCTGCCGCGGCGCGGCGTCGACGAGCCGCTTGACGAAGTTGAACCGCACTCCGCGCACGCCGGCCTCGTGCAGTTCCCTCAGTCGCGCGTCCGCGGTCCCGGGTCGCACCGTCGCGACCCCGCGGGCCAGGCCGCCCGACGCCCGTAGGGCGTCGACCATGGCGCTGTTGTCGGCGCCGTGGCAGGTCGCCTGGACCACGACCGTGCGGGCGAAACCCAGCCGGTCGCGCAGCGCGAACAGCTGCTCCTTGGAGGCGTCGCAGGGGGTGTACTTGCGTTCGGGGGCGAACGGGAACTCCGTACCGGGGCCGAAGACGTGGCAGTGCGCGTCGACGGCGCCCGCGGGCAGCCGCAGCTCCGGGCGACTCGGAGCGGCGTACCAGTCAAGCCAGCCGGGGGTCTTCTCGAAGGCCGGGGCCGGGGCCGGGGCCGGGGCCGGGGCCGAGGTCGAGGTCGGGGCCGGGGCCGGGGTCGGGGCCGGGGCCGGGGTCGGGGCCGGGGCCGGGGTCGGGGCCGGGGTCGGGGTCATCCTCAGTCCTCGTACCGAAGCCCGAGCGCGCCCAGCGGGCCGCGCATGCCGTAGACGTCCAGGCCGAGTTCGCCCGCGCGGAACCTCGCGCGCTTGCCCGCCTCCCCCGCCTCCCGCGCGGCCGACGCCTCGGCGACCTCGGCGGCCCGCTCGCGCGGCACCACGACGACGCCGTCCGCGTCCGCGACGACGACATCGCCGGGCCGCACCAGGGCGTTGGCGCAGACCACCGGCACGTTGACCGAGCCGAGGGTGGCCTTCACCGTGCCCCTGGCGTTGATCGCCCGCGCGAAGACCGGGAAGTCCATCTCCTCCAGGTCGGCCACGTCGCGCACGCCGCCGTCGATGACCAGCCCCTGGCATCCCCTGGCGCGGAAGGACGTGGCGAGCAGGTCGCCGAAGAACCCGTCCTCGCTCTCGGTCGTGCAGGCCGCGACCACGACATCGCCGGGGCGGACCTGCTCGGCGGCGACGTGCAGCATCCAGTTGTCGCCGGGTTGCAGCAGGACGGTCACCGCCGTACCGCAGAGCCGGGCCTTCGGGTAGGCGGGGCGCAGGTAAGGACGCATCAGCCCGACCCTTCCCATGGCCTCGTGGACGGTCGCCACGCCGAACGCCGACAGCGCGGCGACCGCCTCGGGGGCGGCGCGGGTGACCGACGTGCGCACGACGCCGATCTCGGTGTGCTCCATGTGTTCCTCCTCGTGGGTTCAGCGGCCGGACGCGGCCGGGCGCGCCGCGAGCCGCGCGGCGAGACGGGGGTGGACGCGCAGGGCGTTGCCCGCGTAGACGGCCGCCCGCTCCTCGTCGGAGAGGTGCGGCGTGGCGTCCACGTACCGCTTCGTGTCGTCGAAGTGGTGGCCGGTGCGCGGGTCGACGTCGCGGACCGCGCCGATCATCTCGCTCGCGAACAGGAGCGACCGGCTGGGGACCACCCGGGTCAGCAGGTCGACGCCCGGCTGGTGGTACACGCAGGTGTCGAAGAAGACGTTGTCCAGCAGGGTCTCGGGGTCCGGCCTGCCGAGCGCCATCGCCAGGCCGCGGAACCGCCCCCAGTGGTAGGGCACCGCGCCGCCGCCGTGCGGGATCACCAACCGCAGCGTGGGGAAGTCGGCGAACAGGTCGCCCTGGACCAGTTGCATGAACGCCGTGGTGTCGGCGTTGAGGTAGTGGGCGCCGGTGGTGTGGAAGGCCGGGTTGCACGAGGTGCTGACATGGATCATGGCCGGGACGTCGTACTCGACCATCGCCTCGTAGAGCGGGTACCAGCTGCGGTCGGTCAGCGGTGGAGCGCTCCACCGGCCGCCCGACGGGTCGGGATTGAGGTTGACCGACACCGCGCCGAGCTCCTCGACCGCACGGCGCAGTTCGGGCAGGCAGGTGGCGGGGTCGACGCCGGGCGACTGCGGGAGCATCGCGCCCATCGCGAAGCGGTCGGGGTGGAGCGTGCTGACGCGGTGGACGAGGTCGTTGCAGATCCGCGCCCACACCGACGACACGTCGAAGCCGCCGATGTGGTGGGCCATGAAGCTGGCCCGCGGGGAGAAGACGGTCAGGTCGCTGCCGCGCGCGTCCATCAGTCTCAGCTGGTTGTCCTCGATCGCCCGGCGCAGGTCGTCGTCGGTGACGACCAGGTCCCCGGGGTCGGGTGCTTCGGCGGCGGAGCCCGCCGCCGCCACCTGCCGCTCCCGCCATTGCGCCACCTGTGCGGGTGCGGTGGTGAAGTGACCGTGACAGTCGATGATCATGGCTGCGCTCTCCTGGAAGGGGGACGTCCGGGTCAGGCCCGGCTGCCGGTGGGCCAGCCGGTGTACTGCTCGGCGAGGAAGGTGCGACCGGCCCGGGTGCCCACCGCGTTGTCGAGCTCGCCGAGCTGGCGCCGCAGGTCGAACGGCGTGGCACCGGGCGCGGTGTGCAGCAGCCCGGTCATCCAGGACGAGAAGTTCTGTGCCCGCCAAACCCGTTGGAGGGCCTGCGGCTGGTAGTCGTCCAGCGCGGCCGCGCCTTCGCTGCCGAGCGCGCGCAGCAGCACACCGGCGAGGACCTTCACGTCGTGCAGCGCCAGGTTCAGCCCGCGGGCGCCGGTCGGCGGTACGGTGTGCGCGGCGTCGCCCGCCAGCGCCATCGAGCCCCAGCGCATCGGCTCCTGCACGAAGGAACGGAACCGCAGCACCGTCTTCTCGAGGATCGGCCCCTCCTTGAGCCGGAAGCCGTCCTCGCCGGCCACCCGTTCCTGGAGCGTCCGCCAGATGCGCTCGTCCGGCCAGGCGTCGACGCTCTCCTCGGGGGCGCACTGGAAGTACATCCGCTGCACGCTCTCGGTGCGCTGGCTGATCAGCGCGAACCCGTGCCCGGAGTGGGCGTAGACCAGCTCGGGTGCGCTCGTCGGCGCCTGCGCCATGATGCCGAACCACGCGAAGGGGTAGTCCTTGCCGTAACGCACCCGCCGGTCCTCGGGGACCAGATCGCGGCACATGCTGCGCGATCCGTCCGCACCGACCACGTAACGCGCCCGGACCTCGTGGCGGGCCCCGTCGGGCGCGGTCCAGCGCACCCGGGGAGCGTCGGTCGCAACGTCCAGGACCTCGGTGTCCCTGACACCGAAGCGGACCGTGCCGCCGTCGCGCTCCCGGGCGTCCGCCAGGTCGGTGAACACATCGGTCTGCGGGTAGAGCCACACCGACGCGCCGACCAGTTCCCTGAAGTCGACCCGGTACGGCCGGCCGCCGAACCGCAGCTCGACGCCCTCGTGCTCGTGGCCCTCCCGCAGGATCCGCCCGGAGACACCGGTCTCGACCAGGTCCCGGGCCACGTCCGCTTCGAGGATGCCCGCCCGGTGCGTCGCCCCGATCTCCTGCCGGGTGCGGGTGTCGAGCACGACCGTCTCCACCCCGGCACGCCCGAGCAGGTGGGCCAGCATCAGTCCGGCCGGGCCGGCACCGACCACGGCGACGGGGACCGTGGCGACGGTGTCGACGACGGCATCGGCAGCATCAACGGCGTCGGCATCGGCATCGGCGGCATCAACGGCGTCGGCATCGGCATCGGCGGCATCAACGCCGTCGGCGGCGTCAACGGCATCGGCCATGGCATCTCCTGAGCGGTGGTACGGGGTTGCGGACACCCCGAACGCTGGCATCCCGCCCCCCGCCCCGTCGCCGCTCTTTCCGCCAGGCGGAAACCCCGGGTTGTCAGGCCGTCGTCCGGGCCCGCCGGCCCAGCTCCTCGGAGATCCCCCGCACAGCCCTCAGCAACGGCTCGCGCAGCCCCCGCGCACGGCTCGCCCCCCGCGCGGCGACGACGATTCCCAGGGCGGCGCTCACCGGGCCGGCCCGACCGATCCGCACCGGCGCGGCCACCGCGACCGAGCGTTCCGAGAGCTGCCGGTCACTGACGAACACCTGCTCGCGGCGGATCCGGTCCAGCTGCGCGCGCAACGCCTTCGGGTCGGTGACGGTGTACGGGGTCCAGGCCCGCAGCGGCGCCCCGAGGACCTCCTCCTGGATCTCCCCGGGCGCGTGCGCCAGCAGCACCCGGCCCATCCCGGTGGAACCGACCGGGAACCGCGACCCGACCATTGTGACCACCTCCACCGACCCGTGCCCCGCGATCCGTTCCACGAACACCAGCTCCGTGCCCTCGCGCACCGCGAGCTGGACGTTCTCGTGGGTCGCCTCGTAGAGGTCCTGCATGAACGGCAGCGCCGCGTCACGCAGGATCTGGGTCCTCGGACATCCCGAGGCGATCTCCCACAGCCGCAGCCCGACGTGCCACGATCCGTCCTCCGCGCGCTCCAGCGCCCCCCAGGCCGCCAGCTCCGTCAGCACGCGGTGGGTGGTGCTCAGCGCCAGGCCCGTACGCTGGGCGATCTCCGACAGTGTCTGCGACGGGTGCTCACGGTCGAAGGCCGCGAGGACCTCGAGAACCTTTCCGGCCGCCGTGCTCCGGGGTGTGATCATCCGGCCAGTCTCGCAGACCGGCGCGAAGCCTCCCGGCACGCGTCGTACCGGCTGCCGGCTCCCCAGGAGGCGATGTGAAGCAAGAGATCTCCGGCCTGTCCTCGATGGCGACGCGGCCGGTCCTGGCCGACCTCTCCGAACACCTCCGGCACACCCGCGGCATCCCGGTGCGCTTCGAGTCCGCGGGCGGGGTCGTGGTCGCCCGGCGGGTGCGCGAGGGCGCCGAGGCCGACCTGCTCGTCCTCGCCGAAGGAGCGCTGGCCGAACTGGAGCGGGAAGGGCTCGTGCTCAGGGGCACGGCGCGCCCGCTGTGGGTCTCCCAGGTCGTCGCCGCGGTGCCGGCCGGGGCGCCGGTACCGGCCCTCGACTCGGTGTCCGACCTGCGGGCCGCGCTCCTGTCCGCGACGGGGATCGCGTACTCCACCGGTCCCAGCGGAACGGCCCTCATCGGGCTGATCGCCCGGCTGGGGCTCACCGACGCGCTCTCGGAGCGACTCGTACAGGCGCCGGCGGGGGTGCCCGCCGGCAGTCTGCTCCCCTCCGGCCGGGCCGACCTGGCGTTCCAGCAGCGCAGCGAGCTGACGGACCTGCCGGGCGTCGTGGTCGTCGGCCCGCTGCCGGGCGACACCGCGATCAGCTCGGTCTTCGGCGGGGGCGTCCTGGCTTCGTCCGGGCGGCCGGGCCGGGCCCGCGAGGTCCTCGACCTCCTCGGGTCCGAGGCGGCGGCGGGGATCGCCCGCGCCAGGGGCATGGAGGCGATCGGGTAGCCGGGTCGGCACGAGGCCGGACAACCCCTAGCCGAGTGCGGCGCGGGCACGGTCGAGGTACGCGCGGAAGGCGGTGCGCTCGCGGGCCGTGAAGCCCGTGAGCATCTCCTCCTCCAACTCCCCGACGGCCGGGGCGTAGCGGGCCAGCAGGGCACGGCCCTCGTCGGTGAGGCCGATGACGTGGCGGCGCCGGCTCGCCGGGTCCGGGGACCTGGTGACGAGGTTCCGGCGTTCCAGCGAGCCCACCAGGTCGGCCATGGACTGCGGCCTGACGAAGGAGTTGCGGGCCAGCTCGGCCGAGGACATGCCGTCCCGGCGTTCGAGCACGGTCAGCGCGGTGTACTGGAGGGCGGTGACGCCCGCGGGCTTGAGCAGCTCGTCGAGCCGGGCCCGGGTGGCCAGCTCGACCTGCTTCACCGAGTACAGCAACGACGGCGGAGCCGTGTCCGTCACAAGCCCTCCTTCATCATCAGGAAACCTGTCAAAAATTCTAGCCCGACCCCCTTGCCCACCGGCGCCGCGCCCTCCGATACTCAGGATTCCTGATGATTGAGGAGCCTCCCTTGAGCACGCTTTCCATCGACCGCCGCGACGGGGTGGCGGTCCTGACACTCCGCCGCCCGGCCAAGCGCAACGCCCTGGACGACGCCACCGTGCTGAGCGTCGAGCGGTTCTTCCGCAAGCCGGGCGCGGACGTCCGGGCCGTCGTCCTGGACGCCGAGGGCGACCACTTCTCGGCCGGGCTCGATCTCGGCGAGCTGACCGAGCGGTCCACCGAGGAGGCACTGGAGCACTCGCTCATGTGGCACCGCGTCCTCGACACCGTCGAGGGCGGGCGCGTTCCCGTGGTGGCCGCGCTCAAGGGCGCGGTGATCGGCGGCGGACTGGAGCTGGCCGCGGCCGCGCACATCCGCGTGGCCGAGCCGTCCGCCTTCTACGCGCTGCCCGAGGGACAGCGCGGCCTCTTCGTCGGCGGCGGCGGCTCGGTCCGGATCCCCCGGCTGATCGGCGCCCACCGGATGGCGGACATGATGCTCACCGGCCGCGTCCTCGACGCCGCCGAGGGCCAGGCCCTCGGCCTCTCGCACTACCTCACCGAGGAGGGCGGGGCGCGCGCCCGGGCCCTGGAGCTCGCGCAGCGGATCGCGGCCAACGCGCCGCTGACCAACTTCGCCGTCCTCCAGGCGCTCCCCCGGATCGCCGAAGCCTCCCCGGCCGGCGGCCTGCTGCTCGAATCCCTCGTGTCGGCCGTCGCGGCCGGAAGCCAGGACGCCCAGCAGCGGATGCGGGCGTTCCTCGACGGCCGCGCCGCGAAGGTCGCCCCCGCGCACGGCTCCCACCGGAAGGACACCGCCCGATGAGCGAGATCCTCAGCACCCCCGGCCCCGCCGTCAGGGACGAGTCGGAGATCGGCCGCTACCTCCGCTGGCTGGAGTCCCGGCGGCAGCTGGTCCTCCCGGACTACGACAGCCTGTGGCAGTGGTCCGTCACCGACCTCGACGGCTTCTGGTCCTCGGTCTGGGAGTTCTTCGACGTCCGCCCCCACACCCCGCCCACGGCCGCCCTGGGCCGCCGGTCGATGCCGGACACCGAGTGGTTCCCCGGCGCGACGCTCAACTACGCCGAGCACGCACTCGGCCGCGAGGAGGACCTCGACGCCGTCGCCGTCGTCGCCCGCTCCCAGACCCGGCCGCCGGTCGAACTGACCTTCGGCGAACTCCGCGACCAGGTCGCCCGGGCCCGCGCCGGGCTGCTGCGCCTCGGCGTCCGCGAGGGCGACCGGGTCGTCGCCTACCTGCCGAACATCCCGGAGACACTGGTGGCCTTCCTCGCCACCGCGAGCATCGGCGCCGTCTGGGCGGCCTGCGCCCCGGAGTTCGGCCCGCGCAGCGTCGTCGACCGGTTCGCCCAGCTCGAACCGAAGGTGCTGCTGACCGTCGCCGGCTACCGCTACGGGGACCGGTACGTCGACCGCCGCAGCGAGGTGGCGGAGATCGCCGCCCGGCTGCCCACCGTCGAGCGGGTCGTCCACGTCCCGTACGGTCCGGACACCGTTCCCGACGCGCTGGGCTGGACCGAGCTGCTGGCCGAGCCGGGCGAACTGTCCTTCGCACCCCTGCCGTTCGACCATCCGCTGTTCGTGCTCTTCTCCTCCGGCACCACCGGCATCCCCAAGGCGATCGTCCACCGGCACGGCGGGATCCTCCTGGAGCACCTGAAGAACAACGCGCTGAGCTGGGACCTCAAGCCCGGCGACCGGATGCTCTGGTTCAGCACGACCGCCTGGATGCTGTGGAACACCCTCGTCTCGGCACTGCTCGTCCGCGCCTCGATCGTCATGATCGACGGCAACCCGGTCCACCCCGACCTGCGGGAGCAGTGGCGGATCGCGCAGGAGACGGGGACCACGCTGATGGGCGTGAGCCCCGGTTACCTCATGGCCTGCCGCAGGGCCGGGATCCGGCCCGCGGAGGAGTTCGACCTCTCCCGGCTGCGGCAGATCGGCGCGGCGGGCAGCCCGCTCGCCGCCGACGGATTCCGCTGGGTGGCCGAGCAGTTCGGGGACCGGGTGCTGCTGAACGTCGGCTGCGGCGGCACCGACGTCTGCACCGGCATCCTCCAGGGCGGCCCGCTCCAGACGGTGCGTGCGGGAGAGATCTCCGGCCCCTGCCTCGGGGTGGCCGCCCACGCCTACGACAGCCGGGGCGAACGGGTCGTCGGCGAGCTGGGCGAACTGGTGATCACCGAGCCGATGCCGTCGATGCCCCTCGGCTTCTGGGGCGACACCGACGGCTCCCGCTACCGGGCCGCGTACTTCGAGCAGTACCCGGGCGTGTGGCGGCACGGCGACTGGGTCCGGTTCGCCCCCGAGGGACACTGCGTCGTCGCCGGACGCTCCGACGCCACCCTGAACCGGGGCGGGGTCCGGCTCGGCACCGCCGAGTTCTACGCCGTCGTCGAGGACCTGCCCGGGATCGAGGACAGTCTGGTCGTCCACCTCGAGGACCCCGAGGGCGGCAACGGGGAACTGCTGCTCTTCGTCGCCGGACCCGGGGAACTCGACGACACCCTCCGCACGGGGATCGCCCGCGCGCTGCGGTCCGCGCTCTCGCCCCGGCACGTCCCGGACGTCATCGAGCGGGTGCCCGCCGTCCCGCGCAACCGCACCGGCAAGAAGCTGGAGGTGCCGGTCAAGCGGATCCTGCTCGGCGCGCCTCCCGAGTCCGTCGCCGGCGCCGACGTCCTCGCCGACCCGCGTTCCCTCGACCCCTTCGTCGAGTACGCCGCCGCACGGGCCGCGGACACCGCCGAGCCGGACGCCGACGCCGCCGAACCGGACGCCGACGCCAGCGGGCCGGCCGCGGGATCCGGGCAGGCCACCGGCGCCGGGCACGGGAGCGCGTCGTGAAGGTCGCCGTCGTCGGCACCGGGGTCATCGGCGCCTCCTGGACCACCCTCTTCCTGCTGCACGGGCACGAGGTCCTCGCCTGCGACCCCGCGCCCGGCGCGGAGGAGCGGCTCCGGGCGGCCGTCGCCGCCGACCAGCGCCGGCTGTCGTTCGTCCCCGACCTCGCCGAGGCCGTCGCCGACGCCGACTTCGTCCAGGAGAACGGCCCCGAGCGGCCCGACCTGAAGGACGAACTCTTCGCCGCCCTCGACGCCGCCGCCCCGCCGGGGACGGTCCTGGCGAGCAGTTCCTCCGGGCTGACGCCGTCGCGGATCCAGCGGGCCTGCACCGCCCATCCCGAACGGGTCCTCGTGGGACACCCGTTCAACCCGCCCCACCTCGTCCCGCTGGTCGAGGTCGTACCGGGCGAGCGGACCGCGGAGGCCGCCGTCGAGACGGCCGTGCGGTTCTACCGCAGCCTGGGCCGCCGCCCGATCCGGCTGCGCCAGGAACTGCCCGGCCATGTCGCGAACCGCCTCCAGGCCGCACTCTGGCGGGAGGCGTACTCCCTGGTCGAACGCGGCGCGGCGAGCGTCGCCGACATCGACGCGGCCATCGCCCACGGCCCCGGCCTGCGCTGGGCACTGCTCGGGCCCTTCCTCAACCAGCACCTCTCGGGCGGCCCGGGTGGCATCGCGCACGTCCTGGAGCACCTCGGCCCGCCCATGGAGGAGTGGTGGGCCGACCTCGGCACGCCCCGCCTCACCCCCGCGCTGAAGCACGCGATCGCCGAGGGCGTGGACGACGCGCTGGCCGGGACGACGGCCGCCGACCTCGTCGCGGAACGCGACGCCCTCCTGTCCCTCCTCCTCGACGCCAAGAACCGGACCCACCACCTGTGAGCACCCCCATGACCCCCGCCGACGCGATCGCCATCGACTTCCACGTCCACGTGGAACAGGACGCCCACGGTCACCTCGCGCTCGACCCGGAGCTGATGGACGCCTCGGCCGCCTACTTCCGCTCCGGCCAGGACCGCACGCCGACCGTGGAGCGTCTGGCCGCCTACTACCGCGAGCGCCGCACGGCCGCCGTCGTCTTCACCGTGGACGCCACCACCGGCCTGGGCCACCCCGCCCTGTCCAGCGAGGAGATCGCCGCGGCCGCGGCCGCCCACCCGGACGTCCTGATCCCCTTCGGCTCGGTCGACCCGCACCGCCCCGACGCCGTCGCCCGGGCCCGCGCACTCGTCCTCGACCACGGCGTGCGCGGCTTCAAGTTCCACCCGAGCCTGCAGGCGTTCGCGCCGAACGCCCGTGAGCACTACCCGCTCTACGAGGCGATCCAGGAACTGGGCGTCCCCGCCCTGTTCCACACCGGGCAGACCGGGATCGGCGCCGGCCTGCCCGGCGGGCGCGGCATCAAGCTGCGCTGGTCCGACCCGATGCTCCTGGACGACGTCGCGGCCGACTTCCCCGGCCTGACGATCGTCCTCGCCCACCCGTCGGTGCCCTGGCAGGACGCGGCGATCTCCGTCGCCACCCACAAGGCCAACGTGTACATCGACCTGTCGGGGTGGTCGCCGAAGTACTTCCCGCCGCAGCTCGTGAAGGCGGCCGGCTCCTTCCTCCGGCACAAGGTGCTGTTCGGCTCCGACTACCCCGTCGTCACACCCGACCGGTGGCTGGCGGACTTCGACACCCTCGACATCAAGCCGGAGGTCCGCCCCCTGATCCTCAAGGAGAACGCCGCCCGCGTCCTGGGCCTCTGACGACGCACACTCCGACGCACACCCGGGGCGGGCGGCGGCACGCGGTGGTCCACCGGTGCCCGTTGCCTCGGCGCCGCTGCCCGCACCGGGCCGCGGGGCGGGCTCCGGGCGGGCTCTGGGCGGGATGGCGGTCCCTGGATCCGGTGACCTCGTCGGCCGGTCCCCCGGAATCGGGCACCGGATCCGTGACGATGGCCTGACCGGCCGACAGCCACGCCACGAGGAGCAGCCATGTCGCACATCCCCACCGACCTGCGGTTCGCCGAGACCCACGAATGGGCCCGTCAGGAGGCCGACGGCACCGTGACCGTCGGAATCAGCGACCACGCCCAACGCGCGCTCGGCGACGTGGTCTTCGTCGAACCCCCCAAGGTGGGCAGCACCCTCACCGCCGGGGAGCCCGCCGGCGTCGTGGAGTCCGTGAAGGCCGCCTCCGACATCTACGCACCCGTCGGCGGCAAGGTGACCGCCGTCAACGAGGAACTCTCCGACTCCGCCGAACTCCTCAACGAGGAGCCCTACGAGTCGTGGATCTTCAAGGTCAAGCCCACGAACAAGACCGACATCGCCCAGCTCCTCGACGCGGCCGGCTACAGGAAGGCCATCGGCGAATAGGCACGGGGGATCCAGCCGGACCCCGCGGCGACCCGCGTCCGGGCGGGCCGCCGCGGGTGGGCGGCCCGGCGGGTCGGCGGGTCGGCGGGGCGCACAGGACAGCGCCTCCATCGACATCCGCCGGTCCCGGAGGAGCGGCCCCGTCCGTCGACCGGCCTACCGCCGGTGCTGTGCGCGCAGGCCGTGCAGCAGCTGGCCGACGTGCTCGGCGGCCCGGGCGGGTTCGAGCGGCCGATGGCCGACCAGGAGGCGGTACCAGAACAGGCCGAAGAGCTGGTCGGTGGCGGCGTCAAGATCGGCGGTGGCCGGGAGTTCGCCGCGTTGCACGCCGCGGCCGAGCAGCGTGAGGACGACGGCCCGCCTGCTCTCCACCCACTCCCGGAACGGCTCGGCGAAGGCGGGGTCGAGCTGGGCCTCCGCCATCAGGCCGCGCAGGGTCCGCACCCGGAGCGGGTGTGCGGTGACGCCGTAGAGGGCGGTGGCGAAGGCGGTCAGGTCGTCGGCGACCGCGCCGGTGTCGGGTTCGGGCATCCGCTGCTGGACGGTCGTGCGGTAGGCCTCCATGACCAGCGGGGCCTTCGACTTCCACCAGCGGTAGATGGTGCTCTTGGCGACACCGGCGCGGGCGGCGACGCGTTCGACGGTGACGGACTGGTAGCCGAGCTCCTCGACGAGTTCGATCGCGGCGGCGAGGACGGCGTCGCGGGCGTCCTCGTTGCGGATCCGGCCGCCGGTGCGGCGGGTTGGGGGTTGTCCGGTAGGCACGTGAACACGCTAGCAGTGTGCTAGCTTTAATCGAAACGCGACGGATCGTTTTGATTTAGGGGAGTGGATCGATCATGAGCGAGATCGTGGTGTCGCACGGCTACGGCGCGGGCGACGACAGCGTCTGGTTCCCGTACCTGACCGAACAGCTCGCGGCCGCCGGACACCGGGTCACCGTGCCCCGTCTGCCGGACAGTGCCGCCCCCCGGCTGGAGCCGTGGCGCAAGACCTACGGCGACGCCGCCCTGGCCGCCGGCCCCACCGGTTCCACCGTGCTCGTCGGTCACAGCATCGGCGGAGTCAACGTGCTGCGCTTCCTGGAACAGCACGACCCCGACACCCAGGGGGTGTTCGCGGGCGTCCTCCTGGTGGCGACCTCGGCGCACGAAGTCGGCTACGACGCACTCGCCGAGTTCTTCGAGGGCGGCTTCGACTGGGCGCGGATCCGCCGCTCCGCCCGCCGGTTCCGGGTCCTCCAGGCCATGGACGACCCGGTCAACCGGCCCGACCCGACCGAACACGTCCGGCTGCTCGTCGAGGGCCTCGGCGCGACCGCGGTACTGACCGCGACCGGCGCCCACTTCGGGGCCACCCCGGACGACCACGTCGAGGTGCCGGAAGCGGTCCGACTGGTCACCGAACTGCTCGGAGCCTGACCGGCCCGGGCGCGCACCCGGAGCGATCGCGGATCCGCGCCGTCCACGTGCCGTGGGGCGTCCCGCGGTACGACGACGGCCGGTCGGCGGTGACCGGTCGGTGATGCCGCGACCGGCTACGCGTGGTCGGGGGCGCGGTCCTCGAGGAGGGCCCGGCCGAGGGGGGTGAGGGTGTGGCGCACCCCGGGGCCCGTGCGTTCGGTGGTCAGGAGCCCGGCGGAGCGCAGGACGGTGGTGTGGTGGCTCGCGGTGGCGGGCGAGGTGCCGGTGCGGCGGGCGAGTTCGGCGGTGCCCGCCGGGTCGGCCGCCGCGCACAGGGTGCGGGCACGGGTGGTGCCGAGCAGCGCGACGAGCGCGCCGTCCGGCCCGTGCCCGGCGTCCGGGGACCAGATCGCCCGGTAGGTGGCCAGGTCGGGGGTGAGCGGGTAGTGCAGGACGAGCGGGTGCTCCAGGCCGCGGGTGTCCGTCAGGGCCATCGGCTCGGGCCAGAAGAAGGTCGGTACGAGCATGACGCCCGCGCCGCACAGCCGCACGTCCGCGTCGGCGGGGCAGGGCAGTGTCAGCACCGGTGACTCCCAGCGGATGCCGGGGTGGAGCGTGGCGAGCAGTCCGTCCAGACCGCGCTCGACCAACAGGGCGGCCCGCCGGGCGCGGTCGGCGTGCGCGGCGGCCAGCAGCTGGGACCAGTACGGCGCGAGCGCGAAGGCGTGGTACTCGCGCAGCCGGCGGTCCACCAGCTCGCGTTGCGAGTGCCCGCCTCCGCACAGTTCGTGCACCCACCTCGGCGCCCGGGGACGCATCGCGCTGAGGACGGGCAGGTCCGCGCTCCACCGCGGTCGGGGCAGTGACCAGGTCTGGTCCAGGCTCTCCGCCAGGGTGTGGCTGCCGGCGTGCAGGAACGCCTCCGCGGCCTCCGCCGCCCCGAGCGGCGTCGCCAGGTCGAACAGCATCCGCAGTTCGGGGCGGATGCTGTTGCGGGTCCGGCTGCGCCACCCCTCCAGCGCCACACCGCCGGCCCCGCGCGTCTGCACCAGCGACAGGCTCAGCATCGTCTCGGCGAGCGGATCGGGCGCCCGCGCGATCCGGACCCTGGCCAGATCCTCGTGGGTGAAATGGATACGCAGCAATCCCGCCCCCTCCGCGTCGAGCACCGCCACGGGTGCCCCGACGTCCCCGCCCCGCCCCCTGCGGCCTTCCGACCACCGTAAGCGGGACGGCGCGGCCGGACAGGGCGTTGTCCGGCGATGGCCGAATCGCTCCGCCGCGCCCCGCGCCGAAGCACGGCCCCCGCGGCGCCGTGCTTTCGGGTGGACCACGACCGGTCGGCGGCCGGGAACGGCGCCCTGGTGGCCGGGCAGGTGGTAGGTGGTGGTGCGCGGCGGGGCCGATGGTCGCGCCGCGGCGCCGTGTCAGGGCAGGGGAAAGGCAGGAGGCGGGTCATCGATCCAGCGAAGCGGTGGGACGCCACCGGAGGACTCGGGGCGGGCGTTCCGGCCGCGGGCGTTCCGGCCGCGGGCGGGCGCGACCGGACGACGGGAGCAGCGGCGGTGACCGCGCCGGGCCCGGACGGCACCCGCCGCCGGGCGTTTCTCGCCCTCGCCGCCGGGGCCGGGCTCCTGGCGGGCACCCGGCCCGCGTGGGCGGCCACGGCGACGGTGAGGGCCGGCACGGGGACTTCCGGCGACGGGGGTTCCGGCATTGTCTCCGCGTCCGGGGCGGGGCTGGACGTGCTCGCCGAGAACGCCCTGCCCGGGAACGCCGACTGGCGGATCACCGACCCCGGCCCGCCGGAGGCCGTCGAAGGTTTCGCCGACCGGGTCAGCGTCCTGCCCGGTGAGCCGTTCGGCCTGCACGTGTCGACCACCGCGCCCGGCTTCACCGTCCGCGCCTACCGGACGGGCTGGTACGGCGGTGCACGCGCCCGCCTGGTGTACGAGTCCGAACCGCTGCCGGGCGTACGCCGGAACGGGCCGACGCTGGACTCCGCCACCCGTACGGTCCGCACCGACTGGCCACGCAGCCTGACCGTTCCCACCGACGGCTGGCCGGAGGGCAGTTACCTGCTGCGCCTGGACGCCGTCGGGGGCACCGGCCAGCGGTACGTGCCCGTCACCGTGCGCTGCGCCTCGGCGGCCGGCCGCACCCTGCTGGTGAACGCCGTCGCCACCTGGCAGGCGTACAACCTGTGGGGCGGGTACAACCTCTACTACGGGCCGACGGGCCGGCGCGACAGCCGCTCGCTGACGGTCGGCTTCGACCGCCCCTACCGGTATGCCGACGGGGCCGGGCTGTTCCTGGTGTACGAGGCGCCGCTGATCGCCCTGGCCGAACGCCTCGGGCTGCCACTGGCCTACGCCACCGGTCCGGACCTGGACCGCGAGGAGCACCTGCTCACCGGCGCGAACTGTCTGGTGTCACCGGGCCACGACGAGTATTGGTCGGTCGACCAACGACAGCGGGTGGCGGCTGCCCGGGACAGCGGCACCAACCTCGCCGTCCTAGGCGCCAACTGCTGCTTCCGCCGGGTGCGCTACGAGGACTCCCCGCTCGGCGCACGCCGCACGGTGGTCTGCTACAAGGGCGACTACGAACGCGACCCCGGGTACCTCCAGGGACTCCCGCCCACCACCGACTTCCGGGCCGAACCCGCGCCGGACCCGGAGAGCACCCTGCTCGGCGTCCTCTACGGGGACTACCCGGTGGACGCGCCCTTCGTCGTGACCAACCCCGGGCACTGGCTCTACGAGGGCACCGGCGTACGGGCCGGGGACTCCTTCGAGCACCTGGTCGGCGTGGAGTACGACCGCGTCGACACCGCCTGGCCGACCCCGCGCCCGGTCGAGATCCTCGCCCACTCCCCCGTCGTCTGCGAAGGCCGCCCGGACCACAGCGACAGCACCTACCTCACCCTGCCGACGGGGGCGGCCGTGTTCGCGAGCGGCACCATGCGCTGGGTCGAGTCGCTGGAGGCCGACGGACCGGCCGACCCGCGCAACCACGGTCTGGACGGCGCCGCCGGTGCCTTCACCCGTACCGTCACCACGAACGTGCTCCGGGCCTTCGCCGCCGGCCCGGCGGGAATCGACCGTCCGGCCCGGGACAACGTCGTCGACCACTACCCGGCACCCGCGGCCGGACCGCGGAAAGCGGGCGCGGCACTGCCGCCCTCGCCTTCGCCCGCACCCGCACCCGCACCCGCACCCGCACCACCGAAGGGACCGGACCGGCCTTGAGACACCCGCTCGTCGGGACCGCTCTCGCGCTCGTGCTGGCGGTCGTACCGACGGGCGGCGGCAGCAGCCCGCTCGCCACCGCAGCCTCCTCGCCCCCGGGCGACGCCGTCACCCGTCGGCAGGGCGACCCCGCCGCCTGGGCCGCCTGGGGCATCCCTCCCCTGCCCCCGCCGCCGGACCCGCCCGCCGACCCGCCGCTCGACCTCCCCGTCACCGGGCCGGTGCCCGTGATCAGCACCGTCCCCACCCCGGACCGCGTCGTCTTCATCACCATCGACGACGGCAAGGAGAAGGACCCCGCCTTCGTCCGGATGGTCACCGACCTGGGCGTGCCCGTCTCCATGTTCCTCACCCGCGACCTCGTCCAGGACGACTACGCCTACTTCCGTCCCCTGCAGGGCCTCGGCAACCGCATCCAGAACCACACCCTCACCCACCCCCACCTCAGCACCCTGACGGCCGACCAGCAGCAGGCGGAGATCTGCGGCGCACAGACCGTCCTCACCGAGCAGTACGGCAGCGCGCCGCTGCTCTTCCGTCCCCCCTACGGCGACGCCGCCCGCACCGAGGACCTCGACCACGCGGTACGGGCCTGCGGACCCCGCGCCGTCGTCCTGTGGCACGCCACCATGCAGATCCACGACCTCCGCTACCAGGAACCCGACCGGAGACTCCGCCCCGGCGACATCCTCCTCGCCCACTTCCGCGGCCCCGCCGAACTCAACGGCTCCACCATGACCGACATGTTCGCCGAACTCCTGCGCCGCATCGGCGAACAGGGCTTCGCCGTGGCCCGTCTGGAGGACTACCTCGGCCACTGACACACCCCCGGGTCCCCGGGCCGACCGACCTGCCGCCGTGCTCGGCGCGGGTGAGCGGGAGGCTCCCGGAGCCGCTCGTGGCCCGTACCGGACCGGTACGGGCCACACCGCTCCGACGGTTCGACAGCGCGACCGGCTACTGGCGACCGGCAGCCGGATTTCCGACGGTCAGGGGAAGAGGGGCACGCCCGGAACGAGGACCGGACCGGTCGGCTCCGTCGGGACGAGGACGGGCACCGTCGGCCCGGTCGGGACGAGGACGGGCTCGCCCGGGAGGTAGTTCACGTCGCCGGGGAAGTAGATCTGCGCGCCGCGCACGAGGGTGGCCGGCGCGCTCAGGCAGAGCTTCAGCTGGGTGAGGGCGAAAGGCATGCCGCCGACCCAGTAGTTGACGTTGTAGGAGGCCATGCACTGGTCGCGCCGCGTGAGCTGCAGCATCGAGGGGTTCGAGGGAAGCGTGTCGAACGTGGGAGCGGGCACCTGCGCGACATTGATCGGGCCCGGATCGGTGGCGGGCCCCTGCGCGGCGTTCGCGGTTCCGGCGGCCAGCGCCAGCAGCGGGGCCAGCACGGCCGCAGTGGCCGCCGCGGCGAGCGGTCGACGAAGACTCATGGGAAGAACTCTCCTTCAAGGGAACGGAATCACCCGCGCCCGGCACCTTTCGGTGACCGACGCCGTGGACCGAATCCTCGCCGCACCCGCCGGCTCGGCGACATCCCAGGTTTCTGGTCCGTGTCCCGGCACGGGTCGTGGACCCGGGACACCGAACCGGCCCCCGAGGGTGCGGTGAGCGCCGCCGTCGAGGACACTCCGACCGGCGGGGGCAGCACGAACGCGGCCCCAGGACGACCCCGAGGCGGGTCCGGTGCAGCCCCGGCACGGGTCCGGCACGCGTCCCGGGTGGACCGGCGGGCCGGGCCGGCTCCGGAACATGACATGGTGTCCCTTGAAGGTATCGACCCATCAGGAGGCCCGCATGACCAGCAGCGCAGCGTCACCCGAGAACCCCGAGAACTCCGGGGAGCCGGAGACCGGGGCCGCCGCCGAGGCCCCCGCGGCCGCCGCCCCGGACGACGTCAAGGCCCGGTTCCTCGCCGCGCTGGAGCGCAAGCACGGTGCCAAGGGCGGCAGCACCGCCGGCGGCCCGAACAGCGACTCGAAGATCCACGGCACCCACGCCGCGGCGGGCGGGAAGCGCAACTTCCGCCGCAAGAGCGGCGGCTGACCGCACTCGGGCACGCACCGGAGCGGCCGGGCCGCGCACCGCCGCCCGCCCGGCCCCCGGAGTCCTGGCACGGGCCCCGGCCCGGTGGCAGCCGCCCGGGGCGGAGCCGCCGGGCGCGGCGCGGCGCGGCAGCGGTTCAGCGCCTCGGAGTCGTCGCGGTGGGGACTCCGACGGGACGGAGGCCGGCGGACCACTGCCACGACCAAGGGTCGGTGCTGCCCCCGGACGGCAGGAGAGCCCGGCACCACCGCGCGAACCGGCGCCGCGGGGGGAACGGCCCCGGGCCGGCACCCCGCTCGGGGTACCGGCCCGGGGTGGTGCGGGTGTGTGTCAGCCCTTGCCGAAGTAGCCGAAGAGATCGGCGACCGCGTGCGTCGACCCGGCGTGGTTGTACACGTTGAACACGCGGTTGCCGTCGACCCGCGTGGTGACGTGGTTGGCCACCGTGCTGCCCCGGGCCGCGTTGAGGTTGCTGGCAACCGTCCGGGTGCCGGCCCACACGGACAGGTGGGTGTCCGTGGTGGGCTGGACCGCCGTGACGTTCAGCACGACCGAGTCGGGGTTCACCCCGCTCTCCAGACCCGGCGACAGGCTCACGTACTGCGACCGGTCGGGGCCGATCAGACCCGGGTAGAACTGCCGGGTGTCGAGCAGCCGGACCGGGCGCACCGGGGTGAACAGGTCGGCGCCGCCGATGTCGTAGTAGCCCGCGATGTCGACGACGACGTGGACGGAACCGTCGTTGTTGTCGAGTGTGACGCGGCCGTCGGGGCCGATCGGGACGATCACCTGGTTGGCGACGGTCTGGCCCGCGGCGTAGTTGACGTTGCTGGTGTCGGGCCGGGGCGAGCCCGAGGCGTGGGCGGTCAGGAAGCTGTCCCGCTCGCCCTGCGTCGCGGTCACGTTGAGGACGGCCGCGGTGGCGGAGGACGGCACCCCCGCGTTGCCGGCGACCTGGACGGAGAGGGCGCCGCCACCGTCCAGCGCGCCGCCACCGTCGCGGGTGTCGACCAGCCGCTGCGGGAGCATCCCCGTGAAGCGGCGGCCGTCGTTCTGCCGGTAGTAGCCGGACAGGTCGGCCACCACGTCCGTGGATCCGGCGCTGTTGCGCAGTGTCACGGTGCCGTCGGCGTTCACCGGCACGGTGACCAGGTTGGAGAGGATCTGGCCCGGCGCGAAGTTCAGGTTGGAGGTGCCGGGCGCGGGGTCGCCGGCCGGCCAGACGTCCAGGTGGCCGTTCGCCGTGGGCGTGACGGCCGTCAGGTTGAGCACCACAGCGGTGGTGCCGGCCGGGATCCCCGGCACGGTGAGGTCCCTCTGCTCGCCGTCGGTGAAGGCCGCGGCGCCGGCGCCGCCGAGGCCGGTCCGGGTGTCCAGCACCCGCGTCGGCGCGACCGCGACGTAGCCGCCCGCCGGGTAGCGCACGTGTGCCTGCACCTGGCCGGTGACGCGGTGGCCGTTGGGCGCGGTGGCCGTGACGGTGATGTACGGTTCCGTGCCGGGCCGGGTGTACACGTGGTTCACGGGCTGCCCGGTGCTGGACGCGATCGGCGAGCCGTCGCCGAAGTCGATGCGGTAGCTGAGTTCCGTCGGCCAGTTGAGGACGGCCCCGGGCGTCAGCGGGACGGCCAGCGGCGCGGCCCCGGCGAGCACGCTCGGGTCGAGGGTGAGGTGCTGGACGGCCTGCATCTCCAACGCCCCGCGGTCGCGCGGGCCCTGACCGGCCGGGGAGGCGACCAGCGGGTTGTCGGCCTCGGGCTGCTGCCGCCGGTCGGAGCCGGCCCAGGGCGCCGTCGGGTCGCCCGAGTCGAGCGCGGGCGAGTCCGCGAGCGGCACGCCGTTCGGATCGAGCCGCGGGTCGCCGTTGTACTCGTGGGCGCCCTGGCCGGTGGCCGCCCGGAGCTCGGCGGCCGAGGAGTACGCCGTTCCGGACCACCGGTAGGCCGCCGCTCCGGCGCCCGCCCGGACGATGTTGTAGTCCAGGGTCAGCCCCTCGGCGGCCGCGTCCGCCACCGCGATCCCGGCGGGCGAGGATCCGGCCGGGCAGACGGCCGGGTCCGCGCCGGGCCGCACCTTGTCGAGGATGTTGTTCTCGACCAGCGAGCCGCGCGAGGCACCGGCCAGGGCGACGCTGTTGCCGCAGGACCCGGTCACGTCGTTGTTGGTGATCTTCGTTCCGGGGGCGTCGACGACCGCGATGCCGGTGCCGTCGGTGTCCTCGATCCGGTTGGCCGTGATCAGGGTGCCCCGAGCACCGGAGCCGACCTCGATCCCGCCGAACGGCGCGTAGTCGAAGTCGTTCTGCTGGACGGTGACGTCCACGGAGGAGTTGCGCACGGACAGCAGGGGCCTCGCCGGCTGACCGTTCAGGATCTCCGGGTGGAAGGTGCTGTCCGCGATCCGCACCCGCGTCGACGCCTCGACCGCGACCGCGGTACCGAGCCCGCCGAAGGTGAACTTCCGCACCTCCACGTCGTGGACCCCGGAGAACAGGAAGCCGGTCGCGGTCCCGTCGGTCCCGTAGGGGGAGGTGAGCCGGGCCTCGTTGAGGTACCGGTCCCGGGCGCCCCCGGCGAAGACGATCGGCCGGTCCGGCGTCCCCGAGCGGCGCAGGGTGACGTTCTCGCGGTAGATGCCCCCCGCGACCAGGACGGTCTGCCCGGGCTGGACCACGTCGGCGGCCGCCTGGATGCTGCAGAACGGGTACGCGGCGCTGCCGTCCGGCCGGCTGGAGCAGTTGTTCTGATCGACGTGGATCGTCGGCAGGTCCGCGGCACCGGCACCGGTCGGCGCGACGACGCCGAGGCCGACGACGACGGTCGTCGCCATCCCGGCAAATGCCCGTCTGTTCATGAGATTCCCCCAGGGTTCTTCTCCGCGGACGACATGACCGGCCGTCATGTCGAACACACGGACGCATGATGGGTGCCATCATGTCGGATCGCACCCGAAGAGTCACACGGAGGCCGGAACCGCGCCCCCGGGCCTTCGGCCGGGCCACCACGCTCGCCCCCGACCGGCCGCCCGACGGCCCGACCGCCCGAGGGCGAGCCGGGTCTCCCCTCCCGCGACGGTCCACCCCCCGCGAGGGAAACCGTTGGCGGTGCCGGCGCGTCGGATGGCAGGGTGCGGTGCATGACCCCGCCGTACCAGATCCGCGCCGACTACGACGCCCGCACCGTCGTGGTCTACCAGGCGTACTCGTCCGCGATCGCCGACGCCGCTCTGCGGGCGGGGCGCTTCGTGGCGCCGTTCTCGTTCGAGCGGATGACGTGGATCAAGCCCTCGTTCCGGTGGCTGATGCACCGCAGCAACTGGGCCCGCAAACCGGGTCAGGAGCGCATCCTCGCCGTGCGGATGACCCGGGACGGCTGGGAACAGGCCCTGGCCCGGGCCGTGCACACGACCGCTGGTCCCGCGGCGGTGGCGCAGGCCGCCGTGCACCTCCAGTGGGACCCCGAGCGCTCGCTGCGCGGCGCGGCCCTGAACCACTACAGCGTCCAGGTCGGCATCGGTCGCAGCCTCGTCCGCACGTTCGCGGAGGAATGGGCCGTCGGCCTCACCGACCTCACCCCGCAGGTCCGCAGGGCCGCGGCGCTCGTCCGCGACGGACGCGCCGCCCAGGCCCAACGGCTGATTCCGGCGGAGCGCGTCTACCCGCTGAGCAGGTCCCTGGAAGCGCACCTGTCGGCGGTGCACACCAAGAAGCCGGGCGCGAGGGCCGGACGAGAGGGGTGAGGAAGAACGGGTCGCGGCTGCCGAACGCGGCGCTCGCGGTGACGGTGAAGAAGTGCGCCAGCGCCCGGCGGCCGACCAGCGGGGCGTAGCCGGGCCGGCGACAGACCGCGGCAGGAGCGAAGAACCCCACCATCGCCGACACGTCGCCCGCCTCGTCCGCGTCCTCGCCACCTACGACACCGGGATCGGCGCCGGCCCGGCCGTCCTCGCGGGCTCCTGGGCCGACGCCGTCGACCTCCTGCTCGACACCCTGGTCAAGCGTATTCGACCGACTCGGCCCGGTGCCCCTGACAGCGAGCCGGACGTAGTCCTCGTCGTCCGCGTCCCCGGCGCGCCGGCACCGGGGACGCGGCGGTCGTGATCCGCTCCGTGGCGCCGCGGGCGCCGGGGGTGGCACGCTCCGCGCCTGCTCCCCCGCCCGGTCTCGTGGCTGTCCGGTCACCGGGCGGGGGTCGGGTCCGACGGCTCGGGACGTCAGCCGGGGCGGACGTCAGTGGGCGGACGTCGACTCAGAAACTGCAGACGACCATGCCCGCGCTCGCACCGCCGATCAGGCCGAGCACACCGCCCGCGAGAGCACCGACGCCGGCCGCGGGGGCGCCTGCCACGGCACCGGTGATCGCGGTGCCGACGGTCCACTGGGCCACGCACTTGTCCCAAGCGGCGGCCTTCTTGAGCTTCTCCTCGTACGCCTTCTTCTCCGCGTCCGAGCAGGTGTGGCCCTGAGCCCTGGCGCAGGCCGCACCGACGTCGTCCCCGGTCTGCTCCCGCAGCGTCGGCGTCCGCACCGTCGGCGCCGACAGCGACTCCGGCGCCGCGAGGGCGCTGGGCCGTGCCGCCGTCCCACCGGGGAACGCGCCCGGGCCCATGGTGACGGCCGAGGGTGTCTCGGTACCGTCGACGGTCGGGCCCGGGGCCCCGTCGACGGTCTGCGTCAGAGTGTTCCCGTCGACAGCCAGCTTGTAGGCGTGCTTGACGCCCTGGGTGTCGGTCACGGTGCCCGGCCGCATCCGCATGACGGGGTTGCCGCTCGCGTCGGTGATCTCGGCGCCGTCGGCGGTGGCCGTCAGGCGGGTTCCGGCCGGGAGGTCGAACCTGGCGCTGGTGGTGGTGGCGAAAGTCTGCACGACGGGGGCGGGTGCTGGGGTGGTGCCGCTGCCGGGCGCGTCGGCGCTGGTGTGGGCGACGTACATCGTGGTACCCGCCGGGGAGTCCACGACGGGGACGGTTACCGTGGCGTCGGTGGTCCACGGCTGGTTGTCGGTGTCGAAGGTCCAGGTGCCAGTGACCTTCTTGCCGACGGCGGCGAAGTCGACCCAGCCGTAGTTCCTGGCCGGGACGGTAACGACCACGCCGTTGATGGTGGTCGAGTCCGAGGAGTAGGTGACGCCCGACGTCAACTGGGCGGAGACCATGGCCTGGAACGGGACGGAGACACCGAAGGACGTGCCGACGCTCGCGGACAACGACTGCGACCAGCCGGAGTGGTAGACCGTGGTGAACACCTGGCTGACCTTGTCGGCCGTGTCGTTGTACCAGACCGAGGACGCCTTCACCCGGGGCAGGGGCTCCGGCTGCCCTTCGGACCTCTGGGTCCAGGAGCAGGTGGAGGTCTTCCTGGAGCACAGGTCCGCGTAGTAGTCGAGGGCCAGGCTGCGTGCTTCGGCCGCCTTCGACGCGGGAACCGTCCACTCCTGGCCGGCGCTGCCGTTGCAGACGTTGGGCTGCGCGAGGATGCCCCAGAGATGGAGGCCGCCCCGGTTGTCCATGCAGTACTCGGTGCCGCTGGTGTCGTCGCGGCGCACGATGCCGAAGGCGTTGGGCTTTCCGTCCACGGGGCGGAAGTGCCACTGCTCGCCGTCCTTGCCGCAGGACTGCTGCACCGCGGGCTGGCTGGCGTAGACGCACTTCCCGGACGAGGTGCTGGCGATGTTGAAGGCACCGGGCTCACCGAGCCTGATCAGGCGCCAGCCGGTGAAGTTGGCGCCGTCGGGGGTGACGGAGATCTGGTTCCCGTCGCCGGTGCCGGTGGCGTTGAGAGTGCCGTCGGGGTTGGTGAAAGTGTAGGCGTCGGTCGCCGCGGCGACGGCCGCAGCACCGGCCGGGGTGGCGGCGGGGGTGGCGGCGGCGGGGGTGGCGGCGAGGACGGGTGCCGAGAGGCACAGGGCGACGGCCGGCGCGGTGAGGAGTTTCGCGGCCTTCGTCAGGGATCCGTGCATGATGCTCCTGTGCAGGTCGAATGAGTGACATGTGCATGCCTTGTTCGCGAGCGTAGGACAGCCGGGACCGGCACGTGGGATCTTGACGGGATTCGCCCGAGTGATCTGGACCACGACGTCACGCCCGGCGTGGCACGGCGCCTCGACCTCTCGATTGTCCTGCGTCGCGCGGAGCGGTCCGATGGGCAGGACCTGCACCCGAGCCCCGAGCCACCGACGACGGCGTCAGGATCAGGGCAGGGACGAGCAATGCGTCCCGGCGTCACGCTCGCCCGACCAGGACCGCCCCGCCCTCGCCCACTGCGGAACCGGGGCGAGGGCGGGACGGCGGTGGAGGGGCGGGCCCGGCGGCAGGTCCGACGCGACGCCGGTCGGTCCCGTGGGTCGTGACCGCCGGTCGGCGGCCACGACCCCGGACGTGGCGGCTACGGGTGCGCGGGCCAGAGGCGCGCCGGCTACGGGCGCGCCGGCAAAGGCTAGAAGCTGACGATCTGCAGGAAGGTGCCGGGGTTGTCGTTGTAGTTGGTGCCGGTGACGTAGAAGGTGTGGCCGTCCGGGCCGACCGTCAGGGTGGCGCCGTGCTCGAGGTCGAACTCGGCGAAGTCCTCCTTCGGGACGGGCCGGTTGGTGGCCGTGCTGTACGCGGCCACGGTCGGGCTGGGCAGGTCGGTCTGGATCAGGACGTACAGCCGGTTGCCGCGGGGGTTCACCGCCAGGCCGGCGATCTGGCGGAAGCCCGTGTTGAGGTCGATCGTGGCGGCGAGGGTGTCGGTGGTCAGGTCGACCACCTGGATCCGGCCCTCGGGCTTGGTGATCGCGTACACCGTGGACCCGTTCGGGGCGAGGGCCAGGTCGTCGATGAACCCCGGGGAGGTGATGGTGCGTACGACGGCCGGGTGCGCCCCGGTGAGGTCGAGGCGGATCAGGCCCTCGGGACTGGAGAGGTAGCCGGTGGCGCCACCCGGGCGCACCACGAGGTCGCGGGGGTTCGACGTCGGCAGCGGGGTCTGCCCGGTGAACGCGCGCGCGGCGGCGGAGAAGGTGAGCAGGCGCCCCGGCAGGGACGGGTTCGGCGGAGCCGGGGAGTACGGGCCGCCCTGGCCGACGTACACGGTCGTCCCGTCCGGCGATACCGCCAGGCTGTACGGCGAGCCCGCCTGCCAACCGTCCGGGCGGGGCTGGTCAGGCAGCGGCACGTGCGCCGTCACGGTGTTGGTGGCGGTGTCGAAGACGTTCAGGGCGGTCGCGGTGACCAGGTAGACGGACCGGCCGTCCGGGGCCAGGGTCTTGGGCCCGCTCCAGAACTCCGGGCTGGTCTGCACCTCGGCGAGGACGGCGCCGCTCTGCGTGTCGACGACACCGAGCCGACTGCCCGACTGCAACTCCTCCCCCACGTAGGCGCGCCGTCCGTCACCGCTGATCAGGGCCCGCTGCGCCCAGGAGACGCCGGGCAGCGGCACCAGTCGTTCCACGCCGCCGACGGGAGGCCGGCCCGCCGCAGGCGCGGCTGTGGCAGTGGCAGCGGCTGCAGCAGTGGCTGTGGCTGTGGCAGCAGCACCGGCACCGGCACCGACTGTGGCAGCGGCGGCCGGGCCGACTGCGGGCCCGACCAGAACGCCCGCGGCCACGAGGGCGGCCGAGAGCAGGGAAGCAGCCCAACGGGCCACCGGTGGACGTGAGTTCATGGAACCAGCCTCTCTCCCGGGACGGAATCGCGGACCTGCCACGAGGCTAGGGCATGAACATGCCGTTCCGGTTCACCGTCCGCCCACGGACTCCGCTCCCCCGGACGGCGATTACCGGCCAGGCACCTGGGATCGCGACCTGATGACCCGTCATTGACACATGCTTGACCATCACTTTAATGTCGAAGTGGCGGCGAAGAACGCGCCGCCGGATTACCGGTATATCTCGGAGGTCCGAATGGAACAGCTCATCAAGAAGATGACCCAGGACGACAAGTGGAACGGCTGGGTCGCCGCCAACTCCAGCAGCACCGCCAAGGACGGCTGCATCAGCACGGCCCCCAAGTCCGGGTGCATCAGCGTGGCCAAGGCCGGTTGTATCTCCTGACGCGCCGACCGGATCCTGACGGCACAGATCTGCCCTGAGCTGCGCCGACGCGGTTCGGGCCGACCGGCAGGTGCCGGTCGGCCCGGACCTGCGGCGCGGCCCGCCGACGCGTGCCGCCCGCGCTGCGTGCAGCGTGCTGCGTGCCGCGCGCCGTCCGCATCCTGCCCCGGGGCCGGCGAACCGGAGCCCCGGGCACCGACCGGAGGTGACATTTGAACGGCCAGCCGACCGCCGACGTGGTCGACCGGATCAAGGACATTCCCCTCTACCGCGACTCGATCGAGCAGGGCTGTTTCCCCATTCTGGAAAAGCCCGAGATCGCCCGCGGATTTCCCGGCAACTGGATGACCCCGCGCCTGTCCGCCGCCCTCGCGGCCGGTGAGGCGGAGTTCGTGCTCTCCACCGGCACCAACCACGCCCGCATGCAGATCATCCGACCGCCCTACTTCCTGCTGAAGTCCTACTACCGCTTGTGGAGCGAGCACCCCGACCTCGCCGACACCTGGCGGGAGGGCTGTCACCGGGTCTCCCTCACCACCGTCCTGGCCACCGAGCACGTCGCCCGCGTCAACGCCCGCAAGCGGGGCGAGGAACCAGCGGCCGAACCGGACGCGCAGGACCGCCGGCTGGACGACCGCACCCGCTACCTCAACCTGCGGCTGGACCCGGACCACTGGCAGCGGGCCGACGTCGAGCGCATGCTCGCCGAGATCCGCGACGCCGCCCGTGCGCACCCGCGCGGCCACTACCTCCTCGACTGCTCCTCCTCCCACCTCGCCCACCTGGTGCGCAAGGCCCGCGCCTGGGGCCTGTGGGAGGGGTTCCCGCCGCCGGCGGCCGTCGTCCACGCCTACGAGTACACGCCCGCGAACGTGGCCCGGTACCTGCGCGAGCACTTCGACTGCCCGATCGTCGACCTGTTCGGCAGCACCGAACTCGGCTACCTCTACTACAGCGACCGCGGTGGCGACTACCGGCCCTACCTGCACGACATGAGCGTCGAACTGCTGCCCGTCGCCCCCGGCAGCACCATCCACAGCCTGATCGTCACCAGCGTGCGCAATCCCTTCATGCCGCTGGTCCGCTACCGCTCGGGCGACTGCGTCCGCACCGCGGACGGCAGCACGGACCCGGAGCGCATCACCCGCTTCTGCGGCCGTGAGAAGGAACTGCTCGCCACCCCGCACGGCCCCCGCGCTCAGGGCGACCTCGACGAAGCCGTCAGCGCCGTCACGCCGCGGGTCTTCCTCACCCGCCTGCACCTCGAGGAACCGGGCGGGGCCGTGCTGCGCTGCACCACCTTCGACGCCGCCCCGCTCACCCGCGCCGAGAGCGACGCCCTGGCCGCCGCGGCCGGCGAAGTCACCGGCCGGCGCTGCCGCGTGGAACACCACGACCACCTTCCCGTCGGCGCCTCCGGCAAGTACGCCTGGCTCGCCGCGTCACCGAGCGCGTCACGGGCCGCATCACCGACCGCGCCCCCGACCGCCACCACGATCCCGACCACGTCGGCCGGAGGTGCCCGATGACCACCCGATCCGATTCCCGGTCCGAGTCCCGATCCGGATTCCCGGCCCGGTCCGAGGCGCCGGACCCTGTCACCGTCACGGCCACGGACCTCGAGGAACTGCTCGGCGCCGACCTCCACGCCGAGGTGGTCGCCCACACCGTCACCCGGACCGGCTGCACACCCGCCGACGCCGGACGCCAGGTGACCGAGTGCCTGCGCTACCTCTACCTCGTGTCCCGGCACCGCGACGAACTCGCCGGCCTCTTCCTCCCCGTCGAGCAGCACATCGACGAGATCTGGCACTACCTCATCCTGCAGACCCGCGAGTACCGCGCACTGTGCGAGGAGCGGCTGCCCGGCCGGTTCTTCGTCCACCACCGCGGCATCCCGTACGAGTCCTACCAGGAGGAGCCCGGCCGTCGGCAGGCCGCCGAGGAGGCACTGCGCTGGATCCCGCTCTACTGCCGCGCCTTCGGCCCCTTCGACGAGGGTGCGCTCGCCCACTGGACCATCGTCCGCTACCTCCACGAGCACATGGGCATGTCACTGGAGGAGATCTCGGCGCTGAGCCCCCTGGCGTCCTCGTGACCGCCACCCCGCCGGCCGCCGCCGCGCCCCGCCGCCCGCCGGGGCGCGGCGGCGCCGGACCGGACGAGTCCGGGCCGAACGGCGCCGGGCCGTCCGACTCCAAGCCGTCCGGGGTCGCACGGGCAGGGCACGGACCGGCGGGGCCCGAGGCCGCCGAGGCCCCGGACGCCCCCGAGGCACCGGGCGCCCCCGAGGCACCGGAGGCCGCCGAGGCCCCCGAACAGCGGCGGGTCCTCGCCGTACTGGTCGCATCGCAACTGGTCAGCGGCGCCGGGCTCACCGCCGGCATCGTCGTCGGCGCCCTGCTGGCCGAACAGATGCTCGGCTCCACCGGCCTCGCCGGCATCCCCACCGCCCTGTTCACCGGCGGATCGATGCTCGGCGCGCTCGTCGTCGGCCGGCTGTGCCAGCGGCGCGGGCGCCGCCCCGGCCTCGGCACCGGCTACGCGATCGGCGCCCTGGGCAGCGTCGGTGTGGTCGCCGCCGTGGCCCTGGACCAGGTAGCCCTGCTACTGCCCTCGCTCCTGGTCTACGGCGCCGGCACCGCCACCAACCTCCTCGCCCGCTACGCCGGCGCGGACCTCGCCGCACCCCACCGCCGCGCCCGCGCCCTGAGTCGCGTCCTGCTCGCCGCGACCCTCGGCGCGGTCGCGGGCCCCAACCTCGTGCCGCTCACCGGGGACCTCGCCCGCGCCTGGGGCATCCCCCCACTGGCCGGGCCCTTCCTGCTCGCCGCCCTCGGCTACACGGCGGCGGCCGTCCTGCTCACCGCGCTGCTGCGGCCCGATCCCCTCCACCTGGCGCAGGCCCGGCTCCCCGCCCCGCAGGCCCCGGCTCCCGACGGGGACACGAGTGACGGCTCCGATTCCGGCGACGGGGCCCACCCGGTACGGAAGCTACGGAAGGACGCGGACCGGCGACGAGGGCCGGGATTCGCCACCGGCCTGTGGATCATGCTGCTCGGCCAGCTGCCCAAGGTCGCCCTGATGACCATGACGCCCGTCCACCTGGCCGCCAACGGCCACGGCACCGGCACGATCGGCCTGGTCGTCTCGCTCCACATCGCCGCGATGTTCCTGCCCTCCCCGCTCACCGGCCTCCTGACCGACCGTCTCGGCGCCCTCCCCGTCGCCGCCGCCTCCGGCGTCCTGCTCTGCGCGGCCGCACTCCTGGCCGCCGCCGCACCGGGCGACTCCGTGCCCCTCCTCGCCCTGGCCCTCACCCTCGCCGGCATCGCCTGGAACCTCGGCCTGGTCAGCGGAACGGCCGTGATCACGGCCGCGCTGCCGCCTGGGCGCGGTGCGAGCACCCAGGGTCTGGCCGACGTCGGCCTCGCCGTCGCGGGCAGCACCGGCGGCCTGCTCTCGGGCCTGGTCGTCACGGCCGGCGGCTACGACGCCCTGGCCCTCGGCTGCGCGCTGACGGCCCTCCTGGTCACACCGCTGGCACTGCGGCAGCGCCTGACCGCGCTCGAACAGGAGCGGACCGGCGCGCCCGCCGGGTGAAGCCGGGCGCGGGCGGCGAGCACTGCCGCCCGCGCCGCCGCCGTCGCACGGCAATCCGGCCGGGGCCCCCGACGCCGTCCGGCGCGGCTCCGGGGAGGGCGGCGCGGGGCGATCGGCGCACGACACCCCGCGCCGGCCCACGCGGGTCAGGGGTGCTGGGCGAGGGTGTGGCCGGTGACCGCGCGGGCTTGGGCGTGCAGGGCGGCGAGGACCTCGTCGCGGGTGCGCCGGCCGGCGAGGATCTCCATCTGGTAGCCGTCCTCCAGCGCGACGAAGTTCGCGGCGAGCAGACGGGGCGGGTCCTGGAGGGTGAAGTGACCCTGTACCTGACCGAGGATCAGGATCGCCGCATACAACGCGATCTGACGCTCGGTCAGAGCACTGTCGAGGACGGCGGCCCTGGCATCGCGCAGGCAGCGGGGCCAGCACTCGAAGAGCAGGCGCGTCAGCGTGTCGTCGGGGCCGGTCGCCACGCCTCGGTCGATGCACGCGCGCAGCTGGTCGCGGGCGTCGGTGAAACGGCTCGCGGCCTCTTCGCGTTCCTCGCTGTAGCGCTCGATGGCCTGTCGGTAGGTGGTGTGGACCAGTTCGTCGAGGTCTCCGTAGTAGAGGACCGCGGCCGGAGTGATGCCGGCGGCCTCGGCGACGTCGCGAAGGCGCAGTCCTTCCAGGCCGCGGGCGGCCAGCGCCTGCTCCACGGCCCTGCCGAGTTCGGCCCGGCGGGCCTCCTTGCCCACGCTCTTCCTGCCAGCCACGGTGCGCCGCTCTCCTGTCGCCGTCTCTACTGTACGAATATTTAACGCTACCCCACCGCCTATTGACTGGCGAGAGCCCCATGATTTAAATCTGCGTTTAACAAACGCGCAGGGCTCACGGAGGCACCATGACCAACGCGACCGACGTCGGGGCGACCACCGGACCGTCCAGACCTTCCCCCACCGACAAAGGACTGCGCGGCGGCTCGGTCGGCCTGTTCGCCGCCGTCACCCTCGGGCTGTCCTCCGTCGCCCCGGCCTACAGCATCGCCGTCACACTCGGCTTCGTGACCCTCGTCGCCGGCCACCTCGCCCCGGCCGCCCTGCTGCTGGGGTTCGTGCCGATCCTGCTCACCGCGTTCGCCTTCCGCGAGCTCAACCGCGAGATGCCCGACTGCGGCACCACCTTCGTCTGGGTCACCCGCGCCTTCGGACCTCTGGCGGGCTGGCTCACCGGCGGGTGGATCGTCCAGTGCGCGACCCTCATCGCGATGACGGCCCTGGCCCAGGTCGGCGCCACCTACCTGCTCGACCTGACCGGCCTGCACGTCCTGGCCGGCGACAGCACCGCCGTGGCGGCGACCGCCGTCCTCCTGCTCGCGGCCGTCACGGCCATCGCCCACCGCGGCCTGCAGCTGGCCGCCTCCGTCCAGTACGTGATGCTCGCCCTGCAGCTCGCCGCCCTGCTCGGCTTCGGCATCGCCGCCTTCGCCCGTCCCGGCGCGACCGGTCCGTCCGGTCCGTCCCTGGGCTGGCTCGATCCGTTCGCGTTCACCGGTCCCGGGCAACTCACCGAAGCCGTGATGCTCTGCCTGTTCATCTACTGGGGCTGGGACGCCCTCCTCACGGCCAACGAGGAGACCCGCGACGGCGAACGCGTGGCCGGCCAGGCGGCCGTCATCTCCACCCTGGTGCTTCTGGGCACCTACCTGTTCACCGCCTTCGCGGCCATCGGCTTCGCCGGAACGGGCGACAGCGGAACCGGACTCGGGAACGCCGACAACGCCGGCGACATCCTGGCCGCCCTCGCACCACCCGTCCTCGGCCCGGCCCTGTCCAAGGTGATGCAGCTGGCCGTCTGCGTCTCGGCCGTCTCGGCCCTGCTCACCTGCCTCGTCGGCTCCTCCCGCGGCACCCTGTCCATGGCCGCGCACGGAGCCCTGCCGCGTGCCTTCGCCCGCATCCACCCGCGCCACCGAACCCCTGGCTTCGGGACCGTGTTCCTCGGCACCGCGGCGGCCGGACTGCTGGTGCTGCTCACCCTCGTCTCCGGCCGCTTCCTCGGCGACGCCATCCTGTGCATCGGCCTGCTCATCGCCTGCTACTACGGCACCACCGCCCTGGCCTGCGTCTGGTACTTCCGCTCCCGGCTCCGCACCTCGCCGCGCGACCTGGTGCTGCGGGGCGTGCTTCCCCTGGCCGGCGGCCTGATGATGCTGGCCGCCTTCGCGCGCAGCGCCTACGACATGTACGACCCCGGCTACGGCGCCACCTCCTTCCACGGCGTCGGCGGGGTGTTCCTCCTCGGGGCCGGTTCCCTGGCCGCCGGCGCCCTCGCCCTGGCCGTCGCCCGTACCCGGTTCCGCCCCTTCTTCCGCAACGGCCGCACCGCGGTCGCCGAGCCCGCCGTCGCCACCACCACCACCATCGAGGACTGAACCGACCCATGCGCTCACTCGTCGTCGCCGCCGTCCAGACCGCCCCCGTCCCCCACGACATCGAGGCCACCTGGGAACGCTTCGCCCACCAGGTCCGCACCACCCGCGAGCTGTTCCCCCACGTCCAGCTCGTCGTCGTCCCCGAACTCCTGCTCGCCGCCGAGGGCGCCCTCCTCCGGCCGGCCCCGCAGGACTGGACGGAACACACCGCCGTCACGATCCCGGGCCCGCTGACCGACCGGATCTGCGCGCTCGCCGAGGAGACCGGGCTGTGGCTCGTCCCCGGCAGCATCTACGAGCGCGGGCCGGACGGGCGGATCCACAACACGGCGATCGCCGTCTCCCCCGAGGGCCGGATCGCCGCCCGTTACCGCAAGGTCTTCCCCTGGCAGCCCTACGAGAAGTCGGTCCCCGGCAGCGAGTTCACCGTCTTCGACATCCCGGGCACCGGCCGCGTCGGCCTGGCCGTCTGCTACGACGGCTCGTTCCCCGAGACGGTGCGCCAACTGGCATGGCTCGGCGCCGAGATCGTCATCCAGCCCACCCTCACCCCCACCCGTGACCGCGAGATGGAACTCGTGTGCGCACGCGCCAACGCCTGGACCAACCAGGTGTTCGTGGTGAACGTCAACGCCTCCGACCCGGCGGGCGTCGGCTCCAGCACGATCGTCGACCCCGAGGGCATCGTCCGCCAGCAGGCCGGCCCCGGCGAGGAGATCCTCGTCGACGTCCTCGACCTCGACACCGTCACCCGCGTCCGCCGGTACGGCTCCGCCGGCCTCAACCGCCCCTGGAGCCAACTCGCCCGCTACGGCGAGGCGATCCGACTGCCCATGTACGGTGGCGGCGGCTTCGTCGCGCCCGAGTGGCTGACGGACGAGAGCGTCTGACAGCGGTTCGTTCGGCGGAGGCGGCACCGGGACCGGGACGAGACCGCGAGCGGGACCGGGACCGGGTCGCCCGGCCGGGCGGGTGGCCGGGCGGGCGGGTGGCCGGGCGGACGCTATGACGCCCGTCCGGGCAGAATGATCGATCGAACGCGCACCGACCCCTGTCGGCAGCCGCTCAGGACGGACAGAATCACCCGTATGACAACCGCCACGGTCGAACCTCCCACCGGCGCCGCTCCCCTGGACCTCGCCAGGGGATTCCTCACCGGCGGAGTGATCGGGGCATCGCTGGCCGCCTTCGTCGTCGGCTGCACTCTCGGCAGGGTCCCGCTGATCATCGCCGGGCCGGCCCTGCTCGCGGCCTACGCACTGCTGTTCCGCCTCGCCGGCGCGCCGCGCCGGGCCCGGGAGGGTGCCCGGGCCCCCCTCACAGCGCTGGCACTGATCGACGGACGGGAGGTGCTGCGTACGGGCCGGGAGACGGACGTCCCGGTGCGCTTCGACCTGAGCGTCGCCCCGGACGGGGCACCCCCCTTCCGCATCCGGTTCACCCAGGACGTGCACGTCTCCGAGCTCGCCGACCACCGGGCCGGCGCGGTCCTGGTGGTCCGCTACGCTCCGGACCGGCCGTGGCTGCTGCGGATCGTCAAGCGGCCCACCCCGGAGTGGGAGGACCGCGCGGCGGGCGCCGTCCTGGAGCCGGCACCCGGACCGGTCGTGGTGGCGGACCGCAAGGACGGCTGTCTCTGGAGCCTGACCACCCTCCTCGGGGTACTGCTCGGCGCGGCCGCCGTGGTCCTGCTCATGCGGGCCGAGCTGTTCGGGAAGGACACCGACGCACCCGCCGCCCGGCCCGTCGCCTCGTCGAGCACGAGTACGAGTACGAGCACGTTGACGGTGACGGCTACGGTCACCTCCTCGGCCACCGGCACGGTGACCTTCGGCCCCGGCCGGTCGGTGCTGGACCGGGGCGTGCTGCGGGAGGCCGTCCAGTCGCTCACCGGGGGCGGGGACGGCAAGCAGGCGCTGACCGTCGTGGTGCGGGAGCAGTTGCTGACGGTGGTGTTCGCCCCGGAGGGGGTGAGCGCCCCGGCGTTCGACCCGCGGTCGCTGCCGTTCGACCGGGTGCCCGCGCTGGTCGAGGAGGCCAGGACCACGCTCGGTGTCGACGCGCCGCACACCTGGCAGCTTTCCGCGGAACGCCTGGCCGGTGCCCTCACGATCAGGATCGGCGTGACCGGGGCCGGCGGATCGGCCTCGCTGGAGGCGGACGGGCAAGGCGTGGTGGTGCGGCGCAGCCCGGTCCGTTGAGGGAGTGCCGCAGGGGTGGACCGGGGTGCCGGGGCGCGTGACCGGGACGGCGCGGGCCGGTGGAGCGACGGGGTCGGAACGACAGGAGGGACGGGCGGATGGGGTGGCACGGGTACCTGGCGCTGTGGTGCGGGGTGCTGGGCGCGGTGGCGCTGGTGGGGTACGGCCGGTCGCTGGCCGGGATGACGCGCGAGCAGCGGGCGGTGCGGGTCCCGGGGCGGATCGAGCAGGTGCGGACGCCCCGGCACGGCGGCTCCCGGCGCGGGGGGATCGCGGTGGTCGTGTCCTACCGCGATCCGTCCAGCGGTGCGCGGGTCCTCGTGACGAACGACGGCGAGCACGGCGAGAACGGCGAGGCGATCACCGCCGCGTGGACGGGCCGGGAGGTCGGCGTCCGCTACCCGCGCGGCAGGCCGCACGACTACCGCTTCACCGACGACCCGCACGGCGGCGGTCGCGGCCTGGGCCTGCCGAACACGGCGCTGTTCCTGCTGTACGGCAGCCTGGTGGTCGCCGCCGCGGTCGACCGGGGCTGGCCGTGGGCGCTGATCGGCGTCTGCGGACCGTGGGCCCTGATCGGCGTCTGCTACCTGCCGGGGAACGTGCGTGACACCAGGCGCCGCCGTGAGCGGCTGGCATCGATGACCGCCGCCGAAGGCCGGATCGTCGCGGTACTCCGGGACGTCACCACGGACGGCGAGGGCAGCACCTCCACCACGATCACGCCCGTCGTGGCGTTCACCACCCGCGAGGGAACGGCCGTCACCGCGCACTGCGACGCCGGCGTGCCCGATCCGGCGGACTCGTACGAGCGGCACCTGACGGTCCACTACCCAGCCGACGACCCCGCCGGGTTCGTCCTCGACCACGCGACCCGGCAGCGTTCGGTACGCTCCGACATCGCGGTCAACGTGGTGTTCCTGGTCCTCGTCGCGGCAGGGGCCGTCGTGGGCGTGCTCCTGCTCTGACGTCGGGCCGGGACCGGTCGTCCGGCGGCTCCGCAGGAGTCGGCCCGATCGGAGCTCCGAACGGCATGGTGGCGACCACGAGCAGACCTGAACCGCGCCGCTCACGCCGCCCTGGGGGCCGTCAACCGGCAGGTGAAGACCAGGTTGACCATGATGACGAGGACCGCTGGGATGCCGCCGATCATCAGCAGGAACAGCGGGAACAGATTGGCCAGCACCGCGAGGGCGCAGCGGGCGTCACGGCCCCGGGCGGCCCACGGGGCCACCATGAGCAGGGCCAGCACGACGGGGCCGCCGATGACCAGCGCGGAGAGACCGAACAGGGTCAGCAGTGACTCGCTCGAGGTCCAGGTGCCGCCGTAGGCCGCCCGGACGGCCAGGCAGGCCGCGTCGAGCAGCAGGATCGTGGGCGTCAGGAAGCGGAGTGCGTAACGGGTGGCGGCGCGCAGGAACCAGCGCAGGGCCGCCCCGCCGTGGTCCGCCCACCCGCGCGCGCCGACGGCGAACGGGAGGAGCAGGAGCGGCAGCACGCACAGGAGGTACATCGCCGGGTCCCCGCCGGGGTAGCCGTCGTCGAGTTCGAACACCAGGAGGTAGGCCGCGGGCAGGAGAGCGAGCAGGGTGACTGTCAGGGAGTGCGCGGTGTCGCACAGAACACCGCGTTCCTTCGCCCCGGCGTGTCCTCCGCCCGCCACAGCTGCCACCGGTCCGGCGTTGTGCCTCATTCCCATGCCCCCTCCACGAGATTGAACGCGTTCAAAGTAGGGCTCGGCGGCCGCTGCAGTCAACCTCGCGCCCTGCGCCGGTCCGAGGTCGGGCCCGAGGGGCGGCCGGCCGGAGGGAGGGGCCGCGCTGCCCTCGGTGGTCGGGCGGCCCGCAGTCTCCGGGCGCTCGATGAGGCGGCGGGCAGCTGTCGCACGGCTGCCCGCCCCCGTCCGGGGTGTCGGCGGCACGCTCCTCCGGTCAGGCGTCCAGCGCCTGGCCCTCACGGCGGACGACCGGGGGTTCCACCGACCACGGGAAGTTGATCCAGTCGTCCGTGCGCTTCCACACGTACTCGCACTTCACGAGGGAGTGGGACTTCTCGTAGATGACCGCGGACCGCACCTCGGCCACATGGTCGAGGCAGAAGTCGTGCACCAGCTTCAGGGTCTTGCCGGTGTCGGCGACGTCGTCGGCGATCAGGACCTTCTTGTCGGTGAAGTCGATCGCGGCGGGGACGGGCGCCAGCATGACGGGCATGTCCAGGGTGGTGCCCACGCCCGTGTAGAACTCCACGTTCACCAGGTGGATGTTCTTGCAGTCCAGCGCGTACGCCAGACCGCCCGCCACGAACACACCGCCGCGGGCGATGCTCAGGATCAGGTCGGGCTCGTAGCCGTCGTCGGCGATGGTCCGCGCGAGTTCACGCACTGCCAGGCCGAACTTCTGATAGGTCAGGTTCTCTCGCACGTCAGTCACGGCGCCCAGTCTCCCCGGCGGTCGGCCCGGCGACGAACACCGGCACGCCGGGCGGGGCGACGGAAGCGCCGTCCGCGCGGGCGGCAGGGTGATCGGTCCGGTTCGTCCTCAGGTCGCGCACGGCAGCCGTACCGCTTCGACGCCGGCGTCGTTCAGCGGGGCCTCGACCAGGGCCGTCGGGCGCCGGCGACCTTGGCACCCCACAGGTCGTGGTCGGTGCACAGGACCCAGGATCGGTCCTCGGCCCGGAAGTTGGCGGGGCTGAAGTCGGTCAGGTCGGCCTCGGGCGCGTCGTAGAGGCTCACGGCGTCGCCGAGCCGCCCCGGGCGCACGTGGAGGTTGTCGAAGTCGACGGCCCCGAGCGTCATCGGGTCGTAGTGGGCCAGGCAGCGGGTGTCCGGGCCCGCGGGGCTGTGCGCGGTGAGGATGTCGATCAGCCGGATCCAGGTCTCACGGTCCAGGCTCCCCTCGGTGGCGGGGCGGTACCGAGCGGCCGGCTGCCGTACCCGTTGTCCGACCCGCATGAGAGCATCGGCGGTCGACGGTGGTGGGCGAATCACCGAAGTCTGCGAACGGCGGTGGTTCCTGATGGACGCGACGGAGTCGGCGGAGGCCCGCATCGAGGACGCGGGCAGTGTCCTGGTCGCGCCTTCGCTGCTGCACGGCCATGACGCGGTGGCCCGGTTCTTCGGATCGGTCGTCACACCGGAGGAGCTCGCCTCCGGTGCGGTCGGTCTCGCGGGGAGGACCGTCCACCTGTGCGGGGACATCGGCGCCGTCAGCGGCCACCGGCTGCGAGCGGCCGCGCGGGTGTTCGTCGTGCGGGAGCTGTCGCACGGCTATGCCGGGAACGTGGGCGGGGAGGTGGGCGGGGACGTCGGGACGCCGTGGAGTGTCGTCGGGCTCGGCCGGCTCCCCCTCCGGGTGCACGGCGTCGGCGTGTACTACCCGCGCTTCTTCGAACCCGACGCCGATCACTTCGGGCGCATCCGCGCGGAGCACGCGTTCCAGTCGCTGACCGAGTCCACCAAGCCCGGAACGGCCCTTCGCAGCGGGATCTATCTGACGCCGGTCACCCGGGACGGCGACGACCTGCACTTCCGGCTGCTGCGCTGCTCGACCAACCTCTCGGGGCCGACCGAGGGCTTCGGCCCGACCGACACGGGCATCGTCCGGGCGCTCAACCGCGAGGCCGCGGCCGTGTTCCGCGACCAGGCGCCGCTGAACCACGTCCTCGCCCAGACGTACCACAACACCCGTGCCACGGACGGTCGCAGGCAGTCCAAGGCGCGGATCTCGGCCCATGCCGACAAGACCAAGGACATGCCCGTCAACGGCATCATGGCCTTCTGCACCTTCTACGACCGGCTCGACGGGCTGCGGCCCACGGCCGGGGATCCGTTCGACCTCGGCGTGAACGGCGTCAGCGGGCTGACCAGGCTCCGCTTCCACCTCAAGGACCCGGCGGCCGTGCTGGACGGCGTCGCACTGCCGCCGCAGTTCACCCTGACCCTCCACCCCGGCTCCGTGTTCCTGATGCCGCTGTCCACCAACCGCCTCTACACGCACGAGATCCGGCCGTCGTCGCTGGACGCCGAACTGCTGCCGACGCGTCTGGGGTACGTGGTGCGCTGTTCGAAGGCCGAAGCCGTGCACCGGGACGGCCGCACGTTCCTCAAGACCGCCGGGGATCCGGTGCCCCTGGAGCCGCCCACACCGGCCGGGATGGACGACCTGCGCGGCCTGTACGCCGAGGAGAACAGGACCTCGTCCTTCATCGACTACGGCGACGGATTCCGCTTCAGCATGAACACGGGAGACTACCTTGCCCCGCACCCCTAGCATCCCGGACCAGGTCCGCTCCTACGACCTGCCCGCCGACCGGAACCTCTTCACGGAACTCTCCGCGTCGGTCCGTCTGGAGGACACCGGCAAAGGCCGGCAGGGCGCCACCCTCACCCTGGTCGACGGAACGGGCGGCGTGCCGCTCGTCCGCACCACCACCCGCTACAGCGGCCCGGCGCAGCGTTTCCGGCCGCTGCACGAGCGGCTGGCGCGGCGGATCCAGGAACGCGCGGGGCTCACGGTCGGCTTCAACAACGCGCTCGTCGAGAGCTGCACCAACGCGTACACCACCATGGGCAGCCACTCCGACCAGGCCCTCGACCTGGCCGACAGGTCGTTCATCGCCGTCTTCTCCTGCTACCGCCACCCCGACGCCGACCCGCCGAGGAAGCTGATCGTCGAGTCGAAGGAACCCGGTGGCGACGGTGACGGGACGTTCGAGGTCCCGCTGCTCCACCACGGTGCGGTCGTGTTCTCCGTCGAGGCGAACCGGCGGCTGCGGCACCGGATCGTGCTGGACGCGCCGGCCCGGACCGCGGACAACCGGTGGCTGGGCGTGACCTTCCGGACGTCGAAGACCCTGCTGCGCTTCCGCGACGGGCATCCCCATCTGCCGCAGGGCGAGCGCCTGGTGACGGCCGACGAGGAGCAGCGGCAGGAGTTCTTCCGGCTGCGGCGCCGCGAGAACCGCGAGACGGACTTCGTCCAGCCGGTGCTGGCGTACACGATCAGCGAGAGCGATCTGCTGCCGCCCGTCTGACGGCGGGAGGATCGCCGTCCGTGGTGCCGGGAACGCACCGGTCAGCGACGCGCCGGAGCCTCACCGTCGAGCAGGGGTTGCAGGAGCGGGACGTACCGGTCGGCGACCTCGTCGGGGGCCAGGCCCGTCAGCCGGTCGGCCTGGACGGTCGCGTACAGGGCGCCCAGGCCGAGCAGCACGCCGACGGCCATCTCCGCCCGCAGCGCGGCGTCCGGCCCGGCGAGCCGGGCGGCGAGGGCGTCGATGACCTGCGCGCGGAAGTTGGCCCGGGCCTGTCCGCCGAGCTCCAGGTGGTGCCGGGAGAAGGCGATGCGCCAGCAGCGGCAGGGCCGAGTAGGCGAGCGCGGTGCGCGACGACCCGGCGAGGCCGCACGAGGACACGCGAGGCCCCTGACGACGGGAGTGGTCGGGGGGCGGTGGCGGCCGGCCGCGGCAGGGCCGGCGCGGGTCCGTCCGGCGGTGGCCCGGGGCGGGACCGCTCGGCCGAAAAACGGCCGGCCCCGGCACCGGGACGTGTCAGGATTCCTGGATGGAGATCCGTCGTGTCACTCAGGTCGAGGCGGTCGACGCCGCCGGGCATCTCTTCGACTCCGCTCCGGAACGGCGGGCCACGGAACGGTTCCTGACGGACGAGCGCCATCACCTCCTGATCGCCTACGTGGAGGACGTCCCGGCGGGGATGGTCACCGGTGTCGAGATGACCCACCCCGACAAGGGGACCGAGATGTTCCTGTACGAGTTGGGCGTGGACGAGTCCTTCCGTGGGCGTGGCGTCGGCCGGGCGCTGGTGTCCGCGCTCGCGGACCTGTCACGTGAGCGGGGTTGCTACGGCGTCTGGACGGTCACGGACGAGGAGAACGCGGCGGCACGGGCGACGTACCGCCGCGCCGGCGGTGTCACGGAAGCGGGACAGGTGGTACTCACCTGGACGTTCGACCGACCGTAGACCGCCGCAATGGACCTCTCTCCCGCGCCGGGCGGTCGGGAGGAGGCCTCCGACAGCCGGGCCCGGGCGCCCGGCGGCGGTGTCAGGGGTAGGTGGTGTGCCAGGCGGTGGTGAAGAGGGTGGGCAGGGGCCGGGTGGGGACGAGGGCGGTGTGGGCGGTGCTCGCGCGTTCGGGGGCGAGGGTGAGGTGGGCGAGTTTGGCGGCCTCGACGGGCAGTCGGGGGGCCTTCAGGTCCAGCCAGGGGCCGGGCAGGACGAGGGTCCGGCCGGCGCGGGAGCGGCGGGCGGTGACCACCCGGCCGGTGGCGGACAGACGTTGCCGGGCGGCCTTCAGCACGGCCGGGGTCCAGCCCGTCCACTGCCGGACCTGCCGGTCGGTGGGATCGGGCAGGGCCAGCAGCATCAGGTACAGCGCGGCGGCGTCCGAGGTCAGGTCGAGGGCGTCCGCGCAGGCGGCAACGACGTCCGGGGCGCTGCGGCGCGGGTCCTGTTCCCAACCGGGGGCGCGGTCGGCGTCGGCGGCGAGGTGGTGGCCGAGTGCCGCCAGGTCGCCGGACAGCAGGATGCGCAGGTCCGCGAGGGCGGGCAGCCCGGAACCGGACGGGCGGGCCTGTGAGGGCTTCAGCCGGTCGTAGTAGTCGTCGAGCGCGTCCAGGACCGGGTCGTCGGCGCCGGTGAGCAGGCCGGGGCGCACCAGGACGTGCCACCGGCTCACAGCCGGTTCGTCCACCACCTCCACACCGGGCAGGTCGGCCGGTGGGGTCGGCGGCCTGCCGGCGGCGCTGCGGCGGTCGACGGAGAAGACTCGCCACACCGCTCGGGGATCCTCCCGCTCGGAGCTGACGCGCAGTGCGGCCGCGGCGAGCGCGGGGCGCAGCGGGTGGCCGGCGGGCGTGCGGTAGGCGAGCCAGGCCATCGCGTACGGCGAGGCGTAGGGCGCGGGTGCGTGGTCGGGGTCGCTCTTCGTGGCGAGAGCGGCGGCGAGGAGGGCCTCGGGGTGGCGGCAGCGCCGGCGCAGGCCCGGTGGGACCGGGTCGGCCGCCGGTCCGGGGCCCGCCGGCGTCCATTCGCCGGTGGGGAAGCGGAGCTCGCGCCGGGCCAGGGCGATCAGGTCGGCGTCGGCCGGCGGCGCGCCGTACCGCTCGTGCCACCAGGCCACCGCGCGGTCCACGTCCGGCCCGTGCGTCCACAGCCGCTCCGGCTCGGCGGGCACCAGTCGGGTGCGGAACTCCCGGACGGCGTCCGCCCCGATCCTTCGGGTGAGGGCCTTCTCGGCGGCGCTCTCGTAGTCCCGGTGGTGGGTGCGGACGGCGAGCAGGGCGCCCGCCTCCGCCGGGGTGAGGGCGAGCCGTTCGGCCAGGTGCTCGACCGTCCCGGGGTGGGCGGGCAGCGGGCCGCGTTCGGCGAAGCCTTCCAGGTAGGCGTGCAGCAGGTCGGGGTCGAGCTCGGCGGTGAGGTCGGCGTCGGCGCGGACCTCGCAGCCGGCGGCGGCCGCCGGACCGTTCTCGGGGAAGGTGCCGCCGGGGGCGTACTCCAGGAGCACGGCGCGGTTGAAGGTGCTGTGGAGGACGAGCGCGGTCGACAGCGCGGTCCGGAAGAGGTGGCCGGCCGGCGGGGTGGGCCGGTGGTCCGGGCGGGAGAGGGTGACGGTGCGCCAGCGGCCCTCGCCCCGCTCCGCCACGAACGCCAGGTCGGCGTACTCACGCAGTCGCCCGGGAGTCGTGGTGTCGCCGCGGAGCAGCTCGGCCTGCCAGTCGACGACCAGGTAGGGGAAGGCGGCGGACGCCCCGGGGACGATCGCGCTCGGACGGTCGAGGTCGCCGTCCCAGAGGGGGCTGCTCGTCGCCGCGTCGCGCAGCAGCCGGCCGACCCGCACCCGTGCCGGGGCGGCGGGCGGGGACGGCGGGGCGGCGGGCGGAGCGGCGAGCGCAGGCGGGGCGGCGGGCGCGGGAAGGGCGGGCGCGGTAGGGGCGGGCACGGGAGGCACGGAGGCCGCCGCGGCCGCGGGGGTCAGCAGCGGCACCAGGTGCGCCAGACCGTCCCGGCAGTTCGCGGCGATCTGCACCAGACGGGTGAACTCCCGGCCGACCAGGTCGTCGTCGATCCCCAGCAGTCGGCCGATCCGCTGGCGCACCGGGCCGGCGGCGGCGTCGCGGAACACGGACCGCGCTTCGACCGCGCCGAGCAGGAGCTCGGCGCCCGCCCGGTCCAGCCCGGTGTCCGGGGTCTCCGCCCGCACCGCGTCGAGCAGCAGGGCGGGGACGTCGACGGCGGCCAGTCGCCGGGCCCGCTCCGGGTCGGCGAGCAGTGCGGCGGCGGCGCCGATGTGCTGGAAGCGGGCGAGCGTCAGCGCCACCCCGTCCAGGTCGAGCACGGGCAACTCGGTGAGCTCCTCCTCGCACCACTGCGCCAGCTCGGCGCGCCCCGGCTCGGTGTCCACCAGGGCCGGTGTCTCCGTCCACCCCTTCGGGTCGTGCGGCTGGTACCAGAGGTTGTCCGCGTCACCGCCGTTGGTCAGCTCGAACTCGGCCCGCAGCAGTGCCCGCAGCTCCCGGGCGAACCTCGGATCGGCACTCAGCGCGGGCAGCCCGGGACGCGGCGCGGCGTCGACGCGGTGCAGGCGCGGGTCGGCGAGCCTGGGCGGCGGGTCGGCCACCGGCGCGCCCGCGGCCAGCAGCACGTCCAGGACACCGAGTCGCAGGACCGGGCTCCCCGGCACCCGCCGGTCCCACCGGCTCGGGTAGGGCAGGTCGACGGGCACGCCGTCGGCCGCGATGCGGGGCGCCAGCAGCGCGGCGAGCCGGTGCACGACCGGACCGACCCTCGAACGGAGCGAGCGGTCGGCGAGGACGACCAGGGCGCGCAGCCAGTCGGCGGCGGTGCCGGGTGCGGCGCCGCCCGCCTCGGCGTCGGTGGTGAGGTGCGCCAGCGCGCCGGTCCGCTCCAGGTAGTCGAGCGTCAGATCCGCTTCCGGCATCCCGGACTGCGGTCCCGCCGCGACCACCTCCCGGCCGAGGTGCGGACGTTCGGCCAGGACCAGTTCCCAGGCGGGGCCGGTCAGCAGCGCGGACCAGAACTCGCGGGCCGCCGTGTGCCACAGGTCGCGGGCCGGCAACCTCCGGCCCGCAAGCCGGGCCAGCTCGCGGGACGGATCCAGGCCGGCGGCACGGGCGGTGCGCACGAGGTCGTCGACGAGTCCGGGACGGGTGCCCTCGCGGACCGTGCGGTCGCCGAGCAGGGTCAGCGTGCGACGCGCCGCGTCGCGGTCGGCACCGCGCGCGGTGACCTGCCGCACGCGCTCGCGCAGCGCGGTGTCGGTGAGCGCGCCGGCCGCGTCCGCGGCGGCGTAGCGGGCGTCCAGCCACTCCTGGTCGACGTGCTCGCCGGCGGCGCGCTCCGCCGTTCTGGCGCGGGCGAACCACGCCGCCGCGTCGGCCCGCTCCCCGCCGTGGCGGAGGCACAGGTCCGCGACGCCGTCCAGGAAGCAGCGCGAGAGCACCGGATCGGTGGCGGCGATCGCCTTCAGTACGGCGTCGACGTCGCGCTTCACCCACACCCGCCAGACCGAGGTGACCTCCTCCAGGCGTTCGACGTACCGCAGTACCTCCTGCTCGCGGGCGGGATGCCCGGCGAGTGCGGCCTCGGGGAACGGCACCGCTCCGTCGGCCGGCAGGCCGGTCGGTGCCAGGGGCCCGACCGCTTGCCAGCCCTGGTGGGCCATCAGCCGGTCGCGGTGGCGTGCGGCGTCGGGGGTGGTGAGCAGCACGCGTTCGGCGTCTGGCAGCGCCTGGTGCCGGTAGCGGCGGGCGAGCAGCGCGCCCTCGTCGTCCGGCTCCCCGGCGGAGGGAACGGCTCCGGCCCGGGCGGTTCCGACCCGCGCGTTTCCGGTCGGCGTGATTCCGGCCCGGGCCAGCGCGTCCGTCCAGGCGGCGTCCACCGAGAGCAGCTCCACCACTCCGGCCGGCACCGCGACACCGTCGCGCACCAACCGCTCGGCCTCCTGGCCGCACACCCGGCGATGCGCCTCGGCACCGGCGGCGAGCGCGACCAGCCGCGGCAGACCGGGATGCCCCGCCAGCGCCGGCGGCACCTTCTTCAGCACCCGCCCGCGCTCGTTGCGGAAGACGACCTTCTCGTCCTCCAGCCGCGCGACGTAACCCTGCGCACCGATCTCCCCGACCACGACCCGCCACTCCCCCGTGCTGTCCAGCGGCCGGGCAACGCTCGCCCGGCGACCCCCGCAGCCTAACGACCACCTCTGACAGGGCCGCCGGGGGCGGGGTCGCGCTGTCCCCGGCGGGCCGCCTCAGTCGCCCATGAACCAGAGGTGGCTTCCCGGCGTCGTCGCACAGGACTCCAGCAGCATCGCGAGGTCCCGCACGGCAGCTTCCTGCGCGGCGTCGGCGCACTGCTTCCGCAGTCCGGCGATCTCGCCGAGCGCGGCTCGCGCGTCCTGCTCGTCGAACTGCGTGTCGCCGTACGGATCCACTGTCCGGAGCTTGCCCGGGTGGTTCACCGCGAGTCCCGCCAGTACCTCCCCCAGCGCCTCGCCGTGCTCGTAGGAGCCGTGCAGGAGTGAGGCCCTGGACGTGTCCCAGTCGATCAGCGCCAGTCGAGCGGAGTGCAGTTCGATCTCGATCCCCATGACCGCCTCCTCGGCGGCAGCCTAACCGGCCCTGCCGGGAGGCCTCGCCCCAGGCCGTGTCCGGACCGGGCCGAACGTCTCGGCCGGCTCGGGCCGGCCGCCGGGCGGGAGCTGCGCGACGACACCGGGCGATGCCCCGGACCATCGGTGCGCTCTCGGGCGAACGGCGATGCACGGTCGGCCGAGCCCGCCGCCGCCGTGGCTCCTAGTGTCGTGCCGCAACGGGCCTGACAGGCCATCATGTCGAGGACATCGAGAACACCGTGCTGAAACGCCTCTGCTCCGCCCTGCTGACGCTCGCCCTCTCCCTGGGCCTGGTGACGGCCTTCAGCGGCACCGCGTCCGCGACCAACTACCAGGTGATCGACTGGAACATCTCGAACATCACCGCCGGCGGGAACACCCACCACCAGAACTACTGGAACCTGATCGACGCCATCCACCGGTACACCTACGGTGACGTGACCGGTGTCAACAACGTCACCGAGACCACCACCGAACGCGGCAGGCTGGTGCAGGTCCGCGTCCTGGACACCAACAACACCCACCTGGCCTCGGTCTACCTCTGGGCGAACGACCTCTACGTCGCGGGGTTCTACGCGCCGCAGACCAACACCCACTGGGCGTTCCAGGACCGGATCAACGAGTTCCAGACGGCGCTGGGCGTCACCGTGCCCCAGAACCGCCGGATCGCCAGCGGCAACTACTCCGACATCCCGGGCGGCAACAACCGCGGGAGCCTCGCCCCCGCTCCCGAGAACATCTACAACGCCATGCGCACCCTCGGGCGCGCGACCGCCTACAACGACGCGACCGGGCGGGCCGTGCTGATGGCCACCCAGATCTTCTCCGAGGCGGCGCGCTTCGGCGTGGTCTTCGACGTCGTCCGGGGCAACATCCAGAACCCCAACCGCAACCGCACCCTGAACTACGTCGACCCCGACCCGGCACGCGGCACCGTCCTGGCCGCCAATGTGCAGAACCAGTGGGGAGCCATCAGCCAGTTCATCCGCAACGCCCGCGCCAACCCCTCCGGCCAGAGCGTCAGCGTCATGGGCCACACCGTCACGACCATCGCCGCGGTGCTCTACTACATCGGCTTCATCGAGGCCAACGGCGGCATCATGCACAGCAGGCCCTGAACCGCGACCCAGCGCCTCCGGGCCGAGGGGGCGGTCCACCGGTGGACCGCCCCCTCGGCCCGGAGCAAACTCTCCATCACCCGCGCCGAGCCGGCCGGTCGGCCGGACCGAGCCGACCGACGGCGGCGTCTCGCGGCAGGGACCGGCCCCGCTCCGGCGCAGATGCGTGCGGAGCGGGGCCGGGCGTGTACAGCCACGAACGGCCCGGTGCCCTCGCGGCGTCGGCTGCCGGCGGATGCTCGTACCCGAGCGGGTGCGGTCCCTCGCCGCCCGCGTGCGCCGGGCTGCGGGAGCGTACCTGCGCTTGCTCGGACCGGCGCAGTCGTCGGCCGGTTCGCCCGGAGGGTCCCGCGCGCCCTGCCAATCGGGCTTCCGGCCGGGCAGCCGGGCAGCCGCCCTCGGCCTTCACCGGCCTGCTGCGACAGGTCAGTGGTGGGACCGTCGCACCCTCAGCCGCAACGGTAACTCCTGGTGGCGGACCATGGCCGGGGCCTCGCACGCCGGCCGGGACCGTTCGCCCGTGATTCCTGCCGTGATGTCAGCCGGACACGGCGGTGTAAAGACCTCGGCCGGTCCGCTGCACGGTGCCGCTCTTGGTCAGGCGCTCCAGCATGGTGCGCACCGCGTTCACGTCGGTGTCGGTGCCGTCCAGGCCGAGCAGGTCGGCCACCTGGCGGGCCCGCAGCGAATCGCTGGTGCCGGTGAGGACGGCCAGCACGCTGCCGGCGTCGGTGCGCCGCCTACGGCCGGACTCGTCGGCCGGCGCGGAGACCGTCTGCGGCTGGGCGTCAGGAGCCGGAGCGGCGTCCGCGGCCGGCTTCGTGACCTCCTTCTTCGCCGTGGTCTTCTTGACCTCGCTCTTCGTCGCCGCGCTCTTGGTCGCCGCTGCCTTCGTCACCGCTGCTTTCGTCACCGCTGCTTTCGTCACCGCGGTCTTCGTCGCGGCTGCCTTCTTCGCGGCCGCCTTCTTGGCCGCGCCTCGTGCGGCTGTCTTCTCCGTCAGGACGGGCTCCGCCGCGATGTCCTGCTCGGGGGCGACGGTGGCCGGGGCACTCGCCGTTGCCGTATTCCGCGGACGGGTCGTCCGCCCGCCCGTCGTCTTCGCGGCGGACTTCCTGGCCGGGGCCCTCTTCGCCGTGGGCTTCCGGGCGGGGGTCGTGCCGGTGCGCCTACGGGCGGTCTGCGTCGGGATGGTCGGCGGTTCGGCCTCCCCCGCGACCGGCACGTCCGCGCTGCCGGCCGGTTCCGCGGGCGCCGGTGCGGCGTCCGGCTCGTCCTGCGTGGCTGCCGGCTCGTCCTTCGCGGTCGCCTGCTCGGCCTCCGTGGCTGCCGGCTCGACCACCTCGGCCGGTTCCACCGTCGCGCTCCCGCCGGCCGGCAGCGTGTCCGCGAGGGTCTCCAGGCCCTGCAGCACGCTGACCATGGCGTTCTCCTGTGCGACGACGGCCGCGAGCTCGCCCTCCAACTGTCGGCGCCGCTCCCGCACGCCGGGCAGCCTCGCCTCCAACAGGGCGATCGTCGATCCCACACCGCTGTCCGCGCCGAACGCCTCTGTGTCTTCCACAAGGACTCCCTGTCGCCTCGTCAATCACGCTTCCTGTGGGTAAATCTACGACCTGCATTCCCAAATGCCACAGGAGTAAGCAGAATTCATCCCACATAGTTGCCGGCGTCGTGCCGCATCGGCCGGCCCCGCGCGATCCCGGTCCACCCGCACCGCCGCACGGCCTTCCCTCCAACTCCCCTTTCAGTACGGGAAGAACATCTCGCCGACCGGGTAGTCGCAAGGAATCCGGTACCGGTATTCCTGGTTCGAGCCGTCCGACAAACACAACCGCAGCCGCGAAGTCGACGCCTCCTGGGATCCAGTGGCATCGGACGAGTCGGCCGAACCCACCCGGGTCCGCATAACCGGCACGCCGGATGTCGCGCTCCACTCCCACCGCGTCAGGGCGACGGCAACCGAACGTTCGTGCCGCGCTTCACCGTTGAGCGGACAACGCACCACGGGACCACCGGGCGGCAGCAATGAGGACGGCGAAAGGGCCGTGGTACACCGGCTGTTGCCGTCCTCGGTCACCCCAACGCTCGAGGGAGCCCCCGGTCCGGCCCGGCGTGGGGCCGTACGGGGACCAAGTCACCGCCACAGGCCAGCACTACCACGGCCCCGCACGCCGCCATCGGGGGCCGGGTCACGTGCGCGGAAGAGCTCGACCACGGCTCCGGCAGCTGCCACCGACCACGCGTCCCGTCCCCGTCCCCACGACCTCGTTCGGTGGGGCGGCCGGCAGGAGGCCTTCAGCCGCGGCCCTCGCCGCAACCACCGACACCCATGGGACAGTCTGTTGCATCGCCCCGGCGCTGCTCGCCACCCACTGGGGTGAGCGGGAAAAGGCTTTCGCCGCCACCCTCGCCGCATCCGGCGACGTCCGGGAGCGGGTCGGAACCACCGCGCTCGAGATGCTGACCGATCGGTGGGGCGAGGCTGACCGATCGGTGGGGCGAGCGCGAGGAGACGTGCCGCGCACTCCTCGCCGGGTCGTGGCCGCCGATCCGAGCATGCGCGTCACCGCGCTGGTGCTGCTCGCTCGACGGCGGCCCACGATCTGCCCGGCCGCGGAGCGTGCGCGCCGCGACGAGTCGACGGAGGTGAGGGTCCGGGCCGTCAGGCTGCCGGCCCTGTTGTGGTCGGCCAATCCCCGGCCCCGGGCTCTTCTTCAGGAGCTCGCGGAGGACGACGACGAGGCTCTCCGTGAGGTCGTCGCCGAGGCTCTGGAACCGATCGGCACGGATGCCGCCGGTACGTACACCGGCTGACCTTCCGACGGGGCGAGCGGGAGCGGGTGCGGGACCGGACCGGGGGAAGGCCCGGACCGGCGGCCGACCCGAACCGGCGGCGGGCCCGGACCGGGAGGCCGGTTCAAGATCGTCAGGCGCTGTCCCCCGTCCAGTCCCACCGGCGCGGGTCCACGGGGCGCGGCTCGTAGTGGGCCCGGCCGCCGGAGCCGAAGCGGCCGATCTCCGTGGGCAGCGCGGCGCCGTCGGCGAGAGCCTCGGCGCCCCAACCGGTGACGTCCAGGAGCAGACCGTCGAGCGGCCCGCCGCACAGCTCCCGGTAGACGCGGCCGGGCCGCGGGCCGGGGTCCGGGTCGTCGTGGTCCGCGCCGTACACCCGGCCCCGCATCAATGCCTCCTCGTCCATGCCCACCAGCATGGCGCCCGGCACTGACATCGGCCGGGATCCGGGTTCCGGCGGACGGTTCTCCGGCGGCGGGAGGCGGCGGACGGCCGTACGCTCGCGGGGTCCGTCCGGCCGCCGCCGCGACCGCCCCGGCGCCGCTCAGCCGCCGGGGCGGGGCCCGTGCGCACGCTCCCTCCGGCCGCGCGGCCGGAGAGCCCGCGCGACGCCCCAGCCCGCGACCGCGAGACCGGCCAGGGCGATCGGACGCAACCACTCCCCCGCGCCGGTCGGGGCGAACGCGACGCACAGGACCAGCCCGGACGCCGCGACCGCGGCCAGCACGTGCGCGGGCCGGGCACGCTCGCGTTGCGGGCCGAGGACGTCGACCAGCAGCAGATAACCGATCAGGAGCGCGGCCACCGCCGCGATCCGGCCGAACGCGGGCTCGCCCAGCGCGGCCAGCAGGACACTCCCGCCCGCCAGCACGGTGGTGCGCGACGCGACGAGCCGACCGGGCCAGCTGTGCGGGCGGTGCGGGGGCTCCTCGGGCGGCGGGGCGGCCCAGAGGGCGAAGCCCGCGGCGGCCACCGCGGCGGCGGGCCCGAACCGGTCCGCCGCACCGTCGGCGGCGCCGACCCCGGCGGCGGTGAGCGCCAGGGCGACACCGGTGCAGCGCAGCGCGGCCCGCTCGGTCCAGCGCGCCCACGGGGCCGCAGCCGCAGTGGACGTGGTGGACGCGGTGGACCAGGCGGGCGCGGTGGACGTGGTGGGCGCGCTGGGCGCAGTGGGCACGGCCGGAACCGCGGCAGGAATCGCGGCCGGGGTCGGGACGTGATCGGGTGCGGTCATCGCGTTCCTCCCCCGATCCGGCGGCGCAGCAGTGGCGCCAGCGCCAGGTCGAGCGCCTCGCCCGGGGTGTAGCGGGCCACCGGCACGCCCCTGGCCCGGAGCGCCGACCGCATGGCCTCGCGTTCGGCGCGCCAGAGGCGCAGGGCCACCGCATCGATCTCGTCACCGGGCTCGACCGCCGGCTCGCCGGCCGGGATCTCCACCACGACCAGCGGATTGCCGAGGTCGCGGACCCGGCCGAGCACGTCCAGGATCCGCTGGTCGGCGAGCGAGGTGAACGCGTACACCAGCGCGTGGCGGGGCAGTGCCGCGACGGGGAGCCGGGGCGCGAGGAGGCCGCGGTGGCCGCGGTCCTGACGGACCTCCAGCACGCTCTCCACCATCCGGTAGGACTGCCGCTCCCCGCTGCCCGCGGTGAGCCAGCGCAGCTTCCCGCCGACCGCGATCAGGCCGACCCGGTCGTGCCGGCGCAGATAGGCACGGGTCAGCCCGGTGGCCGCGCGCAGCGTCTCGTCGAGGCTGGAGCGGCCGGTGGCCGCGTCGCGGAAGTCGGCCAGCGTGTCCAGCAGGACGACGGCGTCGGTGGCCCGCTCGGCCGCGAACTGGTTGATCTGGACGGCGTCGCGGCGGGTGGTCGACGGCCAGTGGATGCGCCGCTGGCGCTCACCCGGCACGTACGGGCGCACGCCGACCACCTCGACGCCGGTGCCCTCGTGCGTGGTGGTGTGCTCGCCGAGGCGCTCGGGCAGCCGCACCGGGATCGGGGTGAGGCGGGCCGCGCTGGGTTCCGGGAAGACGTCCACCGTGCCGAGGTCGGTGCGCACCGTCCGGCGGGCCAGTCCGCCGGCGTCGTAGACGTCGATGTCGACGCTGCCCAGGGTCCAGCGGCCCCATCGTTCGGCCCGGACCACCAGGTCGACCTCGGAGGTGCCGACGGTCACCGCCGTCAGGGTGACGCCCGGGCCGAGGGACGCGGCCGGATCGAGCCGGCCGATCCGCCCGTCGTGGCGGACGGTGATCCGTACGGTGATCGGTTCGCCCTCCAGGCAGCGGCGGGGTGTGACGGTGTTCCCGGCGTCCAGCCGGGACGGCCGGTCGTTGCCCGGGGCGGCCAGGGCGAGCAGGACGGCCGGGCCGGCCGCCAGCGCGAGCAGCCAGGGGTGACCCGTGATCAGTGCGGCGACGGCCGCGACGGTGGCCACCGTGAGCAGACGCAGGGTCCGCTCGCCGGGCCGCCAGTACGGGGAGGGCGGTGCGGTCGGCAGTCCGGCCAGTGTGGCCCTGGCGCTGCGGGCGACCAGGCGCGCGGAGGCCCGCTCCGGGCCCGCCGGGCCCGTCCGACGACCTGTACGACGGCCGGGGCCGGCGTCGGTGCGGGCATCGCTCCCTGCGCCGGTCGGGCCCGCGGTCCGGGCCGGACGCTTCTGCGCGGGGCGCGGAGCGGGGCCGGTGGCGGGGCTGGCGGCAGGGCCGGCGAGCCGCCGGACCGGGCGTGTGCCGAGCGCGGCGCTCTGGGCGGCGAGTCGGCCGGCCCGCCCCCCGCGCCGTTGGCCGGCGGCGGGCTCGGGGCTCACCGGGCGGCACCCGGGGTGTCCACCGGACCGCTCCCAGGACCGTTCCCCGGACCGCTCTCCGCACCGCCGCCCGCGCGCGGCAGGGTCCGCGGCGCCGGAACGGTGGCGACCAGACGCGCCAGGACCTCGTCCGCCTCGACCTGCCGCACCCACAACTCCGGTGTCAGGGTGATCCGGTGGGCCAACGCGGGAACCGCGAGCGCCTTCACGTCCTCCGGCGTCAGGTAGTCGCGGCCCTCCAGCATCGCGCGGGCACGCGCCAGTTGGACCAGCGCGAGACCGCCGCGCGGCGAGGCGCCGACCTGGATCTGCGCGTCGTCGCGAGTGGCGTGGACCAGTGCGATCACATAGTCGACCAGGTCGTCGTCGACCTCGACGCGTTCCAACGCCGCGCGCATCGCCAGCAGTTCGGCCGGACTGCTGACCGTCTCCAGCTCAGGTTCGGGCGTCGCCCGGTCCAGCCGGGCCCGGAGCATCGAGGCCTCCAGCCCGGTGGAGAGGTAGCCCATCCGCACCCGGAGCAGGAAGCGGTCGAGCTGCGCCTCGGGCAGCGAGTAGGTGCCCTCGTACTCGATCGGGTTGGCGGTGGCGATCACCACGAACGGCTGCGGCAGCCGGCGGGTGGCCCCGTCGACGGAGACCTGGCCCTCGGCCATCGCCTCCAGCAGCGCCGCCTGGGTCTTCGGCGGGGTGCGGTTGATCTCGTCGGCCAGCAGGAGCTGGGTGAAGAGCGGCCCGGGACGGAACACCATCTCGCCGCTGCGCCGGTCGTAGAACGGCGCGCCGGTGACGTCCGAGGGCAGCAGGTCGGGGGTGAACTGGATCCGGCGGAAGTCCAGGCCGAGGGTGGTGGCGAACGAGCGTGCCAGCAGGGTCTTGCCGAGCCCCGGCAGGTCTTCGATCAGCACGTGGCCGCCGGCCAGCACGCCGAGCATCACCAGTCGGAGGGCCTCGGGCTTGCCGACCACGGCGCGTTCGATCTCCTCGACCACCGCGCGGGCACGCCGACCCGCTTCCTGCGGCGTCAGCACGGCGGCCTCGGTCGGGCGGCCCGGGCTCGTCCCGGCCGCCCGGGCCTGCTCGGTGTCCGGGGCGGGGGCCTGGGGAACGGCGGTCATGACTCTCCTGGAGGACGGCGTCGGTCAGCCGGCTGTCGGAACCGGCGAGAAGTACGGGAATGCGGGGGTGCGGGAAAGGCGGGGGTGCGGGAAAGGCGGGCGGTGAGCGGAGTGCGGGGAGCGGTGGACACCGCGCCGGCGCCCGCTAACCGGACTTCGGCGGCGGCGGGCCGGGCGGTTGCAGGGCTTCGAGCCGGTCGACGAGCGCGAGGAGTACGGCCGCCGGCACGGCCCCGTCCCGGTCCGCGGCCTCCGGATCGATCCACGGCCACAGCCGGGGCCCGACCAGTTCGGCGGCCCGGTCGCGGTCGGCGGTCAGCGAGACGCCGTGGGTCTCGGACAGGCGTGCCGCGAACAGCCTCCGGAGGCGACCGCGCAACGGCCCGGCGTCGCCCTTCGGGTCGAGACCCTCGCGGACGGTCCAGCGCCAGTCGCCGAGGCCCAACTCGCGCGCGTCCAGCACGCGTTGCCGCCTGCGCAGGCCGATGTCCAGGAAGCCCGCGCCGGCCACGTACCGCCCGGTGACGAGGGCACCGGTGGTCAGCAGGACCGCGCCCGCGGCGGCCGCGGGAGCGCCGCCGACCAGCGCGAGCAGGACCTCGGCCAGCACGGCCGCCCCGGTCAGCTCGATCAGGCTGTGCCGGACGGAGCCGGGCGCGGCGAGGCCACCACCGGCCCGGGCGGTCGGATCCTCCGGCCGACCGGCCGGGGCGATCGGATCCTCCGGGGCGGCGGACGCGGCAGGACCGGCCGTGCGTCGGTCCCGGCGGGCGCTCATCGCCGGCCTCCGGCCCGGTCGGCGCCCCCGGACGCTCCCGCCGCCGCGGGCTCCGGCAGCGGGCCTGCCCGCTCCGCGAGTCTCGCGGCGAGGCCGTCCAGGGCGGTCCGCGCCCGGCGTACATGGGTCTCGTCCATCGGGTGGGTGGAGTACCTGGCTTCTCGGAACAGTGCGGTCAGAGCCCGCGCGTGGACCGGGTCGACGCGGTCGTCGGCCACCGCGCGCTCCAGCAGTTCGGTCGGGCTGTCAGGAGCCCGGCGGGAGAGCCCCGAGGCGGCCAGCGAGGTCTCCATCGCGGCGTAGCAGGCGATCACCGCCGCCCGCGCGTCGGCGCCCGTGAGGGCACGGCGCCCCGTCACCACCGCGGCCGCCAGGGCGTCCTCGCTCCGGTCCGGTGCGGCGGGCAACGGCGTCGGCGGCCGCCGGCGGACGATCCGCAGCCGCAGCAGCAGGACGGCGCCGACGACCACCGCGATCACCAGGAGGACCAGGAGCACGCCGAACAGCAGCGGGACCACGCCCGAGAGCGAGCTGTCGGAGACCGGTTCGCCGGGTTCGGGCGGCGACACCGTGGGCACCGGGGGCAGCGCGAAGTCCGGCAACGGCCGCGCCCGGTGCGGCCCGTCCGACCCGGTGTCCGCCCGGTTGTGGAAGAGGAACATCAGCACCGGCACCGCGACGGCGGCCCCGGGCAGCAGAACGGCGGCGGCCTCCCGCAGGCGCTCGGCCCGTGGCGTGGGCCCGTCCAGGTGGCGGACCTCCGCCCGGAAGCGCAGCGCGAACCGGCCGGCCACGATCAGCCAGCCGACCGCGAGCAGCAGGACGAACCCGATGGCCCGGACCGGCACCCTGGCGAGGGGCGCACCGAGCAGTCCGCCGTCCGGCCGCAGTGCCGAGGCCGCGAGCAGCAGACCCGCGACGGTCACCAGGGCACCGGTGATCCGGCCGCCCGACCGGCGGGCGGGCTCCTCCGCGCTGTCGCCCGGTGCCTCGCGGCCGTCGTACCGAGGCCCGCTCGGCTGCGCTTCGTCGTTCATGCGGCCACCCCTGGTTCCCCCGCAGCACGGAGGGCACCGCGCGAGGTGCAGCGTCGCACACCAACAATCGTATTGTCACGCTGCATTGTGGGTCGCCGCGCTCCCGGACCGAGGAGCTGCGTGCGCCACCGCCCGCCGTCCGGATCACAGTCCCCCGTTGACCGCCGCCACCCGGGCCGCACCGGCACTGACGTTCCACTTCGCGAGGATCGCGTCGTACTCCCCGCTGCGCATCAGCTCGTCCAGCCCCTTCGCCACCGCGTCACGCAGAACGGTGTCGCTCTTGTTCACCGCGATCCCGTACGGGCTCGACTGCGACAGCGCGCCCGTCACCTCGAACCGGTTGCCGTCGTCGGTGGTCCTGGCCGCGTAGGCCGCCACCGGGAGGTCGTTGAAGTCCGCGACCGCCCGGCCGGCCGCCACCTCGGCGAGGGCCACGGTGTCGTCGTCGAAGCGGTGGACCTGCAGGGGCTTGCCCGTCCGTTCGCAGGCCCCCACCTGGCGGCTGACGATCTCGTCCTGGGTCGTGCCGCGCTGCACGGCGACCGTACGGCCGCAGAGGTCGTCCAGCGTCCGGATGCCCTTCGGGTTGCCCTTCTGCACGATGATCGAGGTCCAGGCGATGAAGTAGTCCACGAAGTCCACGCCCGGCCGACCCGTCGGCATGCCGTTGTCGCCGAGCGCGTTGCGACGCGCGGGCGTGTCACTGATCCCCGACATCGCCAGGTCGAACTGCTTGCCGTTGACACCCGGTATCAGCTTGTCGAACGGCGTGTCGACGATCTCGATCCGCAGGCCGAGGACCTTCCCCAGGGCCTCCGCCAGGTCCGGGTCGAGACCGGTCGGCCTGCCGTCGGTGCCGCGGAACGCGACCGGCGGGTAGTTGAGGTCGGACCCGATCCGCAGGACCCCGGCGGCGCGCTGCGCGCTCGGGACGGCCGCCCGGGCCTTGTCCTCGACACTCACCGGGGCCTCCGGCCCGGCGCAGGCGGTGAGCAGCAGGGCCGACGCGGTGGTGAGGGCCGCCGGCAGGGCCCGGCGGTGGGGGAACGAGCCGGGGAGATGGACCACGATGGCGCTCCTCTGCGAGGCAGGGTGGCGCGACCGGCATCCACGAGGGAGCGGCAGCGACCGGGAGGCGGAATCCTGCCATCCGTTTCTGCCTCGACGGGCCGTAGACATGTCACGATCCGCTATCGGGTTCACCCGCGCCCCGGGCCCGGCCTGCCCGTCCTCGGAACAGCACGGACGGCAGAAGGCCCGGCGGGGCGGGACGAGGCCGGAGGGCCGTGGAGCGGCTCGCCGACGCACGCCGCGCGAGCGGCGGCACGGCGGGGCGAGGGACCCGCCACGGGGCCCAGCACGGGGCCCGATCGTCCCACCTGGTGAACTCGATCGTGCCCGAATCCGCTCACGACTCCCGGCGCCGGGCCCGAACCGATCGGGATCCGTGCCCCGGCGGAGGAGTCCGAGCCGCGCGGATTCCCGGCCGGACGCGAGCCCTCGCGCCGCGACCGGAGTCCGTCCGTCGTCAGGCGCCGGCCCCGCGCACGGGGCCGGCGGCCGAATCGGGTCGCACCCGGTGGCCGTGACCCAGGACGAGGGCGGCGGCGAGGAGGGCGACCGCTCCCCCGAGCACCATGACCGTGGCCGGGGAGGAACGATCCACCACCAGGCCACCGGACAGGGCGCCGATCGACAGGGTCGCCTGGAAGGACGAGGTGAACAGCACACCGGCCGCCTCCGGCGCCTGCGGGGCCGCGGCGAGGAACCACGTCAGCGAGCAGACCGGCACCGCCCCGTACGCCGCGCCCCAGACCGTCAGCAGCACGGCGGCACCCGGGCCGCCGGTGCCGAGCACGGGCATCAGCAGAGCCGCGGCGGCGAGCAGCACGACGGCCGTGCCGAACACGGGGCGCAGCGCGGCGGCCGCGCGGCCCCCGGCGAGCGCGTTGCCGAGCATTCCGGCCGCGCCGTACACGAGCAGAAGCCCGGTGACCAGGCCGGGGCCGGCCTGGACGGTGCCCTCGAGGAACGGGGTGACATAGGTGTAGCCGCCGAAGTGGGCCGGCACGATCAAGAACGTCACGGCGAGCCCGGTGCGGGTGCCCCGACCGGCGAGCAGCCCGCGCAGCACGCCCAGGCCGGTGGTCGTCAGCGGGGGCAACGGCGGGAGGGAGAGCAGCAGGCCGGCCAGGGTCAGCAGGGTCAGCGCGGCCATCACGAGGAAGGCGGCGCGCCAGCCGGCGAGCGAGCCGAGGAACACGCCCGCCGGTACGCCGAGGACCGAGCCGAGCGGGACGGCGGTGAAGAACAGCGTGGTGGCCCGGGCCCGCCGGCGCTCCGGGACGAGCCGTGCGGGGAGCCCCGCGCCGATCGACCAGAACGCGCCGATGACCAGGCCGAGGGCCACCCGGGCGGCCAGCACGGCCCCGTAGGCGGGGGCGAGGGCGTTGAGCAGGTCGGCCGCGACCAAGAGCAGCAGCAGGGCGGCGAGCACGGTCCGCCGGTCGACGTGCCTGGTCGCGACGGTCAGCACCGGTGCGGCGACCGCGGCGACGAGGCCCGGGAGCGTCATCATCAGCCCGGCCGTGCCGTCGGAGATCCGGAAGGTCGCACCGATCGGGGTCAGCAGCCCGATCGGCAGGATCTCGGTGGTGACGATGGAGAACACACCCGTGGTGACGGCCAGCACGGCGGGCCAACCGCCCTTGCGCGCACGGGAGTACGGGCGGCGGGGGCCGCTTCCGGGCGGGTGCGGTGCGGGACGGAGAGCGGTGTCGGCCATGCCGGAGGTCCTGTCCGTGAGGGGTGGGTGTCACCACGGAGTCCACCAGGCAGGCGGGCGGCGGTCCGGCGTGAATCGGACCTCGACGTTCGGCCGTCCCGGAGGACCCGGGTCGGGGGGGGGGGCGGGGGGGGGGGGGGGCGGGGGGGGCCGGCCGGGGGCCGCGGGGGGGGGGGGCGGGCGGGGGGGGCCCCGCCCGCCCCCCGACTCGGAGCGGAACGGCTGCGGCTGCAGCTGCGGCTACGGCTACGGCTACGGCTACGGCTACGGCTACGGCTACGGATGAGGCTGCGATGGACGTGGCGGTGCCGGTCGCGCATGCGCCCGTCGGCGTACGACGCCCCGGTGCTCGGTCCACCGGCACTCGGCACCCGGTGACGAAGGTCGGTCCTGTCGGCCGCCGTCGACCGGGCTGCACGTGGATTCCCGCCGCCATCACCGCTGGAGTCAGAGGAAGTTGTTGGGCCAGATCATGGTGCGCCACATGTGGGCCACCGGTGAGCCGTCGAATCCCAGCCCTTCACGGGGCTGGCGGAAGCAGCGGCCGAGGATGTCCTCGAACTCGCTGATGTCGACCTCCTCGGCCGGGTCGAAGTCGAACGTGTAGAGGTCGTTGAGGGTGACCAACCTGGCCGTCATGTACCAGCGGTGGGCACGGACCTCGTGGTAGGCGCGGCGCACGTGCGCCGGCGGGCGGTAGTCGGGTCCGAAGAAGGCGTTGTAGGCCTGCGGGTAGTCGTAGCCCACCGTGGCGTCGGGGAAGAAGCGCAGGATCTCGTGCTGGCGGATCGCCCAGGCGACCTCTTCACTGACGTAGGGCGCGACCAACTGGGCGCCCCAGTGGCCGTGGTGGCTGCGCAGGAGTCCGCCGACGGCGATGTCGTGGAGCAGGCACGCGGTGACGACCGTGTCGCCCAGGTCGAGGGCACGGGCCCGGCGTGCGCTGTGGATCAGGTGCAGGCCGGTGAACCGGTCCTGCGAGAGGCGCAGGCGGAAGAAGTCGGCGAGGGTCGGTCGGTCGGGCATCGGCGGCAGGGCCGGGTTGTCGCCCATCATGTAGACCCGGCCCGTGCCGAGCCTGGCGAGCCACTGGGCGCCGTCGAGGTGCTGGCTGGTGCCCATCGTCGCGACGGCGGGCAGTGCGGTCATCCGCTCCAGCCCCTCCTGTCCCGACTCTCCAGGCCCGGGGCCTTCGGAGGGCGCGGGCACGGGGCCTTCGGAGGGCGCGGGCACGGTCTCCTGGTTCTCGGTGCGGCCGTCGGGGATGCGGTGGTACGACTCCTGTACTAAGTCCATGATCCACTCAACGAAACCCCTGCCGACAGGTCACCCGCACAGCGACAGCCGGCCCCGCGTATCGTCGAAGGCGCCCGACAGCCACGGCAGGGGATTCCAACTCGCCTTTACGATTCAGTACTTACACCGTCCTTCGGCAATGGAGTCCCCTGGGCTTCGATCCTCCCGGTGCCCACCTGCTCGGCGGCCCCGCCCTCCGTCGACCTCCCGACGCCCTCCGCATATGCTGATCCGTGCTCGAACGGACGGACAGACGGACGACCGGACGGGCCACGGGCCGGGATGCCGGAGGGGGCAGGTCCGCGGGACACGCATACGCAGGGGGACGAGGACATGCGGGACCGACAGGAACCCGAGGACTACCAGGGGTACGCCGGGCACACCGAGCTCGACGGGTACGACTTCGAGGACGGGGGCGGGGGCGATGCGGGCGGCGATCCGGGCGCACCGCGCCGCTCCGGTGCCCGGAAGGCCGTCCTGGCCACCGTCGGCGGAGTGTTCGCCGCACTGCTGGCGGTCGGCGGGTACGGCCTGCACACCATCGTGACCACCGTGCAGGGCGGGTCCTCGAGCGGCGGCAGCGGCGGGAGCCAGGCGTCCGGGAGCGCGACGCAGACCCCGCAGGCACCGGCGACCGCCGAGGAGGCCGCCGCGGTGACCACGGACTTCCTGGCGGCCTGGGGCCGCGGGGACGTCACGGCCGCCTCGGCGCTGACCAGCCGGCCGGAGGCGGCCCGCGCGGCGCTGGCCGCCTTCCAGGAGAACGTGCCGGCCCGCACGCTGGCGCTGACCGCGACGGGACCGGCGGGCGGCGCGGCGGGCGGCACGGCGGGCGGCACGGACGGGGAACCCGTCGTCGGCTTCCGGGTGAAGGCCGAGTTCGAGGGCGCGACCGGTGCCTGGGAGTACGACAGCACGCTCGGCGTCGTCCGGGGCGGGAGCGGCAAGGCCCTCGTGCACTGGACGCCGGCGGTGCTCCACCCGCACCTCGCCCAGGGCGGGACGATCGCCGTGAAGGCACTGCCCGACCCGGTCTCCAAGCCGACCGACCGCAACGGCAAGCCGCTGGAGGGCTTCCCCTCGCTGGCCGCCGTACTGCCCAGGATCACACCGGCCGACGGCGGGACCGTCGTCGGCGGGCGGGCCGTGGTGCTCTCCGCGGCCGGCAAGGAGCCCGAGCAGTTGTACGTGCTCACCCCACCGAGCGCGCCACAGGTGAAGCTGACGCTGGACGCCGAGCTGCAGCGGGTCGCCGAGGAGGCGATCAAGCAGCAGGCCGCGGGCGGCAAGCCGGCTTCGCTGGTGGCGATCCAGCCGAGCACCGGCCACATCCTGGCGATGGCCTACTCGCCGAGCGGGCACAACCGCGCGGTCTCGGCCGGCCAGGCTCCCGGCTCCACGATGAAGGTGATCACCTCGGCGGCCCTGCTGGAGGCCGGGGTGACCCCGGACACCGTGGTGCCCTGCAAGGACACCACCAACTCGCCCCGGCAGTGGCACAACGACGAACGCGGCGACTTCCCATCGTACACGCTCGCCGACGACTTCAGCCACTCCTGCAACACCGGCTTCATCGACAAGGGCCTGGAGAAGCTGCAGCCCGGAACGCTCGCCAAGGTGGCCCGCGACCAGTTCGGCCTCGGCCTGGAGTGGCACATCGGCATCGACAGCCGGGACGCCACGATCCCGGTGCCGCGCACCGATGACGAGGCCGCCGCCGAGTACATCGGCCAGGGCACGATCCAGGTCAACTCGCTCGCGATGGCCTCGGTCGCCGCCACCGTGCAGAGCGGCACGTTCCGCCAGCCCGTCCTGCGGGCGGACGCCAAGCGCGTCACCGCCCCGGGCTCGCTGCCCGCCGGCGTCGCCAAGGACCTGCGCGCCATGATGGCCAGAACCGCCACCCAGGGCACCGCCCGCACCCCGATGGCCGGCCTCACCGGCCAGATCGGCGCCAAGACCGGCACCGCCGAATCCGGCGGCACGGCCACCAACAGCTGGTTCATCGCCTACCGCGGCGACCTCGCCGTCGCCGCCGAGGTCGACGGCGGCGGCCACGGCTTCGCCGCGGCGGGCGTGGCCGCCGCCCAGGTCCTCAAGGCCGGCGGCAAGGGCTGACGGCCCCCACCCCGGAGCCCGCCACCCACCCGGGCCGGACGGACGTCGTCGGCCTGTACGCCGATTTCCGCCTCCCCCGGCAGCAGTGTTCGCGAGAGTGGGTTCTGGCTCAACTTCCTTGCGCAGGCTGCGGAGGTCGAGTCAGAACCGCTTCACGTACACGCGGCCAACGGGTCGCGAGCGGCACAGGGTCCAGACCCAGCTTGCTCCGGCACGAGTCGACGGCCCGGGTGAGCCAGGCGGTCACGGCGTCGTGATCGGCGGCGATCGCGTGCAGCTCGTACGCCTTCTCCCGAGCTTCGACCATCCACGGCGCCAGCGGGTCCTCTCGAAGGACTCGCTCGAAGTGTTCGCGGGCCGTGTCCGGATCACCGCCGAGTGCGGCTGCGATCCCGGCGTCGAAGCCGTCCGAGAGGAAGCCCCGGCGCATCGGCCTGGACGTCAGACATCGGGCGACGTCCGGCAGAGCCGGGAACGTCGCCCTCAGCACCGTCACGTTCGCGGCCGCCTGTCGGGCGAGTTCGAGTGCGGGATGCCGACGGCGGATCGCGGTCGCGCTACCTCGCGGAGGCACAGGCCTGCGCCTCTGCGAGGTAGCGCGCCACCGGGCCCAGGGTCAGCAGTCCGCTGGCGGCGCCGGCGTGTTCCGCGGCGGCGTCACGCAGGGCGGCCGCCGCGTGCGCGGCGGTGCCGGGCTCGTCGAGGCGTACGGCGGCGCGGGCGGTCAGGCACCACAGGGCCTCCTGGAGGTGGTCGCGCGGTGGTTCGGGTGCCGCGGCGAGGGCGGTACGGGCCTCCTCGGCCCGGTCCTGGGCGAGCAGCACCAGGGGGCGAGTCCAGGGCCGGTACGGGCCCCAGTCGAGGTGCGGGTCGGTGGGCGCCGGCCGGTCGTGCAGCAGGCGCAGTCCCAACAGGGCGAGCGGGAACAGGCCGCGGTGCAGCCCCGGCATTCCGGCCGTCCGGAGGGCGTCCTCGGCGCGGCGGTACTGCGCCGCCGCCGTGGCGGCGGTCGGTCCGCCGGGTTCGGTGCTGCGGGCGGCGGTGGCCCGGGCCCTGAACCACGCGGTGAGGACGGGGACGAGGGACGCCTCGGTGGTGGCGGCGAGCCGGTCGGCCGCGTCCGCGTGCGAGGTGGCGGCGTCGAGGTCGCCGAGGGCCGAGGCCGACTGCAGGCGGACGAGCCGGCCGAGGACGGCGAAGTTCGGCAGCTCGTACCGGGTGGCCAGGTCGAGGATCTCGGCGCCGGTCCTGTCCCGTGCCGCCGCGAGCCCGGGGCGGGCGAAGGACTGCAGGAACACCCCGTTGAGGGCGAAGGCCAGCAGGGCGGGATCGGCCAGCCGCCGTGCCAGCTGCTCCGCTTCCCGGGCCGCCTGCTCCGCGTGCCTCCGTTCGGTCCCGGACAGATCGGCGCTGCGGCTCTCGACGGCGACCGTGGCCAGCAGGCGGGCGCGCAGGTCGGCGGGGCCGTCCGGGCCGAGCCCGGTGAGGGTGCGTTCGGCGGCCGCGACGACGGCGCGGGACTGCTCGGCGTCGTCGGCCCGGCTCCAGAGGGCGGGCACGTCGTAGGCGCCGATGATCCGGGCGGTCAGCGCGAGGTCCCCCGCGCGTTCCGCCGCACGGACGGCGGCGAGGCGGTCGCGCCGGGAGTGGACGAGGGCGTCGCCGCCCGCCAGCGCGAGGGTGCGGGCCAGGTCCACGGTGGTGCGCGGGCCGAGCCGGACACCGGGGCCGGTCCACGCGGCACGTACGGCGTCCGGGGGCGCGGTCCCGTTGAGGATGTCCGTCTCCAGACGCCGGAGCTCGGCACCGGGGTCGAGTCCGAGCTGGTCGACGAGCATCGCGCGGGCACGGCGGAGGGTGGCGAGCGCGTCGGCCTGGCGGCCCGCGCGGTACAGCGCGCGGGCGAGCAGCTGCCAGGCCGGCTCGCGCCACGGGTGTTCGGCGACGTGGGCACCCAGGCCGGCGACGAGGTCGGCCCCTTCCCCGGAGTCGAGGAGGAAGCGGGCGCGCAGTTCCACCCCGTCCAGCCTCAGTTCCTCCAGCCTGGTCCGCTCGCGCTGCGCCCATGCCGAGCCGGTCACATCGGCGTAGGCGGGACCGCGCCAGCTCGCGAGTGCCGCGCCGAGGTCGGTGACCGCGTCGGGGCTGCGGCGGGCCCGGGCCAGGGTGTCCTCGAACCGGTGGACGTCCACGTCCTCGCGCGGCAGGCGCAGTGCGTAGCCGGGGCCTTCGGTGACGAGTACGCGCGGCGGGGTGCGGGGCGGCCGGTCGGGTTCGAGGGCACGGCGCAGCGCGGCGACGAACGTCCGCAGCGCACCGACCGCGCGGGCCGGCGGATCGGTCCACAGGTCCTGGACAAGGGTGTCGGTGGTGACCGTCCGTGCCTCGGCGGCGACGAGCCGGGCGAGGACCTCACGATGGCGGGGTCCGCCCAGGTCGACGGGGCCGCCGTCGTCGCCGAGGGCCCGCACCACGCCGAGCACGTCGATTCGCATGCCCCCATCCTCCGTGCCGGGGACCGGCCGCGCCCGACCGTACTGATCGGTTGCTGATCGCCGTCGCCCAAGCTGGTCCGGTCAAGTCCCCGACCCGAAAGTGCGGTCCCTCATGACGCTCACCCTTCCCGGTTTCGATCACGTTCGCCTGCCCGGTGCGGACGGTGTGGAGCTGGCCGCGGCCGTAGACGGCAGTGGCAGCCCGGTCGTGCTGCTGCACGGCTTTCCGCAGACCCACCTGATGTGGCGGCACGTCGCGGAGCGGCTCCGCGACGAGCACACGGTGATCTGTCCCGACCTGCGCGGCTACGGTGCGAGTGACAAGCCCGCGGCCACCGACCCCGATGTGTACGCCAAGCGCACCATGGCCGCCGATGTCGTGGCCCTGGCGGCGGCGCTCGGCCACGAGCGCTTTGCCCTGGTCGGCCACGACCGGGGCGCCCTGGTCGCCTTCCGGGCGGGGTTGGACCACCCCGAGACCGTCACCCACCTGGGCATCCTCGATGTGGTGCCGACGCTCGACATGTGGAACGTCCTGCGCGGCGTCCCGGCCGCGGTCGGTTACCACCTCTTCCTGATGGCTCAGCCGCCGGGCCTGCCGGAGGCGATGATCGCGGCCAGCGCGGACGCGTTCTTCGGCTCGTTCCTCGACGCCTGGGCCGCCGACCCGGCCGCCGTGCCCGAGGACGTGCGTGCCGAGTACCTGCGCGCGAGCGCCGCGGCGGTGACGTCGATCGTCGCGGACTACCGGGCCTCGTCGGACATCGACGTCACGCACGACCAGGCGGACCTGGACGCCGGGTCGCAACTGGCCATGCCCGTGACGGTGGTCCAGCAGGACTGGGGCGCGCAGCTGGGCTTCGACGCCGCCGGGGTGTGGAGGGCGTGGGCACCGGACCTGGACCACCGGCTGACCCGCGCCGGGCACTTCATGGCCGAGGAGGCACCCGACGAGATCGCGGCGGCGGTCCGGGACCTGCTGGCCCGCTGAGCCCACCGCGCGGCGGCGGTCCCGATCCGGGCGGGTCCGGACCACCCCCGGGCCGACCCGAACCACCCCGGCGGACCCGGACCACCCCGGGCTGGCCGGGGGGCGCTAGCCTCCGGGCATGGCTGAAGCGCGGCACCCCCACCGGATCATCACGCGGCTCGTGGACGGAGGCGTCTGCGCCTACGACCTGGCCGGCGAGGAGCGCGGTCCGCTGTCACCCGTCCTGGTCCGCCCACCGGCTCCCGGGGACGACATCGTCGGCCACGCCGTTGCCGCCGACCTTCAGCGGGTCTACTACACGACGCAGAACGCGGTCGTGTGCGTGACACCGGACGGCGTCGAGGTCTGGAGGTCCGGGCTCGAACCGGAGTCGTCCGGTCGGTACGGACACGCGCCCGGCTGCGTGCTGTCGCCGGACGAACGCGTGCTCTGGGTCTACCGCCCCGACGCCATGGCGGGCCGTGACCGCCCCGACCAGTGGGTCGCCCTGGACGCCCGCTCCGGGGCGGTCGTCGCGCAGGCGGACCTGCGGACCGCCGGGCACGGCGGAGTGCAGCTGCCGCACCGACCGAGCGGCCAGATCCTCCTCAACGTGGGGGAAGGACAGGACGGCACGGCCGTCTACCGCGCCTCGCTCACCGAGGCCGGGATGGATCTCTTCCAGTACCCCTGGGACGACCGATGCCTCATCGACCTGTCGCCCGACGGCCACCGGTTCATGACCGTCAACCACGACCAGGGGGACATCACCATCCATGCGTATCCCGGCGGCGAGGCGGTGTTCACCCTCCCGGTGGACGCCTTCGGGCACAACCCCGACGAGGCCTGGGTGGAGTGGTCCGGTGGGCATCTGAGCCCGGACACCGTCGTCGTCACCGTCGTCGGCGAATCCGAGGACGGGGAGGAATGGTTCCGCCACTACCGCGTCGACGCCCGCTCCGGCCGGGTCCACGCGGAGTTCGACGCACGTGGGGAGGACCCCTACGACATCCACCCCCTCGGGGACGGCACCTGGCTCACCACGGACCCGTCCGGACACCCGGTGCGCTGGACCGATTCGTAGCCCGCCCTCCCCGCGCGGTAGGGGGCCGGCCGGCGGCGGAGTCGAAGTCATCGGTACGAACGTTGTCCCCTTCGCGGACCGGGGTTCCGCCGTGGCCGCACGTCCTGTCGTCCGACCCGAGGAGTGGTGCAGTGTTCAAGTCCGGCAAGGCCCAGGAGGAGCCCGTCATCGTCGTCCGTGACTCCCGGCAGGTGGAGGCGGACCTGCGGCGGGCCCTGGAGACCGCCGAGGCGGGCGAGCGGGCGGGGCTCGAGAGAGCCCTGCGGATCGTCATGGAGACGGTGTCGGCGCCCGATGCCGGGGTGCGCCGGCGGTGGGTGCGGGAGGTGCTCCACGCGTCGGGCGCCGATGTCCGCGACCAGGTCGGGGCGGTGAAGGCGTTGCGGACAGCCCGGCCCGGGCTCTCCCTCACCGCCGCCTACCAACTGGTCAGGGAGGCGGGCGAGTAGCGGGCCCGGGAGCCGCGGGCACCGCCGGGGAGGGACGGTGCCCGCGGCGTCCGCGGGGTCAGCAGCAGCCGGGGGGCGGGCAGGCGGGGGCGGCCTTGACGCAAACGGTGACGGAGTCGGTGTTGTCGGCGCGGTGGAGGTCCGTCTCGGTGGCGTGCACCGTCGCCGTGTTGGTGACGGTGCCCGGGGCGGTGGCCTTGGCCCGGAGGGTGAGGGTGACGGAGGCGTCGGGGGCGAGCGTGCGGACGCTCCACTCGCCGCTGCCGGGGTCGTAGCTGCCGGTTCCCGTCTCGGCGGAGAGGAACACCAGGCCGTCCGGGAGGGGGTCGGTGACGGTGACGCCGGTGGCGGTGTTGGGTCCGGCGTTGCGGACGGTGATCCGGTAGGTGACGGTCTGGCCGACGGTGACGGTCGTCTCGTCGGCGGACTTGGTGACGCTCAGGTCGGCCGCCGGGAGGACTGCGGTGTCGGCCGGGCCGGAGGTGGTGGTGAGGGGTTCGGGGGTGGGGCCGAGCCGGTTCTCGTAGGTGGCGGTGGCGGTGTTGGTGACGTGCCCGCCGGCACTGTCCTCGTCGATGGTGACCCGGTACTCGACGGTGGTGCCGTTCGGCAGGGTGTCGGTGTTGGGCAGGCTGCCGCCGTGGCCCGCGGTGGCGCCGTTTCCGAGGGCGAACGTCACCCGGTTGCCCACCGGGTCGTAGGAGGCCTGGTCGTCGCCCGGCCGGTCGGTCTTCGCCCCGGTGTTGGGGCCGTCGACGATGCGCAGGGTCCCGGGCAGGTAGGTGGTGCCGTCCGGCACGGTGTCGGTCAGGAGGAGGGCTTCGGCGTTGCCGCCGCCCTCGTTCCTGGCGACGATCCGGTAGGTGATGACGTCGCCCACCTGGAGGGGCCCGTCGGGGACGGCGGACTTGGTGAGGGTGACGGCGGGGGCGGTGCCGAAGAAGATGCCGTCGAGGAAGTTGCCGACCGACTGGTTGCCGCCCGCGGAGGCGACCGAGCGGAAGGCGAAGCGGGTGACGGTCTGCCCGGCGGGCACGGTGTAGGTGCCGGAGTAGAAGCCCCAGGCGGTGGTGCCGTCGGTGAACTGGCGCTGCTGGACGACCGCGCCGGGGCGGCCGATGTCCAGGGCCATGGTGTCCTGGCCGAGCCGCCCGCGGTGGTAGAGCCGCCAGTACAGGGTGGCGCCGGGGGTGGTGGGCAGGTCCTGGTAGAGGGTGGAGACCTGGTTGGCGTTGAGTTCGGCGAACTGGGTGCCGTCGGCGGAGGGGACGCCGTTGAAGCCGTCGTGCCAGAGCTCGATGAGGTGGTCGGTGGCGGTGGTCAGCCAGCCCGGGACGCGGTTCGGGCTCTGGGTCTGGGAGGCGTCGGGCAGCAGCGCGTTGCTGCCGGCGGGGACGGCGGGCTGCTCGAAGCTGCCGTTGACGAGGGTGATGCGGGACGGGGCGGGAGTGGTCACGTTCTTCCCCTTCGTTCCGGTGCCGCACACCGGCGGCATCCGGGTTCAGGGTGCGGCAATGGTTCTTGTACGGACGAGAGCGCGGGGACCGGCTCCCGGAGCACGGACGAGCGCGAACCGCGCCGGATCGCGCCCCGCCCCGCCGCGACCGCCGCGCGGTTCACCGTCCCGGCGCTTCCCGCCCGCAGAGGCAGCCCAGACCTGCACCGGGGGCACCGGCCGTCGTGAACAGGAAGGGCAACGCCTTCGGCACCGGCCCGCGCTCCTTCGTCCTCGGCGCGGACTTCTGCACGCCGCGCGGAGAACTCATGGGCGCCGGGGCCGATTCTGCGGCAGGCTCGGGGATTCGGGTCCGGGGTTCGGGCCCGGTCTTCGGGTCCGAGGTTCGGACCGGAACAGGAGGGGAAGAGGTGGCGGACATGCCAGGACCGACGGTGCGCGCCAATGAGACCACGGTGCCGGTGCTGCCGTGCGTCTCGGTCGACGAGACGCTGGAGTTCTACCAGGCCCTCGGGTTCGAGGTCACCTACAAGCAGACCCGCCCCTACGTCTACCTGGCACTGGAGTGGAGCGGGTTCGCGCTGCACTTCGGGACTCCCCCCAGGAACATCGAGCCGAGCCACGAGGACGGCGGCGGCTGCCTGGTACTCGTCGACGAAGTCGCGCCGTACCACGCCGAGTTCACCCGGGCCCTGCGCGCCGCGTACGGGCGGACGCTGTCCAAGGGCCGACCGCGCATCACCCGGTTCAGGCCGGGGGCGAGCCGCTTCACCCTCGTCGACCCGTCCGGGAACTCGATCATCTTCATCCAGCGGGACGAGCCCGCGGAGCTGGAGTACGGCGGCTCCAAGGACCTCACCGGCCTGGCCAAGGCCCTCGACAACGCCCGTGTCCTCAGCGAGTTCAAGAACGACGACCGTGCCGCACTGCGGGTCCTGGCGACGGCCCTGCGCCGGCACGGGGACACCGCCGCGCCGTTGGAGGTCGCCCGGACGCTGGCCACCCTGGTCGAGCTCGCCACCGCGCTGGAGGAGACCGACGGTGTCGACGAGTGGCGCCGTCGGCTGAACGCGCTCGACCTCACCGAGGCCGAACGTCACCGGGCCGCCGCCGGGCTCCGCGACGCCGAGGCGCTCCGGCTGTGGCACGACGGCGCGGACCCGGACACAGGAACAGTCGGCACACCCTGACGTTCCGGCGCACGGGGTCGGTCACCACCGCGCCGGCCGACGCGGGGGGTTCGTAGGATGGGGCGAAGCTCCTGGGGAAAGGGGGCTCTGCCAGGGCGGACGCGGCGGAGGAAGCGTGATGGAGCAGGGCACGACGCATCAGCTGCTCGGACGGCACCGGGAGTCGGAGGAGCTCGACCGGCTGCTGCGCGAAGTGCGTGACGGGCGAAGCCGGGTGGTGGTGCTGCGCGGTGAGGCGGGGATCGGCAAGTCCGTGCTGCTCGACCACGCGGCCGCCCGGGCGACGGGGATGCGGGTCGTGCGCACGGAGGGCGTCGAGGCCGAGTCGGAGTTCGCCTACTCGGGCCTGCAGCGGCTCTGCGCCCCGCTGCTGTCGCACCTGGACGGGCTGCCGCCGGTCCAGCAGGACGCGCTGAGGGTGGCGTTCGGCCTCAGCGGCGGGCCCGCGCCCGAACTGCTGCTGGTCGGAATGGCGGTGCTGGGGCTCTTCGCCGAGGCGGCCGCTACGAGCCCGCTGGTGTGCCTGGTCGACGACGCGCAGTGGCTGGACCTGATGTCGCTGCGGATCCTGGGGTTCGTCGGCCGTCGGCTGGACGCCGAGTCGGTGGCGCTGGTCTTCGCCGAACGGCTCGCCGACGGGGAGGGCGAGCTCGCCGATCTGCCGGTCCTGCCCCTGCGGGGGCTGGCCGACGCGGACGCCCGGACCCTGCTCGGTTCGGTGCTGCCGGGGCCGGTGGACCCCCGGGTGCGGGACCGGATCGTCGCCGAGACCGGCGGGAACCCGCTGGCCCTGCTCGAGCTGCCGCAGGGGCTGTCGGCGGCCGAACTGGCCTTCGGCTTCGGCGGACACGGCCCCGCCCCCGTGCCGAACCGGGTCGAGGAGGGCTTCCGCCGGCGTGTCGACGCGCTGCCCGCCGACACCCGGGCCCTGCTGCTGCTCGCGGCGGTCGAGCCGGTCGGCAACGAGCTGTTGCTGTGGCGCGCCCTCGGCCCCCTGGGCATCGGGCCCGGGGCCGCGGCGCCCGCCGAGGCCGCCGGGCTGCTCAAGCTGGGCGCTCCGGTGCGGTTCCGGCACCCGCTGGTGCGCTCGGCGGTCTGGCGCCGCGCCGACGCCGCGGACCTCCGGGCGGTGCACGCCGCCCTCGCCGACGCCACCGACGCCGAACGCGACCCCGACCGGCGGGCCTGGCACCTCGCCCACGCGGCGGTCGGTCCGAACGAGCCGGTCGCCGCCGCGTTGGAACGCTCGGCGGACCGGGCGCTGGCGCGCGGCGGCCGGGCGGCCGCGGCCTCGTTCCTGGAACGTGCCGCCGCGCTCAGCCCCGACCCGGCGCAGCGGGCCCGGCGGGCGCTGGCCTCGGCCGGGGCGCATCTCGCGGCGGGCGCGGCCGACCGGGTCCCGGACCTGCTGGCCGCCGCCGAACTCGGGCCGCTGGACCGGCTGCAACGGGCCGGGGCGGGCCGACTGCGGGCGGGGGCGGCCGCCATGGCCGACCCCGGGCCGGGCGCGATACGGCCGCTGATCGCGGCGGCCGTGACGCTCGGGGAGCTCGACCCGGCCACCGCGCGCGAGACCTGCCTCGCCGCGTTCGGGGCGGCCGTGCGGGCCGGACGGCTCGACGGGGACGGCCTGCGGCAGGTGGCGGAGGCCGCCCGCGGCCTCGCGGCCGGTGGGTCGGCGGGCGGCGGGTCCACGGGAGACGGGGAAGTGGGCGGCGGGTCGGCGGGCGACGGGGAGGTGGGCGACGGGGACCGGACGGACGGCGACGGGGCCGCCGGAGCGTTCCTGCACGCCCTGGCCGTCTGGACCGAGGACGGACCGGTCAAGGCCTTCCCCCCGCTGGCGCGGGCGCTGCGCGCCGTCACCGACGGGGACGACCGGGCGGTCCCGGCGGTCCTGGAGCCGGCCGTGGACTCCGCCGGGGAACTGGGCGACCTGGCGGCGTGGCTGGCCGTCACGGACCGGGCGGTGCGGTTCGCCCGGACGACGGGCGCCCTGTCGGTCCTCTCCACGGCGCTCCCCCACCGGGCGACCGCACTGGGCCTGGCGGGGCGCTTCACGGAGGCCTGGGACCTGCTGGCCGAGGGAGCGAACACCGAGGAGCCCGCCGGGGCGGCGGCGCGCCTGGCCGCGACCGGCCTTCTGAGCGCCCACCGGGGGCGGGAGCGCGCGGCCCTGGAGGCGCTGGAGACGCTGGAGCGGGAGGGCGAGCGACGCGGCCTGGGCCGCTCGATCGCCGTGGCCGCGTACGCGCGGGCGGTGCTCCACAACGGTCTGGGCAACTATCCGCTCGCGCTGGAGGCCGCACGGCGCGGCCTGGAGCACCAGGACCTCGCCGTGCACCACTGGACCTGCCTGGAACTGGTCGAGGCGGCCACCCGCACCGGCGGCCCCGACGCGCCGGCAGAGGCGCGCGAGGCGCGGGAGCGGCTGGCCGACCGCAGCCTGACCGGCACCCCCTGGGCACGCGGCGCGGCGGCGGTCGCCGACGCCCTGACCGGGCCCGAGGAGCACGCCGAGGAGCGCTACCGGGACGCGGTCGAACACTACGACCGGGGCGGGCTGCCGGTGTTCGGGGCACGGGCCCGGCTCCTGTACGGCGAGTGGCTGCGCCGCCGCAACCGGCGGGCCGAGGCCCGCGCCGAGCTGCGGACGGCGCACGACGCCGCCGCGGCGATGGGCATGGAGGCGTTCGCGGAGCGGGCCCGGCGGGAGCTGCTCGCCACCGGCGAGACCGTCCGCCGTCGGACCGTCGACGCGCCGGCCCTGACGCCGCAGGAGACCCAGATCGCCCGGCTCGTGGTGGCCGGGCACTCGAACGCGGAGATCGGGGCCCAGCTGTTCATCAGCCCCCGGACGGTCGAGTGGCACCTGCGCAAGGTCTTCGTCAGGCTGGGGATCGCCTCCCGTCGGGAGCTGGACGGGGCGCTGTCGGGCGGCCTGTGACCACGCGTCGGGCGCCGCCGGGACGTCCGCCGTGACCGGCGTGACCGGCCTGGCCGGCCTGGCCGGCGTGGTCGGCCTGGCCGGCGTGGTCGGCCTGGCCGGCGTGGTCGGCCTGGCCGGCGTGGTCGGCGTGGTCGGCGTCCCCCTGCGGCCGGTGTCCCCGCCCGGCCGGCCTCGCGATCCGGACCGCGTGGTCAGAGCCGGTCGGCGTCCATGACCGCCCGGGCGAACGCCGCCGAGGCCTCCTGGGGAGCGTTGTGCCCGACGCCGGCGAGGACCCGGTGCTCGTACGGGCCGGTGAAGAACTTCCGGTACCCGAGGCCGTCGGTGGAGGCCAGGAAGGGATCGAGCCCGGGATCCAGGGTGATGGTCGGAACACCGATCGTGGGCCGGTCCGCGAGCCGCTGCTCGTAGCGGTCGTAGCAGGGTTCGCCGGCCGCGAGCCCCAGCCGCCACCGGTAGTTGTGGGTGACGATCGCGGCGTAGTCGGGATTGTCGAAGGCGGCGGCGGTGCGTTCGAACGTCGCGTCGTCGAACTCCCAGGTCGGCGAGGCCTCCTCCCACACCGCCCGGCACAGCTCCCGGCGGTACTGCGGGTTCTCCAGCGCCCGCCGGCCGCGGTCCGTGGCGAAGTAGTACTGGTACCACCAGGTGTGCTCGGCCTTCGGCGGCAGGGGGTTCTGCTGCGCCCGGACGTCGGTGACGAGGTACCCGTTCACCGACACCAGGGCCCTGACCCGCTCCGGCCACAGCGCCGCGACGACGTCGGCGGTCCGCGCGCCCCAGTCGAACCCGGCCAGGACCGCCCTGCGGATCCCCAGCGCGTCCAGGAGGGCGACGACGTCGAGCGCCACCGCGGACTGCTGCGCGTTGCGGACCTCGGTGGGCGACCGGAAGGTGGTGCTGCCGTGGCCGCGCAGGTACGGGACGATCACGCGGTAGCCGGCCTCGGCCAGCAGCGGGGCCACGTCGACGTAGCTGTGGATGTCGTACGGCCAGCCGTGCAGGCAGACGGCCACGGGCCCGCGGGCCGGTCCCGCCTCGGCGTAGCCGATGTCGAGCACGCCGGCGCGGACCTGCTTCAGGCCGCCGAACGTGGGGGCCGGGGCGGTGCGGCGGGAGCGGTCGTCGGCGACGGCGGCGGTGCTCGCGGCGGCGGTGGCCCCGGTGGGCACGGCCACGGCACCCATGCCCAGACCGACCGCCTTGGAGAACGTACGCCTGTTGATCATGTTCGATCCTTTCCTGGAAGCTGATCCGGAAGCTGATGACGTTCTGACGTTCTGACGTTCTGACGTTCTGACGTTCTGATGCGCCGAGGCCCGGCTCACGGCTGGAGCCGACCCACGCCCGCGGTTCGGTTCAGGGCGTCGCGCAGCGCCGCCCTGGTGGTGATGCCGAGCTTCGGGAAGACGCGGTAGAGATGCGAGGCGACCGTGCGCGGCGAGAGGTGCATGCGCCGGCCGATCTCCTTGTTGGTCAGCCCTGCGGCTGCCAGGTCCGCGACCCGGCGTTCCTGCCAGGTCAGCGGGGTGAGGACCGGCACTGCGGCACGGTCCGGCCGGTGCGCCGAGTGCGCGTCGGCGAGGACGGTTCCCCGGGGGACGGTTCCCGAGCGGACGGCGACGGTCCACCCGGGCAGGGCGGCGGAGTCGAACCGCGACGCCACTTCGGCGCGGACCGCGATCAGCAGCCGCACCCGGCTCCCGGCCAGGCGCCGCCCCACGAAGCCGAGCACCTCGGCACTGGGATCGTCCAGCCACTGCCCGTCGTCCACGACCAACACCAGCGGCTGCCGCACCGCCGCCCGGGACAGCAGCCGGAGGACGGCTGTGCCCAGTCGCACGACCGACGGCCGGTCGTCCTCGGCCCGGCCGAAGACACCGTCGAGCACGGCCCGGGTCGCCTCGTCCGACCGCGCGACCTCACCGAGCAGCGGATGGAGCAACTGGTGCAGTCCGGCGTGGGGCAGCCGGGCCTCCGCCTCGACCCCGGTCACCCGCACGACGCGGTGCCCCTCCCGCTCCGCCGTGACGGCGGCGCGACCCAGCAGGGACGTCCGGTCGACTCCCGGCAGCGCGCGGAGCACGAGGGCCCGGCCCACCGTGCTCCGCGCCAGCGCCGCGAGTTCGGCGTGCGCACGCTCCCGCGCCACCGGCAGCCGGCCCGCACCGTTCCGCTCGTTCACGTTCTCGTCCTCGTTCACGTTCTCCGTCGGCATCGGTTCCCTCCGCCGTCCGCCGTCCGCCGTCGATCGGATCTCGCCCGCACGCCCCGGTGGCCGGACCGCGCCACCGGGCGTCAGTCGCCGACACCGGCCGCGCGGGCCATGTACGCGGCGTACCACGACGGCCAGTCCGGATCGTGGTGACCGAGCCGGGCCTCGTACTCTCCGTGGGCGAGCGCCGCCTCGCGCAGCGCCTGCTCGACCTCCGCCGCCGAGCGGTAGACCACCTGGGTGATCCGACCGGGCCGCCGCGTCGTCACCTCCTGCAGGACGAAGGTGTTGCCGTCCGGGTCGGCGAACGTCACGAACGAGCCGTAGGACTGCCGGCTCGGATGCGGCCCCGTGACCCGGCCGGTCGAGCCGGCGTGGTGGAACACACCGCCGGCGTCGTGGAACACCTCGCCGACGTCGACACCGCGGGCCACCAACTCGGCGCGGGCCGCGACGACGTCGTCCACGACCAGGTGCACGCCCCGTTCCGAACCCGGCGCCGCGTCGGTCACGCCACTGCCGACGATGATCGACGCGGCCGAGCCCGGCGGCGTCAGGTGCACGACCCGGAAGCCCCCGGGGCCGGAGAAGTCGACGTCCTCGCGGAAACCGATCCGCGTCCAGAACTCCTTGGCCCGGTCCACGTCCGAGACCGGCACGACCACGACCTCGAGCTTGAGATCCACCGTCATCTGCTCCTTCTGCGTCGACGGGTACCGGGAGGGCACCCGCCGACAACGATCCCGGGAGCGCCGCCCCGTCGCCCCAGGGACGGACCCTGGTGGAGACCCTGGCCCGGGTGTCCCCGGGTCCCCGGCCAGGGCCCCGGGGCGGGTGGACCAGGGTTGGACACGGGCTCGACGGGAGCGCACCGACCGGCAACCTGGGTCCAGCGATCACCGGCCCGACCCGGCCCGACCGCCCGACGCGGACCGTCCGGCCCGCCCCGACCCGAGGAGCACGAGAACACACCATGGCCACCATCCACCTCACCGAGCGGACGCACGCGACACCGGAACAGTTCGTGGCCTGCCTCACCGACTTCGGCCCGGGCCGCCGGGAACTGTTCGGCAACAGCGCGGACGAGTACCTGAAGGTCCACACCCGGGGCACCGACCGAGCCGATGTCACCGAGGGCTCGGGCGGTGTCTGGGAGCGGCTGCACTACGACTGGTCCGACCCGCACCGAGTGGTGATGACCACCGTCGACTCCAACATCTGGGGCGGCGCCTCCGGACACACGTACACCTTCACACCGCTGCCGGACGGCACCACACGGCTGGACGCCGTGGTGGTGCGCGAGGGCAAGAACCTCCGGGGACGACTCACCGGCCTGCTCCTGGGCAGCGTCGGCAAGGGCGTGCTCGCGAAGGCCCTGAGGAACACGGCCAGGGCCGTCGAGGCCCGCTCCCTCCCGCCCCACGACCGCCCCGCCCCCGACACCCCGAACGCCCCGCACACCCGCTGACCGGAGCCCGGAACCCGGAGCCGTCGAGGTGGGGAGCAGGCGCCACCGAGCGGATCCGGTCGGGCTCGCGGTCTGCGCCGCCCCGGTCCCGGTCCGGACGTCGCGCCGGACCGGGAGACCCGGCGGTGCGGCTGTGTCAGTCCCGGGTGGTGGCCGGGAGCCGGGCGAGGACGGCGGCCGCGCGGGCCGGGTCGGCGCGGAGCCAGGCGGTCGCGTGCTCCCGGACGGCGTCGGCGACGCAGGTGCGGACGGGGCCGTTGCTCAGCCGCGCGCGGGCGGCGCCCTCGAACTCGGGCCGGTCGAGCTTCACCGACACGATCGCCGTCAGGCCGGGGCCGAGCCGGGCCGGGGTGGGTACGTACTGGCCCCCGGCGACGGCGGTGAGCGCGGCTGCCAGGCCGTCGCGGAAGCCGAGTTGGTGGGTTCCGCCGTCGGTGGTCGGCCGGCTGTTGGCGTAGCCGGTGACCTGTTCCTCGTGGGAGTCGGCCCAGCACAGGGCCACTTCCACGGTTCCCTCCATGTCCGGGCACTCGCGTTCGAAGGCGAGCACCTCCGGGTGGGGCGGGGCGCCCTGTTCGGCGAGGCGGTCGCGCACTCCCCCGGGGTAGCGGAAACGGACGGAACGGGGCCGGCCGGGGTGCCGGTCGTCGGTCAGGGTGATGTCCAAGTCACGGTTCAGGAAGGCCAGTTCCCTGAAGCGGTCGGCCAGTGTGTCGAACGAGAGCGTCAGTGCCCCGAAGATCCCGGGATCGGGGCGGAAGGAGATCGCCGTCCCGCTGCCCCCGTCCGCACCGGTCCGGACGGGCGCCCCGACCCGCACTCCCCGCTCGTACTCCAGCACCCAACGGGAGCCGTCGCGCCGAACCTCGGCCGTCAGGCGGCTGGACAGGGCGTTGACGACCGACAGCTCCGCAGCGAACCTGCTGCCGGCCGGCGAGCGCCGGCCGACGAACGGGACCCCGCTGCAGAGCACGGACAGGCATTCCTCCAGCGCGCGGCCGTCGTGGTGTCCGGCGTGTCCGACCGGGTGGCCCCTGCCGTCGTCGGCGACCGTGACGCCGCCGTCCGCGGTGAGGGTGATCCCGATCCGACCGGCCGTGCCGTTCAGCGCCTCGTCCAGCGCCGGCTCGGCGGCGTCGAGCACCAGCTGGTGCAGTGCTCGCTCGTCGACCGGTCCGATGTGCATCCAGGGCCGCGCCCGAACCGCCTCCAGGCCCTCCAGGACCACGATCATGCCGGCGTCGTACGTCACGGGCTCCTCGCCCGTTCCCTCGCTTGCTCCCTCGCTTGCTCCCTCGCCCGTTCCCTCGCTCACGCCGCCCCCTCCGAGAGTCTCCGACAGAGCTCTCCAGCCTAGGGAATTTTCAGGAGAACACCAGGTCAGCGGCAGTGCGGCACGGCCGTGGACGGGCGCCTGACGGACGATCGGGGGCGGTCGGCCGGGAGGGGCCCGGACCGTCGCGGCAGAGCCGCCGCGAGCCGCTCACGGCCCTGGGAGGCGCCCTTCCCGGCGGCCGCGGGACCGGGAGTCCGAAGAGAATTTCCCGTGCCCGGCCCGCGGCTGTCGCGGAGGCCGGGCACGGCCGCGGCGGCGGTCAGAGGTGGGGCCGCGGCGGTCCTGCGGGCGAGGCCGTCCGACGCGGTGGCAGGGGCAGGAAGCCGCTGGTGCGCGCGGCGTACTCGGCCCAGCCGGGCCGCTCCGCACCGAGCCGGCGTTCCAGCATCGGTTTGCCGCTGCCGAACGCGAGCAGGTAGGTCATCAGGACGGGGCTGAGGACGAAGGCCCAGCCGACCGGGCTGTCCGCGGCGAGCAGGAACAGGCCCCACCAGACGCAGGCGTCGCCGAAGTAGTTGGGGTGCCTGGTCCAGCTCCACAGGCCGCGGTCCATGATCCGGCCGCGGTTGGCGGGGTCCGCCTTGAAGCGGGCGAGCTGCCGGTCCCCGACCGCCTCGAAGAGCAGGCCGACCGTCCACAGCGCGGTGCCCGCCCAGGCGAGCGCGCCGGGCGGGTGGGGAAGGTACTGGGCGGCCTGGACGGGCAGCGAGACGAACCACACCAGAGCGGCCTGGAGCAGGTAGACGATCCGCAGGGCGTACCAGGTGCGGGCCGGTCCCTCGGGGGCCCGGGAGAGCATCCGGGCGTAGCGCGGGTCCTCCGGGGCGCCGCGGGCGCGCCACCACAGGTGGGCGGAGAGCCGAAGGCCCCAGACGGTGACGAGCAGGGTGGCCAGCAGCCGGCGCCCCTGGTCCCCGTGGCCCTGCGAGAGCGCGAGGCCGCTCAGCGCCACGGCGGTGAACGCCAGCCCCCAGGCGACGTCCACGCCCCGGTGGCGCCCGGTGCGCACCCCCACCGCGAACGCGGCGAGGAGGACGGCGAGGGCGACGGCGGCGGTGACGGCGAGGTTGAGTGCGAAGGCGGTGGCGTTCACGGCCGCTCCTCCTTCCCGCCGAACGGCCGCTGCTCCTCCCGCCGGGAGGGGGAGGTCGGCACCGGTGCGTCCGTCGCCCCGTCGCGGGTGAGGAGGAGCTGGTGGAGGTCGAGATAGCCGGTGCGGAACCCGGCCTCGGAGTGGGCGAGGTAGAGCTCCCACATCCGCCGGAACACCTCGTCGAAGCCGAGGGCCGCGACCTGCGGCGAGCGTTCGGTGAAGCGTTCGCGCCACAGGCGCAGCGTCTCGGCGTAGTGCGGTCCGTACGCGTCGGCACGGGTGAGGCGCAGCCGGGTGTGACGGGTGGCGCTCTCCTCGATCGCCCGTACGGAGGGGATCTGGCCGCCGGGGAAGATGTACTTGAGGATCCAGGTGTAGGTGCGGCTGCTGGCCACCATCCGGCCGTGGGGCATGGTGATCGCCTGGAGGGCGACACGTCCGCCGGGTGCCAGGACCCGGTCGAGGGTGGCGAAGTAGTCGGGCCAGAAGGGCCGGCCGACGGCTTCGATCATCTCGACGCTGACCACGGCGTCGTACTGGCCTTCGGCGGCGCGGTAGTCGCACAGCCGGACCTCCGCCCGGTCCGCCTGCCCGGCCGCGGCGATCCGCTGCCGGGCGAGAACGAGCTGCTGCTCCGAGAGGGTCAGGCTGACGACGTGGGCGCCGCGCCCGGCGGCGCGCAGGGCCAGTTCGCCCCAGCCGGTGCCGATCTCCAGCATCCGGGTGCCGGGACCGACGCGGGCCAGGTCGAGCAGCCGGTCGATCTTGCGGTGCTGGGCTGCGGCCAGATCGTCGTGGGTGGCGAGCGGCGCGTGGGCGGCGCCGGTCGGGAAGAGGGCGGCGGAGTAGCTCATCGTCGGGTCGAGGAACAGCGCGAACAGGTCGTTCGACAGGTCGTAGTGGCGGCCGACGTTGCGTCGTGTGTTCGCCGCGGTGGAGAGTTCCTCGTCCGGCGGCCGCTGGACGTAGAGCCGGCGCAGCCACCGCGTGCCGGTCGGCACGAGGGTCTCGGGGGCGGTGGCGAGCGCGGTGAGCAGTGCGACCAGGTCGGGGCTGTCCCAGTCCCCGGCCTGGTAGGACTCGCCGAAGCCGATCAGGCCGCCCTCGCCGACCCGGTGGAGGAAGGCCCGGGGGCGGTGCAGGCGCAGGACCGGCGCCCCGGCCGGCGCGGGTCGCAGGACTCGGCCGCCCGGGAGTTCGACGCGCAGGCCACGCCGCGAGGCCGCCCGGCGCAGCAGGCGCGCGGCGACGGCGGCCCGCAGCGGCACGTCCGGCACTCGGGCGACGTCCGGCCAGCGCGCGGGGTCGACGGAGGGTGTCGGCGTCGCGGCCGGGGGGACCGTGGTCGTCATGGGGCGGGTACCTCTTCCGTGGGAGCGGGCCGGTCGTCGGGCCGGGGCGCGGCGGCCGCGGGGCAGGCAGGGGTGGCGGCGGAGCGGTCGGTGGTGTCGGCCGGCCGGGGACGGACCGGCAGGCCGCTGAGCCACAGCCGGATCCCCCGGTAGCGGATGTGGAGGCTGACGGCCCAGGTGGCGAACGGATGGGTGAGCGCGACCCGCAGCAGGGCCGCCGGGCCGGCCGGTCGTGCGGCGCCGCGCACGGTGGCGGTGAAGGCCGGCTCGCCCCGGCGCTCCAGGTGGACCGCCAGCCGGAGCTGGTCCCCCGGTTCGGGCAGCACCATGCGGTAGCGGCCGTCGACGGGAAAGAACGGTGACACGTAGAAGTCCTTGTCGCACTCGCCGCGGCCCTCGGGGTCGGGCGCCAGCAGGTAGCGGTGGCGACCGCCGTAGGTGTTGTGGACCTCGGCGACGGTGCACAGCGGGCGGCCCTCCGCGTCCCGGCACCAGTACACGGTCAGCGGGTTGAACACGTGTCCGAGCGAGCGGGCCTGGGTCAGCATCAGGACCCTTCCGCGGCCGAGCCGGACACCGTGACCGAGGAGGTAGCGCTCCAGGTCGTGCCGGACCGTCGGCGGGTCGTCGGCGGCCGCGAGGGCGTGGTCGCGCGGCAGGAAGCGGGCCAGTGGCCGCAGCGGGCGCGGCAGCACCGGCAGGTCGTCGAGGTCCACCAGCCACAGGTAGCCGGCGTGCCGGAACGCCCGTCTCCGGGGTGCGGTGCGCACGTGCGTGGTGACGGTGTCGTAGAGGACCGCGCGCCACGGTCCGGGCAGGTTCGGGGCGGGCGGGCCGGATGCGGGCGGGTTCGGTCCGGTCGGGTTCGGTTCAGGCAGGTTCGGTTCAGGCAGGTTCGGGGCGGGCGGGCACGGTCCGGGCGAGGCGGTCACGGCGCGCTCACCCCCAGCAGGGAGTGCGCGGCCTGGACGCCGGAGCGGCAGCCGTCCTCGTGGAAGCCCCAGCCGTGGTAGGCGCCGGCGAACGCGGTGCGGGCGGTGGCGAGGCCGGGCAGCCGGCGCTGGGCCGCGACCGTGCGCGCGGTGTACACGGGGTGTTCGTAGACGGTGCGGGAGAGCACCCGCTCCTCGGGGATCGGCCGCTGCCGGTCCTCGTTCAGGGTGACCAGGTAGTCGGCCTCGGTGTCCAGGCGCAGCAGCCGGTTGAGGTGGTAGCTGACCCGGACCCGGTCGGAGGGCGCGGTGCAGTGGGGCATCCGGTAGTTCCACGATCCACGCGCCGAGGCCGCGGCGGGAAGGACCGTCGGGTCGCGGTGCAGCACCGTCGGGTTGCGCGAGTAGCGGAAGGCGCCGAGGACGGCGCGCTCGTCGTCGCTCGGGTCGGCGAGCAGCCGGAGCGCCTGGTCTGCGTGCGTGGCGACCACCACGGCGTCGGCCTCGGTGCTGCGGCCGTCCGCGCGGACCACGGTGACCCCGTCCGGATGCCGGCGCACCGCGCGCACGGGCGCGGACCGGTGGACGGTGGTGAGCCGCTCGGCGATCCGCTCGACGTAGGTGCGCGATCCGCCGACGACGGTGTGCCAGGTCGGTGAGCCGCCCACGCCGAGCAGGCCGTGGTTGCGCAGGAAGGTGAAGAGGTAGCGGGCCGGGTAGTCCCCCGCCAGGTCGGGGGCGCAGGACCACACCGAGGAGACGACCGGGGTCATGAAGTGGCTCACGAAGTAGGGTCCGAACCGGCCGGCGGCGAGGAACTCCCGCAGGCTCGGCTCCCCCGCGTCCGGGTCGGCCAGCAGCCGGCGGGCGCGCCGGTGGAACCGGGGCACCTCGGCGAGCATGCGCAGGTACCGGCCCCGGACCACCACGTCGGGGCGGCCGAGCAGTCCCACCGGTCCCCGCGCGCCCGCGTACTCCAGGCCGCAGCCGTCGCAGCGTACGGACATGCTCATCTCGCTCTCCTGGGTGCGGACCCCGAGTTCCGCGAACAGGCGCACCAGGTGTGGGTAGGTGCGGGCGTTGTGCACCAGGAACCCGGTGTCCAGCGCGAGTGCCCGCCCGGCGCGGTCGACGGCGTCCTGGGTGTGCGCGTGGCCGCCGAGGCGCCCGTCGGCCTCGAACAGCTCGACCTCCACCCCGGCCCGGGTGAGCTCGTACGCGGCGGTGAGCCCGGCGACGCCGGACCCGACCACCGCCACCGTGCGCGGACGCGGGCCCCCGCCGGGACGCGGCCCGACCCGCGCGGGAGCCGGGACGGCGGCAGCGCTGACGGCGTTACTGACCGTGACGGTACGGACCGCGGCGGCGTCGGTTCGGGCGGCGGGGACGGTGTCGAACGTGGTCACGAGGGCCCCTCCGGTCGGGGCCGCGACAGGGCCCGCATGGTCGTTGCACCAGGTGTTCGGAACAGACCGGGGAACGGATTGGCCCGGCACCGCACGCCCCGGGAGCAGGGACACGGTGCCGCATCGATTCCGCGCGTCGGCTTCCCGGCCCGTGGGCGCCGCGGTCCGCTCCGGCCGGTGTCGGCACCTACCGGAGCCTCCGCGACCCGGGCCGACCAAGGGGCGCGTCGCTCCGACGCCGCCCGCGCGCGGCCGGGGAGACTGGGCCGACGGAACCCGAGGAGCAGCCGGTGACTGTGGACGGTTCGCGGCAGGACGGGGAGCGCGGGCCGGAGTCCCCCGCTCGGTGGTGGGAGGAGGGCGAGGAGCCGGACTACCGGGCGACGATGGCCAACGAGCGGACGTTCCTGGCCTGGTCCCGTACGGCGCTGGCACTGCTGGCCGGGGCGCTGGCGGTCCTGGGGCTGGGGCAGGTGGGCCCGTACGGCGTACGGCTCGGGCTGGCCTGCTACCTGATCCTCCTCGCGGTGGCGGCGACGGTCTCGGGGTACTGGCAGTGGCGGGTGCGGCAGCGGCGGATGCGGCTCCGCGAGCCACTGGGCCACAGCACGGTGAACGCGATGGTGGGGCTCGCGTTCCTGGTCCTGGCGGGAATCGTGGTCGCCGCCGTGGCCGTCGGCCCGCACTGACGCCCTGCTCTGCCCCGCTCTGCCCTGCCCTGCTCTGCCCGGCGCGCGCCGTCGCGGCGGTGGCCGTGTCGTAATCCGCGGCGCCTTCGGCCCCTCGCAGTCAGATGACCGATGCCCGCCGGCTCCGGGTCGGCCAGAGTCGGTCTCGCCGGGCAGGACGGCGCCCCCGATCCGGGGAGCGACCGCTCGGCGGCCGACCCGCACCGCACAGCCCGCGCGGCCGGCCATCCGACCGAACAAGGGAGATCGCCTTCATGAAGCGCACGGCACGGACCACGGCCGCACTGCTCCTCGCAGGAGCCGCGGCGACCGGCATGCTCGCCGTGAGCGCCGGAACCGCCTCGGCGGCCGGCTACGCCAACTCGCTCACGTACACCTTCGCCAGCGGCGACAGCGGCGCCAACTGGAACGAGTGCAACAGCAGCAAGCGGGCGCAGAACGGCATCCTCGACCGGTCCGGGAACCTGGACCCGCAGGTGTACTACTACTGCGCCCCCGGGCAGTTCGCGCACGGCGAGCAGGCCGTGAACCTCTGGTTCCGGCACCGCGCCTGACGGTCGGAGCGGTCCGAACGACGCCGGGCCCGGGCGGGACCGTGTGCGAGGCGGCATTCACCTCGTCACGGCCTGTTCCGGCCCGGCACTGTCAGTGGCACGGCCGAGAATCGGCGTCATGACGGTGACCGCTGATGACTACTCGTGGTTCGAGGACACGTTCCCGGACCTCGCCGAGGCGTACTGCCTCACACTGGTGAAGGACCTCGCGTCGGCCGATCTGCTGCGACGCCTCGACGGGGAAGAGGGCCCGGTACTGACCGGAGCGGCAGCGGTGGTCAAAGCCGCCTACCGCCTGGGCGACTCGCAGCAGCTCGTCGCGATGGCCCGCGTCGGCCCGTGGACACTGATGATCGAGCCGAACGGCCACCTCGGCGTCGACGAGGAGCGGGCACTGCCGGCTTCGGCGGGAACCACGTGGATCTTGCACTTCTGCAACGTCAACGGCCTGGGCTCGTTCCTCTGGGCCGAGGACGGCGGGGTCCGCTCGGCGTTCGAGCCGGTACTCCCCGATTCCCGTTGGGGCAGCACCCCCGACGACCAGCTGAGCGCGATGCACCGGGTCGGCTTCCACTTCGGCACCGACGCACCGGACGTCGACCGGTCGGTGGCTGCGGCCTTCGCCCTCGCGGAGACCATGACCGGAGTCCGCCCTACGCCGGAGCTACTCGGCACTACCGCGTTCACCTGCGGATTCCTCAGGGTCCGCTGATCACAGCGGAGCACGGGTGCGGGCCGGGACGATCGTGCGCCACCTGATCGGCCGGCCGCGTGTCGCGGGCCGGGGCGCGCGGCGGATGCCCGTCGGGGAGGCCAGAATGAGGCATGCGAGCAAGCCCCGGCCCGGCCGGGCCGTCCCCGGTGGTGCCAGGTCGGGCCGATGAGCGCGGTGAGCACTGGTGGCCGGTCGCGTCGGCGGTGGTGAGTGCCGGGCTGTTGCACGTGGTGCTGCCCGTGTCGTACCGGGTGGACCCGGTGTGGGTGGTTCCGGTGGTGCTGTTCGCCCTGCTGGTGGTGCTGGTCGTCGGCGACCCGGGGCGGATCGACCGCCGCAAGACCTGGCTGCGGGTGGTCACCGAGACCGTGATCGCCTTCATCACCGCCTCGAACCTGTACGCCGGGATCCACCTGGTGTCGGACATCCTCACCAACAACAAGCTGTTCGCCGACAACGCCACCGGTCTGCTGGCGACCGGTGGAGTGACCTGGGCGACGAACGTGATCGCCTTCGCGCTCTGGTACTGGGACCTGGATCGCGGCGGCGCCGCCGCCCGGGCCCACCGGCCGGCCACGGAGCCGGCGTTCGTCTTCCCCGAGATGCAGCACACCGAGTACGCACCGGCGGACTGGATACCGCGCTTCGCCGACTACTTGTCGCTGTCCTTCTGGACGGCGACCGCGTTCAGTCCGACCGACGTCTCCGCGATCAAGCGGTGGGCCAAACTGCTCATGATGATCGAGGCCGCCACCTCCCTGATCGTGGCGACACTGGTGGTCGCCCGGGCGATCAACATCCTGCAGTGAGGCAGGCGGGGCCAGTGCGGCGAGTGAGGCAGCGGCCGCCCACCGCGGTCGGCTCAGTCGCCGAAGTGGACGTAGGGCGCCCAGAGCATGGGGCGGTCCGGATTCTGCGCGCGCAGGGTGCGCAGAGCTTCGTGGACAGCCCGGGCGGCGCGGTCCGGTCGCAGGGTGCCGTCGACGACCAGGCCGTCGTAGATCAGCCGGACGGCGGTGCCCATCAGGTCGTCGTCGACGGTCTGCCACAGGCTCGCGACGACCTGGCGTACGCCCGCAAGCTGGAGGGCGGCGGCCAGGTGGATCCCCTCATCCGCCTGGTGCAGGTCGCCGATCGCGGTGTGGCAGGCCGCGAGGAACACGAACGGCGCGGCGGCCTGCTCGGTGACGATGTCCTGGAAGGTGAGGACGCCGTCCGGGAGCAGCAGGCCGCTGTCCAGGGCGTCACCGCGGCGGATCCCGTGGCAGGCCAGATGGACGGCGGACTGTTCGGCCAGCGCCAGCAGCACCCGGTCCCGGGTGACCTCGCGGCCGTCGAGCCGGACCGGGGGCGGCACGATCCGGGCGGCCAGATCGGCGGCGTCCCGGGCCGGGCCGCCGAGCGGGGCGGTCCCGGGCTGCTCGGGGAGTTCCGAGACCGTAGCGACCAGGGGCCGGCCCGCTGGCGCCGCGTCCTCGCGGGTCCGGGCCAGCCAGAGGTGACCGAGTGTGACGGTGTAGGAGGAGACGACCCGTTCCAGGACGGCGTCGGCGCCGCGCCCGGCCGCGTGCAGCGGCAGCAGGGTGAGCGGGCCGGTCGGGCACCACCATACCCGGGGCCAGGGTTCCACCTCTCGGCACACTTCTGCGGTCACGGGCTCGCCGACGGTGTCCCACAGCCAGGCGAGGACTTCCCGCATGGTGTTCTCGGCCCGAAGCCGGGTGAGGCCCCTGCCACGTGCGAAGGCGTATGCGGCCTCTTCCCAGCGGCGGCCGTGTTCCTCGGCGTCGGCCCGGCGCAGGGACGGCAGGTGCAGGGCGCGTACCCGGTCGGTGTCGACGAGGACGGCGTCGCTGCGGGTGTCGGCGACGTTCACGAGCACGGCCGTGCCGCCGAGGGTCGCGGCGCGAAGCCGGTCGAGGCCCGGTCCCGCCGCGAACGCGGGACGGCCGAGCGCCCGGCCCGCCTCGGCCTCGAGCTCCGCCAGCTCCGCCCTGATCCCGGCCCGTTCGCTGGCCCGGTCGCCGCTCCGTTCTTCCCGCTCGCGCCAGCGGCGGTCCTGGTCCGTCGGACGGACGGTCAGGGCCCGGGCGAGCCTTGTTCTTAGCCGCCCGAGCCGCGCGGCGAGTGTCGGATCCACCCGGCGCAGCTCCAGCAGGTCGGCGTTGGCCCGGACCATCGGGCCCCAGGCCACGAACCGGGCCTGTTCGAGCAGTTCGACCGCTTCCTCGACCCGGCCCGCCGCCAGGGCGCAGGCCGCAGCGTCCGAGCCGAGCATGCTCAGGTCGGACGCCCGGTGGCGGCGTTCGGTGTCGGTGAACTGCGATCCGACGCTTTCGTCGACCAGGTCGACCGCGACCCGGAACGCCGCCAGCGCCGCGGCGAGGTCGGCGGCACCCTGCCCGCTGCGCAGCCGGGCGTGCAGTACGGCCGCGCGCAGCCTGGCGGGCGGGGGCAGGACCCGGCCGTCGACCACGCCGGCGGCCAGCTCCACGGCACGGCGGAGGTCCTCGTCGTGGCCGAGGCGGCGGTGGCGTTCGGCGAGCAGTTCCGCCAGTCGCAGGTCGATCAGGTCGCGTTCGGCGGTGCCGGGGCGGAGCAGGGTGCGGGCCTCGTCCAGGCAGCCGGCGGAGGTTGCGGGGCCGGTGCCGCCGGTCGGGCCGGACCCGGTGCCGGCCGGGGTTGCGGAGTCGGTAGCGACAGAGGCTCCGGCCCGGTCGAGGAGGTCGGCGTACGCCGCCAGCGCCGCCGCCCGGGTCGCGGGTGCCAAGGGTCGCGCCAGGACCTGGCGGAGCAGCCCCTCCGGGTCGTCCGGTGCCACGGCCCGACTGTCGGGTCCCGGGCCAGACGTCGCTGCGGGACCGGCGGCGGCAAGGGTCAGCGCGCGGGCGAGCACGATGGCCGCGGTCGGAGCGCCGGACCAGGCATGGTTCGCCCGGGCGCAGGCCAGTGCCGCACCCAGGAGCGTGTCGTCGCCGGTTGTGTCGACGTGGGTCAGCAGGGCTTCGGCCAGCGCGCCGCAGATCGCGCCGCCCGGGTGGGAGCCGCCGGAGGTCCGCACGTGGTCGGCCCGCAGGATGCGCAGCGCCTCGGCGAGTTCCTCCGGGTCGCCGAGGCGCCGGTGAAGAGCGAGGAGGAAAGCGCTCAGCAGGAGCGGCGGCGGCGTGCCGTCCGGAACCGCTCGGCGCAGCAGGTCGACAGTCCGTTCAAGATCGAACGGGCTTCCGGTCCGGTGGTGCCGGTCCAGGAACAGGCGGGCGAGCAGCCACTCCCGGCCGTCCGGGTCGGCACGTTCCGACAGCTCGACGGCGGCTTCGAAGTCCCCCGGATCTCCGTACCAGCGATGGCGCGCGGCCAGCACGGCGGCCTTCGCCCCGGCCAGGACGCGCCCCGTCGGACCGTACCGGCTGTGGGTCGTCAGGAGGGCTTCGATCCGTTCCAGGGCGGCGGCGAGGTCCGCGGGGTCGCCGGTGAGTTCGTGCCGGTCCTCGAGTGTTTCGGCGGCCCGGAGCGCGGCCGTCGGTCCCGGGACGCCGAGGCCGCCAGGTCCGCCCGGGACGTCAATGGTGCTGAACACGCCGACGGCGGCGAGACGGTCGAACAGGGCCACCGCCTCGTCGAGGCGGGCCGGGTCCCGGTCGAGCAGGCCGAGCAGACGCGTGCAGTCGCCGAGCACGAGCAGCGCGGCCGCCGAACCGCCAGCCGCGGCCGGGGCGGCGTGGCCCCGGGCGGCTTCGAGGTCCGCCCGGTCACCGTCGAGCCGGTACAGGGCGAGCAGGCCCCTTGCCAGTGAGGTGTTCAGCGCGGCCGCCGCATCCCCGTCGGCACCGACCCGCAGCACGGCCTCCAGCACGGGAAAGGCCCGGTCCCGCACGAGCTTTGCGTCGTATTGGGAGTCCGTGGTCTCCAGCAGCCGGTGCACCGACTCGGCCCACGCCACGAGGGCCGGGCTCACCTCCCCGGGTGTCCGGGCGACGGCCGCGCCGAGCAGGCGGAAGGCGGTCGGAAGGTGTTCCGTGTCGCCGGAGCGGGCGGCCAGGAGGTGGGCGCGCCCGGCGGCGGTCAGGTACGGCCAGTCCGCCCGCAGGCCGTCCGGCAACAGGGCGAACGCACTGTCCAGCGCCGTGAGGGCGCGCCCCAGGTCGCTGCGGTGGCCCAGCGTCAGATACCGGTCGAGAAGGACGGTGCCCTCCGCGGCCAGGGCACCGGGGCCGGCGGCGGGCGTCCGCGGGTGTCCGACGAACAGCAGGGCCGCCGACGCCGCGACCGCCGTGCCCTCTGTACCGGGCTCGGCCAGGAAGACCTGGGCCATCTCCTCCAGCCAGGCTCCGGGCAACGGGGGCGGGGCCGTGCCGAAGGCGGCGGCGAGCGCCCGCACCGGACCGGCGGCCCGCTGCGCCAGGGCGATCGCCCGCTCGGCGCCTCGCTCCCCCTCCCCTGTGGGGTAAAGCACCTGCCGCAGGGCGGTGTGCTCCGGAGAGCCCGGCCGGCCGGTACGCACCAGGGCGTGCAGTCCGGCGAGCGCGGCGGCCTCCGCAGCGTCGGCGGCGGCACCGTCGTCCTCGCCCGCGGAGCGGCGGTAGGCCGCGAACGCGGCGGTGAGGTCCGCGAAACGGGCGCCGCGGGCGTAGGCGATCGCGTGGTCGCGGAACTCCCGCAGCGCCGCGCGGCGGATCTCCTCGGTCATTCCCTCCGACACCCCCTTCATCCCCTCCTGCGGTCCTATGATGCCCCTGGGACCGGATCGAGGGGGGCCTTGATGAGCGACCAGGACGTTTTCGCCGAACTGTGCAAGGAATACGCCGACTTGGCAACCTCGCTGGACGAGACCCGAAGACGCGAGCTGGTGCGGCTGACGGAGGAGGTCCGGGCGGGAAGCGCGGACCTGCTCGACCTCTGCCGGGCTGTCGGGTATCCGACGTCCACGGGTACCCGGGACGGGACCGACGGACAGTTCGCGGGCCTGCCGGGGATCAGGACGGGGGCTTCCTCGGCCCCCGAACGGTTCGGCTGCCCCGGCACCAGGTGCTCGCGCAGCGACCTGCGGGACGACCGGGGCCGTCCGCCCTGGTGCCAGCTGTTCGACCTTCCCCTGGTGGCGACCCGGTGAGCGGCCTGCTGACCGAGCTGGGCAAGCGGCTCGCCGACCGCTGGCTCAGCGAACTCCTGATCCCCGGCGCCCTGTTCCTCCTGTTCCTGTGGACGGCGCTGACCCTGCGCAACGGCCACGCGCTGGACTGGAGGCGGGTACGGACGGCGGCCGAACACGACCTGACGGCGCTCGGGGCGCAGCAGGCGGCGGCCCGGATCCTGGTCCTGCTCGTCCTCGCGGGTCTGCTCGGCACCCTCGGACGCTCGTTCGGCGCGGCACTGCTGGCGTTCTGGTTCGCCCACTGGCCACGGCTGCCGCTGTACCCGCTGCTCGCGGTCCGGCGGTGGTCCGCGCGCCGCAGGCTGCCCGCCGGGGCGACCACGAGGTACCTGCCGGACCGGCACTCGTGGATGGCCGACCGGATGCGGCTCCTGGACGAACGGCTCGACGCGGAGTACTCGTTGCGGATCGGGCCGCTGTGGTCACGGCTGTGGGTGTCGTCGGACGATCGGGCGCGGGTCCCGGTGACGCTGGCCCAGCGCGCCCTGGAGCGCAGCGCGGTCTTGGCCGCGTGGGGCCTGGTGGTGACCGGGGCGGCGCGGATCTGGTGGCCGGCCGCGCTGCTGGGCCCGGTGCTGTTCCTCCTCGGTGTGCGGCGGGCGCGCTCCGCCACCGACACGCTCGCGGAGCTGGTCGAGGCCGTGGTGGACACCTCGCAGGAGCGGATCGCCACCATGTTCGGCTTCGCGGTCCGGGGCGGGGTGGTCCGCCCCGCCGACGCCCGGCAGATCAACAGCCGCATCGTGAAGGGGTTCTGAGCATGCGGCCGTTCATAATTCGTTGCTCGTTCGGCGGCGAGACCGCGGACTTTCCGTTCTACATCGGCCGGCCGGTGGACGACGCGCATCCGCTGGAGCAGCAGATCGCCTTCCTCGCGAGGGAGCGGGGCGGGCGGATGCCGGCCGCGGCGGCCGACGGGTTCGCCGATCTGCACGCCATCGCCCTGGCCGAGCGGGTCCCGCTGGAGGAACTGGTGGTCTGGGCGATGGGCAAGGCCGAGACAGTGGAGCACCGCTTCGGCCCGTGAGGAGGCAACGGTCGGCGGCCGGTGGACCGCCGGTCAGTGGCCGCCGGCCACACCCTCCTCCAGCAGCTCGATCAGCGGTCGGCCGAGTCGGGCGGCCGCAGCGGTCCAGTCGGCCAGCAGTCCGCGGACCGGATCGATGGCAGGCCAGCCGTGTTCCTCCGTCAAGACCTCCAACTGCCACCGGATGCCGTCGACCGTCGCCACCCCCCGGGGCAGGACCACGCCCGCACCGGACCCGAGCGGAACCGTGAGGCTTCCCGCCACGTCCCGGGGCAGCTGGGGGACGCCCAGCAGGTCAAGCGCGGTCCCCCGGCACAACCGGGCGAAGGACCCGCCGGGGACCGGCCGGTCCCGCCCCGGCAGCAGGACGGGCGCCGAGGCGTCGGGCCGTCGGGCCGCGCTCAGCAGCGCCGCCACGGCGTCGTGCGTCCAGGCACCCGAGAGACCGCGGTCCGCAGCCGCGCACAGCGCGCGTGCGGCCGGGACCCGTCCCTCGCCGGGCTCGCCGGTCACGGCGGCGATCAGCGCCGCCGCCACGCGTTCGTCCAGCGCCTCGCTCCCGGCCACCAGGTCGACCAGGACATCACTCAGGGCCGGCGACAGCGCGCACTGGACCAGTACCTCATGGGTGTACGCGCCGACGGTCAGCAGGATCCCGGCCACCGCCTGCTGGAGCACCGCCCAGTCGGCGTGGGTGAGCCGGGCGCGCAGCGCCCGGGTGCACGCCGGGTCGGCCTTGAGGAGGACACGGCCCATGGCCGGACGCTCCCGTACGAACCGGTGCAGGAGCAGGAGGGCCAGCGTCGGTGCGGCAAGCGGCGACGCCCCCGGCCGCACCGGGGCGGCAAGCGCGACCCGGCGTGCCAGCTCCTCGGCGATCCGGTGCGCGGCGGGACCGGAACCACTGAGGAGCAATGGGGCGGCCCAGCCCGCCTCCTCGACGAGGCTCTCCTCCTCCACGCCCGGGCGCGGTGCCGAGAGGAACACGTCGAGCCAGCCGACCGGATCCTCGGGTGCCCGCACCGTCGCCGTGCCGGACCGGCCGAGCGCGTACACGGCGAGCACGGCCGGACCGTCCCCCCTGCCCGCCGCCGTGACGAGCGCCTCGCCCGCAGCGGACCGGACCGCCGCAGGCAGCTCGGGCGCACCGAGGAGAAACCCGAGGCCGCGCACCGCGCCGGCCGCGACCGGCGAGTGCGGCCCGGCCGCCGCGGCCAGGAACGCGGCCGTCCCGGCGGAAGGGTCGATCAGGCCCAGCAGGGCCGCCGCGACCTCGCCGGCCGCGTCCGGGTCGGCGGCGGCGAGGTCGCGCACCACGGGCACCAGCGGCCGCAGGTCCGCCCGGGCATCGGTTTCGGCGACGTTCAGGAGCGCGGTGAGCAGATCCGCGCGGTCCGCGCCGACCAGCCGGCGCAGCGGGCCGTCCAGGCCCCGGACGACGGCCGGGGTCGGCCGGTGCAGGTGGCGCAGCAGGACGGCCCGCGCGGACGGTTCCTCGGCGAGGTCCGCGAGGGCCTGTTCGAGGACGGGCAGGGAGTCGTGGCGCAGTGACGAGAGCGCGGCGCGCAGCCCCAGGCGGGTCCTTCGCTCCGCCGCGGCCGCCGTGGCGCGGGCCAGTCCCGCCAGCAGGGCCGCGCCGAGCACGCCGGCGCGGAAGTGCGCAGGACGACGTTCGAAAGCCGCCCAGGTCCGGGCCCACACTCGCTCGTCGGGGTGTGCCAGCAGGCGCGGCAGCCGGCCGATCGCGTCCTCGTCCGGCGCTCCGACATCCAGGGCCAGCATCGTGGCCAGGTCCGCCACCTCGGCGTCCGCCGACGTGCGCCAGCGCGCCAGCGCGGGTGCCGGGCGGTGGAACCGGGCGAGCGGCAACAGGGCGAGCACCTGCTCCGTCCGTCCAGCGGCAAGCAGCCGGTCGATCGCCTCGCACCCCTCGGTGTCGAGGGCGACGGCACGGTGCTGCCCGGCCCGGAGCAGCACTCGCAGCGCCTGGGCGGCACGATCGGGGTCCTCGGCCGCCAGGGCCTGCCAGGCGTCCCGCGCCCGGCGGACTCCGGTGCCGGTCGCCGCGAGCGCGTCGTCGCACAGGGCCAGTGCGGTGAGCACGGCCCAGGAGAGACCGTGCGCCGTCGGCGCCTCGAACTCTGCCCGGGCGGACCGCTCCTGACGCAGCAGTGGTTCCGCCAGGTGGCCGGAAACGGCCTCCCGCAGTTCGGGCTCGGCCAACGCCTCGGACGTCGGCTGTTCGGGTGTCGGCTCCTCGGCGATCGGCGAGCGCGACGGATCCTCGGCCGTCGGCGGACGCGACGGCTCCGCCCGCCCGGGCAGGGCCGCGAGCAGCAGCGCGGCCTCCCGCACCGGCAGCCCGGTGAGGTCCGGGGAGGTGCCGGCCCCGAGCCGGGCCAGCCTGGCCCGGGCCCGAGCCCGTTCGGTCGGGGAGGCCAGCCGGTCGGCGAACTCCACCGCCGCGCTCAGGAGTTCCCCGTCCACGGGCACCACCTGCTCGGCGATCGCGAGTTCCACCAGCCTCAGAGCGTCCAAGGGGTCGCGCACCTGACCGGCCCAGCCGATCAGGCGGTCCCCGTCGATCCGGTCGCCCGTCGCGGCGGCGGCCCGTACCCGCGCCCTGGCCTCGGGCGCGGCCCGGCCGGGTGCGCCGCCCCCCGGATCTGCCACCAGCGCCGCAACCAGCGCGGTGTCCGGCTCCTCGCCCAGGAGTCCGGGCAGTCCGGCTGCGGCGGCGAGCCGGGCCAGGGTCCGGCGGGCGCTCACCGGGTCGGCAGAGAGGTCGGCGAGTGCCAGAAAACCCGCCTCCACGTGGTATCCGGCCGTGACCAGCTCGGCCGTGAGGCGGTCGATCATCCAGCACCGGACGAAGGCGAGTTCGGAGCTGAGCGCCGCCAGCGTGCTCAGGGCCTCGGCGAGCGGGTGCCCGGCCGCGGGGGCAAGGGGATCGAGCGGCCAGCGCTCGCCCGCGAGGGGCGCGCCGATCGCCGCCAGGGTCGCAAGGGTGTGTGCCAGGCCCCGGCCGCGGCCCTCCACCAGCAGTTGGCCCACGGTGTCCAGTGCCACCGCGAGGTTGTACGGGACGTCCGGCCCGTCCGCCTCGGTCATGCTGAGCAGGGAGAGCGGCAGGCCGTCGTCGATGTCCTCGCCCCAGCCCCGGTGCACGGACTCCGCAGCGGCGAGGACCCGCAGCACCGCGAGTTCGCGGGCCTTCTGGTCCGGCTCGGTCGGCCGACGGCCGCGGAACGCGCTCTGCACCGTGCCCGGCCGCAGTTCGGCGACGACGTCCGCGAGTTGCGCCCGTGCCCGGGTCAGCCGCCACAGCGCGCGCCGGCGCACTGCGGGGTCGTCGAGGAGCCGCAGCAGGTCCTCGTCGGTGCGGGGAGCCTCGGCGACGGCGAGTAGGCCGACCACGGCGTCACCGCGGGCGGCCGGTCCGGCGGAGGGGTCCGTGGCGCTCCGGAGCAGTTCGGCCGCCAGGTCGGCGGGCGAGCCGCCGGTCCGCAGGACGGTGAGCAGCAGCGGGGTGATCGGGGAGTCGGCGGTGACCGCGGCTAGGTCCGGGTCCTCGCCGACCGTTGCAGCCGATCGGGCGGCGATCGTGTCGGCGTCCGCCGCCAGGCCGAGCCGTCGGTCCCCGGGCAGCGGCGTCCGCAGCCTGGCTACCACGGCCGCCGACCGGGCCTCAGCGTCCGGCAGGTCCCGCACCGGCGCGCCGCCGTACAGCAGCAACAGCAGTCGCTGCCAGCGCGGGTCGGCGCAGATCGTACGGAACAGGGTGCGGTCGACGGTGAGGGCGGCGCGCAGTGGGGCGGCGGCCGTGTCGATCGTCACCGGCCCCGGGTCGACGTCCGGTCCGGCCGGGCGCAGCACCGCGAAGCCGGGCGGCAGGGCGAGGACCGGCACGGCGGTGCGCGGGTCGGCGCCGCCGCGCGCCACGGTCGGAGCGTCCTGGGCCGCCGAGAGGTGGGAGTGTCCGGCGCGGCGTTGCCTGCGCGCCGCCGCACGCCTCAGGGCCTGGTCGACCAGCCAGTGCGTGGCGGGGGAATCCGACTCCTGGGCCCGTGCGAGCGCCGCTTCGAGGGCCGGGTCCAGCAGACCGAGCGCGTCGGCGATCGCGGCCGCCGCGGCCGCTCGCTCCGGTCCCCTGCCGATCGCTTCGGCCAGGTCCGGCACCAGCACGGCCGGATCGGCGGCCGCCCCGTCGGCGCACAGGAGCAGTCGCGCCGCGTACTCCGCCGCCTCAGCGGCCTCCTCCGCCCCGACGACCGGCACGATCGGGGCCAGCCAGGCGAGCGCCGCCTCGACCATGGACGGAACCCGGGTGTCTGCGGTTCCGGCGGTTGTTCTGCCAGCTGTTCTGTTGGCCGGGCCGCGGGCGGCGGCCAGCAGCGCCGCCTCGTGCCCACATGCCTGCTCCACAAGCGGACAACCGGTCCTCGTCACCGCCCCGGCCGCTGTCCCGACGCCCGAACCCCGGTGCGACCGCCGACGGCTCCACTTCCACCAATACATCGTCAGCTCTGCCTCCGTGAGCCGCACCTGACGGTCGCCCTGGACCACAGTCCGTCCGGATGGATGTCCGCGTCCACGGGTGTACGCGGCTCGACTCCCGGATCGTAGAGGTGAATCGACGGCTCCGGCAGGCGGTTCAGCAGAACAGTGGGCGGCCCCGGCCGGTCGGCCCCGCCCGGCTCACCGGGGAGGAGTCCGCGCGTCGCCTGTGGGGCGCTCCTGGTGGCGGGCCCAGGCCCGTAGCAGCGCCGCGGCCTCCTCCGGTGCCAGCGGGCCGCGTTCGAGGTGCAGTTCCTGCAGGTGACGGGTGGCCGCGCCGATCAGCGGGCCCGGGGGCAGGCCCAGCAGGTCCATGACCGCCCTGCCGTCCAAGGCCGCCGGAACGTCCGGGAGCCGTCGGCGTCGCTCGAACTCGGCGGCGGCACGCGCGGCTCTCTCACGTTCCGCCAGCTGCTCGTGGTGCCACTCGTCGTAGCTCGCCGCCCAGCGGGCCGTCCGGCCCGCCGCCCGCCAGCCGTCCGTGTCCTGTTCCCCGCCGAGCCCCACCGCCAGGAACAGGTCCTGGTGGTCGATGGCCTCGGCACCCCCCTCGACCACACCGAGCAGGGCGAGCGCGGCGTTGATCGGCCACTGCTCGCGCGGACCGGTGAACTCCGCCGCGTGGACCGGCCCCCACATCGCCGTGCCGGGTCCCCGCACGACAGCGGTCTGGTGTCCGGCTCCGCCGTGGAAGTCGGCCTCCACATGGGCGATCGGCGCGTGCGCGGCCCAGTCGCTCAAGGTCCGCCCCAGCGTCCCGTCCAGGATCTGCTCGGAGGCCGGGGACATCGTCCTGACGGGTCGACACCCGGGCCCGGTGCTGTCGGCGCCGGTGGGTGCGCCGTCATGAAGGGTGGACGGGCCGTCATGGCCGGTGGCTGCGCCGGTCAGCTCCGCGAGGAGTTCCTCAGTGACGGGCACCAGCCCCATGGACTGCCGGAGCGGGGCGACCACCGCTTCCCGGATCCCGGCGGTACGGCGCCTGAGCAGGTCGAAGGGTCCGATGACGGCGTTGAGCTCGTACGGCATTCCGGCAGGGTACCCGTGCGGCCGCGGCGCGGCGGGACAGGGTGACGCGGTGCCGGAGTCCGCTGCTCCGGGTCAGGCCGCGCCGGACGGGGAACTGGTCACCACCTGGCGCAGGAGGTCGGCGTTGGTGCGGGTGCGCTTCACCCGGTCCAGGAGGAGTTCGGTCGCCTGCTGGGTGTCGAGGCCGCCCAGGGCCCGGCGCAGCGCCCAGGTCGCGGGGGTGCGGACCGGGCCGAGGAGGAGCTCCTCGCGGCGGGTGCCGGAGGCCTTCACGTCGACGGCCGGGAAGACGCGCCGGTCGGCGAGGCGGCGGTCGAGGCGGAGCTCCATGTTGCCGGTGCTCTTGAACTCCTCGAAGATCAGGTCGTCCATCCGGGAGCCGGTGTCGACGAGGGCGGTGGCCAGGATGGTCAGCGAACCACCGTTCTCGATGCTGCGCGCCGCACCGAAGAGCCGCTTCGGGTGCTGCAGCACGCTCGCGTCGAGGCCGCCGCTGAGGGTCCGTCCGTGGGCGGGGGCGGTGGTGTTGTGGGCGCGGGCGAGGCGGGTGAGGGAGTCGAGCAGCACGACCACGTCGTGGCCGAGTTCGACGAGGCGCTTGGCCCGCTCGACGGCGAGTTCGGCCAGCGCGATGTGCTCGCGGGCGGGCCGGTCGAAGGTCGAGGCGATGACCTCGCCCTTGACCGAGCGGCGCATGTCGGTGACCTCCTCCGGGCGCTCGTCGACCAGGACGACCATCAGGTGCGCCTCCGGGTGGTTGCGGGCGATCGCCTCCGCGATGGACTGCAGGACGAGGGTCTTGCCCGCCTTCGGCGGCGCCACGATCAGGCCGCGCTGGCCCTTCCCGATCGGCGCCACCAGGTCGATGACACGGCCCGTCAGCTGCCTCGGGTCGCTCTCGGTCTCCAGGCGCAGCTGCCGGTGCGGGTACAGCGGGGTCAGTTCGTGGAACGCCGGGCGGGGCCGGGACTCCTCGGCGGGGCTGCCGTTGACCGTGTCGACCCGGGCCATCTGCGGCCGGGCACCGCCCGCACGGGGGCGGGTCGTGCCGCTCGCGCGGGGGCGGGTCGCGCCGGTCAGGACGTCGCCGGTCCGCAGGCCGAGCGCGCGGACCTGGCCGGCGGGCAGGTGCACGTCGGTGGGCCCGGGCAGGTAGCCGGAGGTGCGCAGTTCGGCGTTGCCCTCGCGGATGTCCAGCACTCCGGCGACGGGGAGGAGGTCGCTCTCGGGGCCGGTGTCCGCCCGCGCCGGTCCGTCGGAGCGGGCGCGGGCCCGCTGGGCGGGGCGAACGCCGCCTTCGGCGGGCGCAGCAGCCGGCCGGGGTGCTTCGGCCGGCGCCGGCGGGCGGACGGTGGAGCGCGTGGCGGTGATCGCCTCGACGAGTTCGCCCTTGCGCAGGCGGGCGGCGCCCTGGATGCCCAGGGAGGAGGCGAGTTGGTGCAGGTCGGCCTTCAGCAGGGCGTTCAGCTGCGTGGTGGCGGCGGCGGTCGGCTCCGTGGTGGTCGGTTCGGTGGTGGCCGGCTCCGTGGTGGCCGGTCGGGCGGTGGTCGGTTCGATGGTGGTGGTCACGAGCAGGTACTCCTGTGGTGTGTGAAAGGTGTGGTGGCGCGGCGGCCGTGAGTGGCCGGGCGGGCGCGCGGAACGGGATCGCGGTTCGGCCGTGAATGGCCGCGAGCGGCCGGGATGCGCGGGACGGCGGGCGAGGCGCCCTCGGCACGGCCGTGAAGGGTCGCGCGGTGGGCGTCGGCCGTCGCCTGTCACGGGTCGGCCGGGCAGTGCCGGGGGCGAGCGCTCCCGGCTCCTGCGGATGTCCCGGGAACGGAGCCTCGAAGGTCTTCGGTCCACCGGTGTCAGAGCCTGCCCCGACGAGGGACTCGGCTGGTAACGGCGCCTGGTTCCCGCACCCGGAGGGGTGGGCTTCCAGCAGCGCCTGTATGAAGGGTAGCACCATGGGGACGCGGCGCCTCGGAATTCGGAGTATCGACCGGGCCCGGGGGGCGCCGGGCGCGGCGGTCACCCGCGGCGGACGGCAGGCCCGGGACCGGCCCGGTCCGCACAGCCCGCCCGGACAGCCCGTGCGGCAGTACACCGTCGAAGCCGAGTCCGCGAGCGGCCGCTCCACGGTTCGGTTGGATGTCTCTCCGCCCCGCCGACGGACCGTCAAGAACCATGGGCATGACTGTCATCGTTCACAGGGGGGACTGTTCCGATGAGCGCTCCGGACGATCGGGCGTCCGCGGTCGGTCGTACCTGGGCTCCAGGAAGGACGCCACCACCCCGCTGTTCAAGGTGACCTCCTACCGGTCCCCCGCCGAGGCATCGGAGGTCTACGGCCACTGGGCCTCCGAGGGCAGCGGTCACGAGTTGCCGCTCGCACCGCTCCGCGATCGTTCGCTCACTCACCAGGCCCTGCATGGCGGTGAGACCATCGTCCTCGCGGGCACGACGCCGAACGGGACGGCCCGCCCGCCGGACTGCTGCGCGACACGGTGCACACCGGCGCCTCCTGCCGCTACGACCCGGACCCCACCCGACCGGTGACCTGGCTGCTCGACCCGCCGGGCGCGCCGGACACCGGGCGGTGAGGGACCGGGGCGGCGGACCGTGGGCACCGGACGGACACGTACACTTTCCCCTCGTGGCGGACACCCAGTACGAAGACCTGTTGAGGCACACGCTCACCGCCGGGACGGCCAAGGCCGACCGGACGGGCACCGGTACCCGGAGCGTGTTCGGACACCAGTTGCGCTACGACCTCTCGCAGGGGTTCCCGCTGGTCACCACCAAGAGGGTGCACCTGAAGTCCGTGGTGTACGAGCTGCTGTGGTTCCTGCGCGGCGAGTCCAACGTGAAGTGGCTGCGTGAGAACGGTGTCACCATCTGGGACGAGTGGGCCGACCAGCAGGGCGACCTCGGCCCCGTCTACGGCGTCCAGTGGCGCAGCTGGCCGACCCCCGACGGCCGGCACATCGACCAGATCAGCCAGGTCCTGGACACGCTGCGCAACGACCCGGACTCGCGCCGGATGATCGTCTCGGCCTGGAACGTCGGGGAGCTGGAGGCCATGGCGCTCGCCCCGTGCCACGCCCTGTTCCAGTTCTACGTGGCCGACGGCCGGCTCTCCTGCCAGCTCTACCAGCGCAGCGCCGACCTGTTCCTCGGGGTCCCGTTCAACATCGCCAGTTACGCCCTGCTCACCCACATGGTCGCGCAGCAGGTGGGCCTGGAGCCCGGGGACTTCATCTGGACCGGCGGTGACTGCCACATCTACGACAACCACGTGGAGCAGGTGACCGAGCAGCTCTCGCGGACGCCGTTCGACTTCCCCGAGCTGCGGCTGCGGAAGGCCGATTCGCTCTTCGAGTACACGTTCGACGACGTGCAGATGGTGGACTACAAGCACCACCCCGCCATCAAGGCGCCGGTCGCGGTATGAGGATCGGACTGATCTGGGCCCAGACGCCGGAGGGGGTGATCGGCGCGGACAACACCATGCCGTGGCACCTGCCCGAGGACCTCGCCCACTTCAAGGCGACCACCTTCGGGCGCCCCGTGGTGATGGGCCGCCGCACCTGGGAGTCGCTCCCGCCGCGCTTCCGCCCGCTGCCCGGGCGGCGCAACATCGTGGTGACCCGCAACGCGCAGTGGTCCGCGGACGGCGCCGACCGCGCCGGGTCCCTCGACGAGGCGCTGCGCCTCGCGGCCGGGGAACCCGGGCGGGGCAACGGTGCCGAGACCTGGGTGATCGGCGGCGGGCAGCTGTACCGCCAGGCCGTGGACCGGGCCGTGACCCTGTCGGTCACCGAGATCGACCTCGCGGTGCCGGGCGACACCTACGCCCCCGCCGTCGGCCCCGACTGGACCGTCACCGAGGACGGCGGACCGCAGCTCTCGACGTCGGGCTTGCGCTACCGGATCCGGACCTACGCGCGCGGCGACGGCGGCCAGGCCTGATCCTCGACCCGCCGCCGGGGGTCCGGCGGCGGTCGCGCCGCCGGGGCCCCGGTCGTTCCGGTCGACCCGGATGGGACCTCGGTCGTTCCGGTCGACCCGGACCGGACCTCGGTCGCCCGGCTCAGCCCGGCCCGGCGAGTCCGCATTCGACGTCGGCCAGGTCGTGCGGCGTGTTGATCGCTCGCCAAGGGCTGTCCACCGGGTAGCCCATCAACTGGTGCGCGCGGACGAGCCGGGGCAGGGTGGTTCGCTCGTGGTCGCCCTCGTCGGGCAGCATGTCCACGATCTGCGGGTCGAAGACGAACACGCCTCCGTTGACCCGTAGCGGCGGCGGCACCTGCGAGACCAGTGCGGTCACCCGCCCCCGGTCGTCGCAGTCGACGCTGCCCCTGGGCAGCCACGGCCGGGTGAGCGCGAGCGTGGCGAGCGCGCCGTGCCGCCGGTGGTGGGCGAACATCCCGGCGAGGGGGAACCGGGTCCAGATGTCCCCGTAGAGCGCCAGCCAGGGTTCGCCGGGCCGCTCGAGCGCGGCGGCGGCCAGCTTGAGTCCCCCGCCCCGGCCGAGGGGCCGGTCCTCGACCACCAGGTCCGTGCGCAGCGGCATCCGGTGGGAGGCGAGGTAGTCGTCGATCACTTGCGCCCGGTGGCCGGCGGAGACGACGACCTGTTCCACGCCCGATTCGGCGAGCCAGTCGAGCTGGTGGCGCAGGATCGGTGTGCCGCGTACCTCGACCATGGGCTTGGGCACGGTCAGTGTCAGCGGCCGCAGGCGACTGCCGAGGCCCCCGGCCAGGACCACCGCCTGGCGTACCGTGCCGGGCTCGGCGTCCTCGACCGATGCCGTGACCATGAGTCGCTCCACGATGACCCACCGTACGCGACCGATCCCCCTCGGGCCCCGGATCCACCCCCGTGGACGTTCCGCGCCGGTCAGGCCGGCCGGGTGCGGTGCAGGTAGACCTCGTCGGTGTAGCACCAGGCCCAGTCCGCGCCGGGCCGGAGCGAGCGGGCCAGGTGGTGGGCGGGGTGGGCGTGGGCGTGGCGGTAGGCGTGCTGCCCCGGGGAGCTGTCGCAGCAGCCGATGTGCCCGCAGCTGAGGCAGGCCAGCAGGTTCACCCAGGTGCGGCCGTCCCGTAGGCAGTCCTCGCAGCCGGGGGCCGCGTTCGCGGGGACCTCGTGCAGCCCCTCGGCGTGGTCGCAGGTCGCCTGGACCGCCCGGCCGGGATCGGGCGCGACCCGCCATCCGTACCCATCGTTCACAGCGCACACCCTACGAGCCCGGCCCCCGTGACGCAGGCCGGGCATCCGTGACGGGCATCCATGACCGTCGTCCATGACGGGCGGACGGCGGCGGACACCGGGCTCGCGGTCCCCCGGGCCCTGCGGCGGGCCCGCGCCAGGTGGCAGGCCGGCCGGGTGCCCGCGGCCCCGGCGGGTGCTCCTCAGGGTGGATCCCACCAGCGCAAGGCGGTGCCGGTCGGGCACCTCGGGGCTCTCGAAGTGGAACGGCACCCCGCACCGCCTCGATCGCGGCCGGCCGACGGGGAAGCCCCGCCACCTCGGTGGTCGGTGTCTCGAGGTCCGGAGGCGCGGCCGGGACCCGGGACAGACGCTACAAACCCAGTACGGCAGAGCGTTCCATGATCAGGTCCAAGCACTCAGGGATACCCGGCGCGGGCGGCGGGGAGGCGTCGCGGACGGCCTTGATCGCTCGGACGCGGTGCTCCTTCGCCAGCAGGGCATCCACTTCGTCCTGCACTCCGGCGGGCAGCGCGCCCCACAGTGGGTTTTCCATGGCCGTATTCAAGCGTGCGGATCCCCTGGTGGAGCAACACCTTTGTTGCCCGGTCGGTCACGAACGACGGAGTGGCACACCCTACGTCGCCGTCACCTCCGTCCCGACCGCCCGGTGACCGTCGGGCGGGGTTGTCCGCCCCGGGGGCGGGGAAGAAGGTCTCGGGACTCCCGCTCGTGCGGCCGTGGACGTGGCCGTCGGGACGGTGCCCCGCTCGGACCGCGCGCGCCACCCGGCAGGGAAGGGGAGCACCGATGACGGGACGTGCCGAAGGGGCGGGGCCCCGGGCCTGGACCCCGGACACCTTGAACGAGGAGGACTGGGTCGTCCCGTGGCCGCCGGACAGACCGGACGGGACATCGGATCCGGTCGCGCGGGTCGCCCACGCCCTGCGCCACGGACCGGGCCTGGCCCTGGTGCGCGGCCTGGCGCTGGACGGGCTCGGCGATCCGGAGTGCGCCGAGCTGTGCCGGCGTTTCGCGGCGCGGCTGGGCACGGTGCGGCCGCTCCCGGCGGGCCCGGCCGCGGACGACCTGCTCACCGCCGAGACCGCGCCGGCGGTCGAGCTCCCGGCCACCGACCGGACCACCGACCGGACCACCGACGGGACCGCCGCCCGGGCCGCGCAGCGCGACGGCGACGCCAGGACGCTCGACCCGCACACCGACCGGTCGCACGGCCCGGAGTCGCCGTGGCTGCTGGGTCTGCTGTGCATCCGGCCGGCCCGGGCCGGTGGTGAGTCGTTGCTCGTCAGCGCCCGTGCCGTCCACGACCGTCTCGCGGAGCAGGACCCGTCCGCGCTGCACCACCTGTACCAGGACTTCCACTTCGGGCGCGGACCGGACTTCGACCGCGTCTCCCCGGTCTTCCAGCAGCGCCGCCACGGCCTGCACGTCCAGTACAACCGCTACTGGATCGAGCGCGGCCAGCGGGAGACCGGCCGGCCGTTCCCGCCGGGCCGGCTGGCGGCGCTGGACACCCTCCACGGAGTCCTCACCGACCCCGGGACGGTCCTGCGCGTCCCGATGCGCCGGGGCGATCTCCTGCTCCTGGACAACACGGCCGTGCTGCACGGACGGACCGGGTTCAGCGATCCCGCCGGGCCGGGAGAGCGACGCTGTCTGGCCCGGGTCTGGGCGGACCGGCCCGCCGACCGGTGAGCAGCCGGGGCGGGGGCGGGCCAGGTCGCCGTCCTCAGGCCCGGTCGCCCACGCCGTCGCCGAGGGCGTAGAGGCCGGGGAGGTTGACCACGACGGCTTCCTGGGTGCTGCGGGCGATGACGACCACCGCCTCCTCCTCCGGGTCCGGGTTCTCCTCCCGGTGCGGGACGAACGGCGGGACGAAGATGTAGTCGCCCGGGCCGGTGCGCAGGCGGACCTCCTCGGGCGTACCGGAGGAGTCGTCGACGAAGACGAACTCGGGGTGCCCACTGACCACGTGGATGGCGGTCTCGGACTCGCCGTGGTGGTGGTCGGAGGAGGCGGTGGCCGGGGCGACGTGGGTCTGTCCCATCCAGAGCTTCTCCGAGCCGACCGTCCGTCCGCTGATCGCGGCGAAACGCCGCATCCCGCCGGTCTGGGCGGTGCCGTCGTCGAGTTCGCCCGCGCGGACGTGGTGCAGCCGGGCCCGCAGGGCGGTGCCGGCGGGGGCGTCCGTGCTGTGCAGGTGCGGGTGGAAACCGGTGCCGGCCTCCGTGACGACGGCCGCCCCCTCACCGGCGGGCGCGGCGGTGCGGGAGTGGGAGTGGGGTTCGGCGGACATGGTGCTCCTCGTCGGCGGGCTGGCAGGGCAGTTGCGGCGGCGTCGCCCGGCGTCTCCCCCGGCCCCGCCCGACGCCCCGGGATGTCACCGGACGCTAGGCCCGGCGGCAAAAGGATGTCAAGAGGTGTCTTTTCCCGCCGACCGGGCCCGCCCTTGGCGGACAAGGGACTTGAGCACCGCTCCGCCCGGGGGATACTCGGGGGCATGCACATATCCGCCAAGGCCGACTACGCCGCCCGGGCTCTGGTCGAGCTCGCCTGCGACACGTCGCGCCCCCTCACCTGCGAGGCCATCGCCGCCTCCCAGGGCATCCCGTTCCGGTTCCTCAAGTCCGTGGTGGGCGAACTGCGGCGGGCCGGGCTGGTCCGCAGCCAGCGCGGCTGCGAGGGCGGCTACTGGCTCGGCCGGACGGCCGAGGAGATCACCCTGCTGGACGTGGTGCGCGCGGTGGACGGCGAGGTGATCACACTGCGCGGCGAGCCGCTGGCCGGACTCGACTACCCGGGCCCCGCGCAGGGGCTTCCGTCGGTCTGGCGCAGCGTCGAGGAGCGCGCCGTGGAGATCCTCTCGGGCACGACCGTGGCCCAACTGGTGCGGTCCGGCGACCGGGTGGCGACCGCGTGAGCGGGGACGAGGGCGAGGGCGGAGCCGAGGGCACGGCCGCCGAGGTCCGGGTCCGGGTCCAGGTCGAGGTGGTGGAGTACACCGACCCGATGTGCCCGTGGTCCTGGGCGGCCGAGCCGAGGCTGCGGGCACTGCTGCGCGAGGCGGAGGGCTTCTGCGGGCACCGGCGGGTCTTCGGGGTCCTGTTCGACGAGGACGAGGAGCCCGCGCCGGACCCGGCCGCCGAGACGGCCTGGTACGCCGGGTACGTCGAGCGGATCACCGACCACGCGGGCGCACCGAGGGCCGCCCGGCTGGGCTGGGTGGCCGCGAGCAGCTGGCCGTCCTCGCTGGCGGCGGCCGCCGCCGAGGCGCAGGGCCCGCTGGTCGCCGACCGGGTGCTGCGCCGGCTGCGGGAGAGCGTGTTCGTGCTCGGCGAGCCCGCCGACACCCCCGGGCGCGTGCTCGCCGCGGTGGCGGGGGTGCCCGGTCTCGACGAGCCGCGGCTGCGGGCCGATCTGGCCTCCGCGGCCGTCCGCGAGCGGGTGCGCCGCGACCGGGCCGAGGCCCGGCGGCCGCTGCCGGAGGTGATCGGCCTGCGCGGGGACGGGCCCCACCCGGGGGCGGCGAAGGAGACCGAGGACGGCGGCCACCGGTACGCGCTGCCGACCTTGGTGTTCACCGGGCCGGGCGGGCGCCGGGTGGTGCCGGGGTGGCGGAGCGCGGAGGAGTACCGGGCGGCGCTGGCCGCGGTCTCCCCCGCGCCGCTGGTGCCGGCGGACCGCGTTCCCACCGCCGGGGAGCTGTTGGAGCGGTACCGGAGCCTGACCGGTCCCGAGCTGGCAGGAGCGGCGGGAGGGCTGCCGCCCGGCACCCGGCGCGTGCCGACCGCGAACGGGGACGTCGTGCTCCATCCGCAGGAACGCTCCGGCCCGGCCGTCGTCGCGGCCCGCCGCTCCCCCGCCGCCGGCTGAGGACCCGCGCCCGCCGACCGGACCAAGACGTCACACGGCGCCGCCCCGCACGCGGCGCGGCGGCCCGCTCCCGGCGCCGCAACGGCGCTCCGTGGACGTCGCAAAGGTGGCGCGTGAACGGCGTGTTGAGGGCGTGTTGCGGCACCCGGCGAAGCAAAGGGACACCTTTTGGTGTCCATTGACAGCAGGCCGCTGACCTGGCCAGGATGAGTCCATGACCTCCTCGCACCCCCTCCCGGTGCGCCGCCGGAAGAGTCACCGACGCACCAGCAGCGCCCGCTGTTGTTGACCGCGTCCGGACCTGGCGGCCACGACGCCGCCGTGCCCCGGCCCGCCCGGGCGAACCGCTCGCACAGGGCCTGAACCCGGCACCACGGGCCCGGACTCCAGGCCGCCCGACCCCTCCGTCGATCGGGCCTCCCCCGGCCGACCGCGGCCCCTGCACCCCCAGGCGCCCCCCGGCGGCCCCCGGCCCTCGGCACCGCCCACCCCGCACCCTCCCGGCTCCGCCTCCAGGCGCCGTTGCTCCACCCATCGTCTCGGCCCGCGCCGCCCGTGCCCGCACCTGCGTCCGCACCGAAGTCACAACTGTCGTGCATCCCATGAAAGGTGACTGATCGTCATGACCAGCCCCTCCAACGACCGCCCGCTGCTCGGCAGACGTTCCCTGCTCGGCCTCGGCCTCGGCCTCGGCGCTTCGTTCGTCCTCGCCGCGTGCGGCGACCCCGGGCAGGCCGGGACGGGCGGGGCGGGCGGGTCCACCGTCGGCGGCACCCTCAAGTGGGGCTGGGCGCTGCCGACTTCGTGGGACCCGGTGTTCTCCTCGGCGGGCTGGGACGTCCACTCGCTGTCGCTGGTCTACGCGGGCCTCACCAAGCTCGACGAACAGGGCACCGCCGTACCGGCCCTGGCCTCGGCCTGGAAGTTCGGCGCCGACGGCACCTCGGTCACCTTCACCCTGCGCCCCGGGCTGACGTTCTCCGACGGCAGCCCGCTGGACGCCGCCGCCGTCAAGAAGAGCCTGGACCGCGGCCGCACCGAGCCCAAGTCCCTGGTCGCCCCGCAGCTCACCAGCGTCCGCGAGGTGTCCGCACCCGACCCGCAGACCGTGCTGCTCGAACTCTCCCGGCCCGACTACCAGATCCCCAACCTGCTGGCCGGGAAGACCGGCATGATCGTCAACCCGAAGGCCTTCGAGTCGGACGCCGCCGGGCTGGCCACCCGCCCGGCCGGTGCCGGGCCGTTCACCCTCACCTCGTACACCCAGAACGCCAAGGCCGTGCTGCGCCGCAACCCCGCCTACTGGGACGCGACCGCGATCAAGCTGGAGAACTTCGAGGTCCATCCGCTCCCGGACGCCGCCACCGTGGTCGCCGGACTCCAGTCCGGCCAGTTCGACGTGGCCCAGATCCCGGGCAGCCAGGTGGCCGCGGCCAAGGCGGCGGGCCTGGAGGTCCAGGTGATCCCGTCCCTGGTGGTGGCGGTCCTGGACGTCAACGTCGAGAAGGCTCCGTTCGACAACCCCAAGGTGGTCGAGGCGCTCAAGTTCGCGATCGACCGGGACGCCCTGCTCAAGACCCAGCTGTTCGGCTACGGCGAGGTCAACCACCAGCCGTTCCCCAAGGGTTACGTCGGCTACGACCCCGCCTCGGCCGACCTCTACCGGTACGACCCGGCCAAGGCCCGCGCGCTGCTCACCGAGGCCGGCCACCCCGACGGCGTCGACCTCACCCTGACCACCACGGCCGCGCAGGGACTGCCCGAGCAACTCCAGGCGCAGCTGAAGGAGGTCGGCATCCGGGCCACCATCGACGTGGTCCCGGCCGCGCAGGCCACCCAGATCGTCTACATCCAGCACACCAAGGCCCTGTTCACCGACCAGTTCGCGGGCCGCGACTCCGCCGCGCAGGCCTTCCAGGTGCTCTTCGGCGAGCAGGGCCTGATGAACCCGGGCCGGCGGACCCCGCCGGAGCTGGCCGCGGCCGTCGAGCAGGTCTCGCGCACCCCGCTGGACTCGCCGGAGTACCCGGCCGTCCTCCGGGCGGCCACCGCGCTCGCGGTGCGCACGATGCCCAACACCTTCCTGTACAGCGTCCCCCGGCTGCTGGCCCGGCGGAAGTCCGTCTCGCCGATCCCGGCCTTCACGGCGGTGCAGCGGTTCGAGGGGGTGACCGCGTCGTGAGCGCCGTCCTGCCCCGTGCGGGCGCCTGGCGCGCGGGGCCCCTGGCCCGCCGGGCCGCGCGCGCCCCGCGCCCGCTGGGGCGGGTGCTCGGGAGCACCGTCACCGTCTTCCTGCTCTCCTCGCTGCTGACCTTCGGCCTCGGCGCCGTCTCGGACGCCAACCCGGCCGCCGCCGTCCTCGGCGAGACCGCCACCGCGGCCGACATCGCCCGGCTGGACCACGAGTTCGGCCTGGACCGGCCGCTGCCCGCGCAGTACGGCGACTGGCTGTCCCACGCGGTCGGCGGCGACCTCGGCACCTCCTGGTTCACCACCGTGCCGGTCGCCGACTCGATCGCCACCGCGCTCCCGGTCGACCTCTCCATCGCCGGCCTCGCCCTGCTGCTGGCCGTGCTGCTGGGGGGCGCGGCCGGGATCGCGGCGGCGCTGAGCAACGGCGGCCGGCTGGACCGAGCGGTCACCGCCGTCTGCACCCTCCTCGGCACCCTGCCCGCCTTCGTCATCGCGATCGGCCTGATCACCCTGGTCGCCGTCCAACTGCGCCTGCTGCCCTCCGGCGGGTACGTGCCGTTCTCCCGGCAGCCGGGCGAGTGGCTGCGGTTCGCCCTGCTGCCGGCGCTGGCCCTCAGCCTGGACGCCGCCGCCGGCATCGCCCGCCAGCTGCGGACCTCGCTGGTCGCGGAGCTGCGGCGCAACTACACGACCGGTGCCCTGATGCGCGGACTCTCCGGACGCCGGGTGCTGTTCGGCCACGGGCTGCGCAACGCCGCCGGACCGGCCTTCACCGTGCTCGGCATGAGCGTGCCGGTCCTCATCGGCGGCGCCGTGGTCACCGAGCGGATCTTCAACCTCCCGGGAATCGCCCAACTCTCCCTCCGCGCGGCCGAGCAGCACGACGTGCCGGTGATCCAGGGCACCCTGCTGGTCACCGTCGCGGTGGTGCTCGTGGCCAATCTGGCCGTCGACGCCGTGCTGTTCGCCCTCAACCCGGTGGCCCGGCGCGGGCCTCGGCCGGAGGGACGCGCGACGAAGCGGAGCGGGCCGGCTCCGGCTCCGGCTCCGGCTGTGGCTCCGGCTGTGGGAGTGAACACGTGAACACGCTGAGCGCCTCGCTGCGGGTGCCCGTCGCCCGCGCCGCGCTGGCCGTGCTGGCCCTCGTCCTGCTGCTGGCCCTGTTCGGCGCACGGATCGCCCCGGCGGACCCGCTCGCCCAGGACACCGCCCACATCCTGGGCGGGCCCTCCGCGGAGCACCTGCTGGGCACCGACTACCTGGGCCGCGACGTCCTGAGCCGACTGCTGGCCGGCACCGGGCTCTCCGTGCTCGCCGCCGTCGAGGCGGTGGCCGTCGCCGCCCTGCTCGGCGTCGTCCCCGGACTGCTGTCGGCGCGGTTCGGCCCGGCCGCGTCCTGGCTGGCCCTGCGCGCCGTGGACTCCCTGATGACGCTGCCGTTCACCCTCTTCGCGATCGCCGCCGTCGGTCTGCTCGGCAACGGGCTGCACCAGGCGATGCTGGCGCTCGGTGTCCTGCTCGCGCCGCTGTTCTTCCGTGTCACCCGGGCCGCCGCGCTCGGACTGGACCGCGCCCAGTACGTCGAGGCCGCCGAGCTGATGGGCGCCTCCCGGTCCTGGATCCTGCGGGTGCACATCTGGCGCAAGGTACTTCCGACCGTCGCCGTCACCACCGCGCACGCGCTGGCCACCGGTCTGCTCACGGTCTCCTCGCTCACCTTCCTGGGGATCGGCGTGCAGCCGCCGGCGCCGACCTGGGGCGGCATGCTCGCCAGCGACCTCGGCTTCCTGGCCCAGCAGCCGTGGGCACCGGTCCCGCCGGCCGTGCTGATCATGCTCACCGTCGGGGCGCTGAACCTGCTGGCCGACGTCCTCGCCGACAGCGACCGGACCGGCGCCGCCCCGGCCGCCACCCGCACCCGCCGGGCCGCGAGGAGACGCGCGGCGTCGGGCGTGACGTCCGGGCCGGTATCCCCGTCCGTGCCAGGAACCCCGTCCGTGCCAGGAACCCCGTCCGCGCCAGGAACCCCGGCCGCGCCAGGAACCCCGGCCGCGCCGGACCGGAAGGAGCACGACCATGTCCCGCACCCCGCCTGAACCCGGCCCTCCCGCTCGCACCACCGCCGCCCTGCGGGTCGAGGGGCTGCACGTGACCGTCGGCCACGGCCGCACCGAGGCCGTCCGCGACGTCTCGTTCGACGTACTCCCCGGCGAGGCCGTCGGGCTCGTCGGCGAGTCCGGCAGCGGCAAGACGCTCACCTGCCGCTCGGTGCTCGGCCTGCCCGCGCCCGGGGTCGCCGTGTCCGCCGGCCGGATCGTCCTCGGCGGCACGGCGGGCAACGGCCCGGGGAGCCCCGACACGGATCTCGTCGGCCTGACCGACCGCCAGTGGCAGCAGGTGCGCGGCACCCGGATCGGCGCCGTCTTCCAGGACCCGGGCTCGTACCTCAACCCCACCCTCACCGTCGGGCGCCAGCTCGGCGAACCGCTGCGCCGGCGCGGACTCGGCCGGGCCGAGGCCCGCCGACGGGCAGTGGAACTCTTCGGGGCCGTCGGCCTGCACGACCCGGAGCGGGTCCACGACAGCTACCCGCACGAGCTCTCCGGCGGCATGCTCCAGCGGGTCCTGATCGCGGTCGCGATCTCCGGCGACCCGCAGCTGCTGGTCGCCGACGAGGCCACCACCGCGCTGGACACCGTCGTCCAGGCCGAGGTGCTGGACCTGCTGGGCGTGCTCCGCGACCGGCACGGGCTGGCACTGCTGCTGGTCAGTCACGACCTGGCGGTGGTCGCCGAGGTGTGCGACCGGGTGCTGGTGCTCTACGCGGGCGAGGTCGTCGAGGAGGGCCCGACCGCCGAGGTGGCCGCCGCCCCGGCCCACCCGTACACCGAGGCGCTGCTGCGGGTCGCCGGCCTGGGCCGCCGGGACCGCCGGGAGCTCGCCGTCATTCCCGGCCGGCCGCCCGAGCCCGGCACCACCGGGGCCGGCTGCCGCTTCGCCGCGCGCTGCGAGTACGCCACCGCCGCCTGCGCCGAGCAGACCGTCCCGCTCACGCCCGTCCCCGGGACCGGCCGCCGGGCGGCGCGCTGCCTGCGCAGCGCCGAACTGGCCCTCAGCGGCGTCCGCGAACGGACGGACGTCACGGAACGAACGGAGGTCCCGGTATGAGCATCACCGCCATCGCCTCTTCGATCGCGGACGGGCCGGCGCCCGCCGCCGGGTCCCCCGCCCTGCGGATCGAGCGCCTGGAGGTCCGCTACGGCCGCAGCACCGTGCTCGGCGGGGTCGACCTGGAGGCACGCTCCGGAGAGATCCTGGGCCTCATCGGCGAGACCGGCTCCGGGAAGACCACCCTCGCGAGGGCCGTGGCCGGGCTCGCCCCCGTCACCTCCGGCCGGATCACGGTGGACGGCGCCGACCGCACCGTCCTGCGCGGCCGGGCCCTGCGGACGGCGCGGCGGGCCGGGACCGTCCAGTACATGTTCCAGGACCCGCTGCGTTCCCTCGACCCCGATCTGACGGTCGCCCGCCTCGTCGGTGAACCGCTCGCCGTGGCCGGCCTCCCCCGCGCCGAGCGCGGGCCGAGGGTGCGGGAGGCGCTCGACCGGGTCGGCCTGGACGCCGCACTCGCCGGCCGCACCCCGGGCGCGCTGTCGGGCGGCCAGCGCCAGCGGGTCGCCCTGGCCCGGGCGATCGTCGGACGGCCCCGGCTGCTGCTGGCCGACGAACCGGTCAGCGCCCTGGACGCCTCCAACCGCAACCACGTCCTGCGCCTGCTGGACCGGCTCCGTCACGAACTGGGCCTGGCCGTCGTGGTGATCTCGCACGACCTCGACTCACTGGCCGGGATCGCCGACCGGATCGCCGTGCTGTACCGGGGCCGGATCGTCGAGCAGGGACCGGCACCGGCGGTGCTGGACCGGCCGCTGCACCCGTACAGCGCGCTGCTGGCCGCCTCGGCACCGGGCCCGGACCCCTCCCGGCGGGCCGCGCTGCGGATCCTGCGGGCGCCCGCCGCGGCCGCCGTCCCCGGCGGGGGCTGCGGGTTCGCACACCGGTGCCCGTTCGCGGACGCGGCCTGCGCGGCGGTCCCGGAACTCGGACCGGCGCTCGCGGTCCCCGGCACCGGTCAGCACACGCACACCGCCGCCTGCCACCACAGCCCGGACTGGCGGGCCCGGCTCGACCCGGGCAACGCCCACGGCGCCCCCGCCCCCACCACCGTTTCGGAGCAGCCCCGATGACCCCGGCACCGGCAGCGGCCGCCCCCGCCCGACCCGCGCCCCCACCGCCCGACCTCGACGGGCTGCCCGCCCTGACCGCCGCCCTGGCGGAGCGGGCCGCCGAACACGACCGGGACGCCACCTTCCCCGCCGAAGGCATCGCGCTCGTCCACCGGGCCGGTCTGCTCACCGCGACCGTCGCCGAACGGCACGGCGGCCCCGGCCGAGGGCTCGCCGACACCGTCCGGATCCTGCGCGCGCTCGGCGCGGGCGACCCGGCGGTCGCCCTGGTCACCGCGATGACCCTGTTCGTCCACGCAGCCGAGGCGCGCGAGGCCCACTGGCCGGCCGGTCCGCTGGCGCAGCTGCTCGCCGAGTCGGCCGAGCGCCCCACCCTGGTCAACCACGTCCGGGTGGAACCGGAGCTCGGCACCCCCGTACGCGGCGGGCTGCCGGCGACTGTGGCCAGACGGCGCGGCGACAGCTGGGAACTGACCGGGCGCAAGATCTTCTCCACCGGCGCGCCCGCGCTGCGCTGGCTGCTGGTGTGGGCCCGCACCGACGAGCCCGGACCCCGGGTCGGCTCGTTCCTGGTCCGCGGCGACCTGCCCGGCATCACCGTCGAGCCGACCTGGGACCACCTCGGCCTGCGGGCCAGCCGCAGCGACGACGTGCTGCTGGACGCGGTACGGGTCCCGCTCGACCACACCGCACGCCTCGCCGCCCCCTCCCCGGAGGGCGGCCGGGACCCGATCGGCGCCGCCTGGAACTCGCTCGGCCTCGCCGCCCTCTACCTGGGCGTCGCCCGCGCGGCGCAGTCCTGGCTCACCGCCTTCCTGCACGAGCGCACCCCGAGCGCCCTGGGCGCGCCCCTGGCGAGCCTGCCCCGCTTCCAGAGCGAACTCGGCCTGATCGACGTCGAACTCGGCGGCGCCGAGCGGCTGGTCGCCGCCCTGGCCGCGGCCGTCGACGCGGGCGAGCCGCCGGCCGTCGAGGAGGCCCCCGGAGCGAAGCTGCTCGGCACCCGCGCCGCCGTGGAGTCCGTCCAACGGGCCGTCGCCCTGGTCGGCAACCACGGCCTGACCCGGCACCACCCGCTCCAGCGGCATCTGCGCGACGTGCTGTGCGCCCGGGTGCACACCCCGCAGGACGACACCGTCCTGCTCGCCCGGGGCCGGGCCGCCCTGCACCGCCCGACGGTCGGCTGACGGCTCGCTCCTTCCCCTTCCCACCGGCCCCGCCGTCCGCGGCGCTCCTCCCCGTCCCCTTGCCAAGAAGTCCCCTCGCCAAGAAGTCCCGTTGCCAAGAAGTCCCCTCGCCACGAAAGGCAGACCGCCATGCCCGTCGAGTTCATCGGCATGATCTCCACCCACGACGTCTCCGAGACCCGCCCCGCGCACGGCCCGGTGGTCGACCCCGACTACACCCGCCGGTTCGCCCGGGCCCACGAGGAGGCCGGTTTCGACCGCATCCTGATCGCCCACTCCTCGGCCAGCCCCGACCCCAACCAGGTCGCCGCCTTCGCCGCCGCCAACACCGAGCGGCTGGGCCTGCTGATCGCGCACCGCCCCGGCTTCGTCGCACCCACCGTCGCCGCTCGCACCTTCGCGACCCTGGACCGGTTCTCCGGCGGCCGGGTCGCCGTCCACATCATCACCGGCGGCCACGACGCCGAGCAGCGCCGCGACGGCGACTACCTCACCAAGGACGAGCGCTACGCACGCACCGACGACTACCTGACCGTGCTCACCAAGGCCTGGACCGCCGAGGAACCGTTCGACCACGAGGGCCCGTACTACCGCTTCGCCGACTTCAAGTCCGAGGTGCTGCCGGTCCAGCGGCCGCGCATCCCGCTGTTCTTCGGCGGCTCCTCCGAGGCCGCCTACCGGGTCGGCGGCAGGCACGCCGACGCCTTCGCGCTGTGGGGCGAGCCGCTCGCCGAGACCGCCCAGCAGATCGCCTCCGTCCGCGCCGCCGCCACCGCCGCCGGGCGCACCGACGTCCAGGGCATCAGCGTGTCCTTCCGCCCGATCCTCGGCCGCACCGAGGAGGAGGCCTGGGAGCGCGCCCACCGCGTCCTGGCCACCATCAAGCAGGGCGGCGACGTCTTCGGCGGCCGCCGCAGGATCCTGCCGACCGGCCCCGGGGCCGCCCCGCAGAACGTCGGCTCCCAGCGCCTGCTGGCCGCCGCCGCCAAGGGCGACCGGCACGACCGCGCGCTGTGGACGGCCCCCGCCGCGGCAACCGGCGCCGCGGGGAACTCGACCGCGCTGGTCGGCACGCCGGAGACGGTCGCCCAGGCGCTGCTGGACTACGTCGACCTCGGCGCGACCACGCTGCTGATCCGCGGCTACGACCCGCTGGACGACGCGCTCGACTACGGAAAGGAGCTCATCCCGCTGGTGCGCCAGGAGGTCGCCCGCCGCGATGCCCTGGCTGCGCGGGACGCTGCGGAGACCCGGGTGCGGCAGTCCGAGCAGGCCGCCGTCGCAGTGTCCGGTGCCGCCCGATGACCACCACCGCAGCGGCCGCCCCCGTGCCACTGGCCGGCCCGTCCCCCGCCCTCCGGGAGCCCGCCGTCTGGGAGCCCGCCGTGGGCGTCACCGTGCGCGGCACCGTCCTGCTGCTGCCCGGCCGGGGTGAGCACCCCGGTGTGTACGGCCGCTTCGGGCGGCGGCTGGCCTTCGACGGCTACCGGGTGGCCGTCCCGGCCGTTCCCGCTGCGGGATCCGTCCCCGCTGCGGGATCCGTCCCGCCGGACCTGGCCGGTCAGGTCACCGAGGCCCGCGCGAGTGCCCCGTCCGGCACGCCCGTGGTCCTGGCCGGCTCGGACACCGGCGCTCTGCTCGCCCTGGCCGCCGCCCGGCAGGCCGCGCCCGACGGGCTGCTGCTCGTCGGCCTGCCCACCGCGGGTGCCGCAACCGGGGCTTCGGACACCGCCGAGACCTGGACGGACGAGCTCGGCGCCCGGACGTCCTGCCCGATGCACCGCGACCTGCTGGCCACCGACCCGGAGTTCCGGTCCGGTGCCCTCGCCCAGGACGTGTCCGCCGCCCTCGCCCACGCCGCCGAGGACGCGGCCACCGCGATCGGCTCCGTAGGGGTACCGGTCCTCGTGGTGCACGGGTCCGCCGACCCGGTGTCGCCGCCCGCCACCGCACGGCGCTTCGCCGACCGCCTCGCCGCCGGGCTCGTCCTGGTCGCCGACGGCCGTCACGACGCGCTCAACGACGCCGCCCACCGCAGCGTCGCCGCCGCCGTCGTCCAGTGGCTGGAACGCCTGCGGGGCGGCCCGCACCTGCCCGCCCGGATCGTCACCACCGACGCGGGCGGACGCACCCCCCACCCGCGTGCCCCGGAAGGAAGTCCCGCATGACCACCCTCGACGAACGGCCCGTCCGCACCCAGCCGTCCGCACCTGCCCGGCCGTCCGCGCTCGGCGGCACCCACGGTGCCGACCTGCTCCGCCGTGCCCTGCGCCGGCACGCGGCCGGTGTCACGGTGATCACCGCGGCCGGGCCCGGCGGCCCCGCCGGCTTCACCGCCACCTCGTTCACCTCGGTGAGCCTGGACCCCGCCCTGGTGTCCTTCTACCTGTCGGCCACCGCCTCGGCCGCGCCCGCGGTACGGGAGGCCGAGGCCTTCACCGTGCACATCCTGCGCGAGGACCAGCGGGAGCTGGCGAACCGCTTCGCCCGCAGCGGGACCGACCGCTTCGCCGGTACCGAGTGGCACACCGGCCCGTACGGCACACCCGTCCTCGCGGGCGCCGCCGCCCGGCTCACGGCCCGCCCGTTCCTGCTCCGGCCGGTCGGCGACCACCTGCTGGTCGTCGGCGAGGTACTGGCCGTCGACACCACCGACGGCCCGCCGCTGGTCCACCACGACGGCGGCTACGGCGGGTTCACCCCGCTCCAGGAGAGCTGAGCCGCCATGACGCTCACCGCCCACTGGTTCCTGCCGACCACCGGGGACAGCCGGCACGTCGTCGGCGGCGGCCACGGCTCGACGCCCGGCACCGCCGGCACCGACCGGCCGCCGAGCGTCGCCTACCTCGGCCAGATCGCGCGCAGTGCGGAACAGCTCGGCTTCACCGGGGCGCTGACGCCGACCGGCGCCTGGTGCGAGGACGCCTGGCTGACCACCGCGATGCTCACCCGGGAGACCGAGCGCCTGAAGTACCTGGTGGCCTTCCGCCCCGGTCAGCTCAGCCCGACGCTGGCCGCCCAGATGGCCACCAGCTACCAGAACCAGTCGGGCGGCCGCCTGCTGCTCAACGTCGTCACCGGTGGCGAGTCCGCCGAGCAGCGCGCGTACGGGGACTTCCTCGACAAGGCGGGCCGCTACGCCCGCACCGGGGAGTTCCTCTCCGTCACCGGGCGGCTGTGGCGCGGCGAACAGGTCGACCACCGCGGCACCCACCTCCGGGTGGAGGGCGCCCGGCTGACCCGGCTGCCGGAACCGGTGCCCGAGGTGTACTTCGGCGGCTCCTCGCCGGAGGCCGTCGAGGTCGCCGCCCGGCACGCCGACGTCTACCTCACCTGGGGCGAGCCCCCGGCCATGGTCGCCGAGAAGATCCGGCACGTCCGCGAACTCGCCGCCCGGCACGGCCGCGCGCCGCGGTTCGGCATCCGGCTGCACGTCATCACCCGCGACACCGCGCGGGCGGCGTGGGCGGAGGCCGACCGGCTGCTCGCCGGCATGGACCCGGCGCGGATCGCCGAGACCCAGGCGGCACTGGCCCGCAGCGAGTCCGAGGGGCAGCGGCGGATGCGCCTGCTGCACGGCGGCTCGACCGACCGGCTGGAGGTCTCGCCCAACCTGTGGGCCGGCATCGGCCTGGTGCGCGGCGGCGCGGGCACCGCCCTCGTCGGCGACCACCGCGAGGTGGCCGACCGGATCGAGGAGTACCACCGGCTGGGTGTGGACGAGTTCGTCCTCTCCGGTGCCCCGCACCTGGAGGAGGCGTACTGGGTCGGGGAGAACGTGCTGCCGATCCTCGCCGAGCGGGGGCTCTGGAAGCGCGGGGCCTGACGGCGGCCGCCGGAGGCGTCCGCTCGGGTCAGGTCGGGGGGGGGGGGGGGGGGCCCCCCCCCCCCCCCCCCCCCCCCCCCCCCCCCCCCCGCGCCCCCCCCCCGCCCCCCCCCCCCCCCCCCCCCCCCCCCCCCCCCCCCCCCCG